>NZ_CP077073.1:137500-475000 GCF_019139535.1 Pseudomonas muyukensis | reverse complement strand
CCTTTAGGGGGCGCCTTTTCAACAATCAAAATTCGCAGTTAAGGGAAGCCGACATGCAGCTCAAAGACGCTCAGTTGTTCCGCCAGCAAGCCTTCATCAATGGTGAGTGGCTGGATGCGGACAGCGGCCAGACCATCAAGGTGACCAACCCGGCCACCGGTGAAGTGATCGGCAGCGTGCCGAAGATGGGCGCCGCCGAGACCCGCCGCGCCATCGAGGCCGCCGACAAGGCCCTGCCGGCCTGGCGCGCACTGACCGCCAAGGAGCGTGCCGGCAAGCTGCGCCGCTGGTTCGAGCTGATGATCGAGCACCAGGACGACCTGGCCCGCCTGATGACCACCGAGCAAGGCAAGCCACTGGCCGAAGCCAAGGGCGAAATCGCCTACGCCGCCTCGTTCATCGAGTGGTTCGCCGAGGAAGCCAAGCGCGTCTACGGCGACGTCATTCCGGGCCACCAGCCAGACAAGCGCCTGATCGTCATCAAGCAGCCGATCGGCGTTACCGCCGCCATCACCCCATGGAACTTCCCGGCCGCGATGATCACCCGTAAAGCCGGCCCGGCCCTGGCCGCCGGTTGCACCATGGTGCTCAAGCCTGCTTCGCAGACCCCGTACTCCGCCCTGGCCCTGGTCGAACTGGCGACCCGCGCCGGGATCCCGGCTGGCGTGCTCAGCGTGATCACCGGCAGCGCCGGCGAAGTCGGCAGCGAGCTGACCGGCAACTCGCTGGTACGCAAGCTGTCCTTCACCGGCTCGACCGAAATTGGTCGCCAGCTGATGGAAGAGTGCGCCAAGGACATCAAGAAGGTTTCCCTGGAGCTGGGCGGCAACGCGCCGTTCATCGTGTTCGACGACGCCGACCTGGACAAGGCGGTCGAGGGCGCGATCATCTCCAAGTACCGCAACAACGGCCAGACCTGCGTCTGCGCCAACCGCATCTACGTGCAGGATGGCGTCTACGACGCGTTCGCCGAGAAGCTCAAGGCCGCTGTGGCCAAGCTCAAGATCGGCAACGGCCTGGAAGAAGGCACCACCACTGGCCCGCTGATCGACGGCAAGGCTGTCGCCAAGGTCCAGGAGCACATCGAGGACGCGGTATCCAAGGGCGCCAAGGTGCTGTCCGGCGGCAAGCTGATCGAAGGCAACTTCTTCGAGCCGACCATCCTGGTCGACGTGCCGAAGACCGCTGCCGTGGCCAAGGAAGAGACCTTCGGCCCACTGGCGCCGCTGTTCCGCTTCAAGGACGAGGCCGAAGTCATCGCCATGTCCAACGACACCGAGTTCGGCCTGGCGTCGTACTTCTATGCCCGCGACATGAGCCGCGTGTTCCGTGTCGCCGAAGCCCTGGAATACGGCATGGTCGGCATCAACACCGGCCTGATCTCCAACGAAGTCGCGCCGTTCGGCGGCATCAAGGCCTCGGGCCTGGGCCGCGAAGGTTCCAAGTACGGTATCGAGGACTACCTCGAGATCAAATACCTGTGCATCAGCGTCTGATCGCCAGGTAAACGGTTTTACCTCTGCCAGCGGGGCGCGAGAGCGACGCCTCGCTGGCCTTTTTGACATAGCGGTACCCGGTGGCCAGGGCATTCGTGGCAGTCGATCAACGAATACTGTGCGCGCATGCGTCCAGCCACCCCCGAATAAAAGCGCCTGGAATGGGCGCAATTGAGGGCACTATGAGCAAGACCAACGAATCCTTGATGCAACGTCGTGTCGCCGCCGTCCCGCGTGGTGTTGGCCAAATTCACCCGATCTTCGTCGATACCGCGAAGAACTCGACGGTGATCGACGTTGAAGGCCGCGAACTGATCGACTTCGCCGGCGGCATCGCCGTACTCAACACCGGCCACCTGCACCCGAAAGTGGTTGCCGCGGTGCAAGAGCAACTGACCAAGGTCAGCCACACCTGCTTCCAGGTGCTGGCCTACGAGCCCTACGTCGAGCTGTGCGAGAAGATCAACAAGCTGGTCCCAGGCAACTTCGACAAGAAGACCCTGCTGGTGACCACCGGCTCCGAAGCCGTTGAGAACGCCGTGAAGATCGCCCGTGCCGCCACTGGCCGTGCCGGCGTGATCGCCTTCACCGGCGGCTACCACGGTCGCACCATGATGACCCTGGGCCTGACCGGCAAGGTCGTGCCGTACTCCGCCGGCATGGGCCTGATGCCAGGCGGCATCTTCCGCGCCCTGTTCCCGAGCGAACTGCACGGCATCAGCGTCGACGACGCCATCGCCTCGGTCGAGCGTATCTTCAAGAACGACGCCGAGCCGCGCGACATCGCCGCGATCATCCTCGAGCCAGTCCAGGGCGAAGGCGGCTTCCTGCCGGCGCCGAAAGAACTGATGCAGCGCCTGCGCGCACTGTGCGACCAGCACGGCATCCTGCTGATCGCCGACGAAGTACAGACCGGCGCTGGCCGTACCGGTACCTTCTTCGCCATGGAGCAGATGGGCGTCGCGCCCGACCTGACCACCTTCGCCAAGTCCATCGCCGGCGGCTTCCCGCTGGCCGGTGTGTGCGGCAAGGCCGAGTACATGGATGCCATCGCCCCAGGTGGCCTGGGTGGCACCTACGCCGGCTCGCCGATCGCTTGCGCCGCGGCCCTGGCCGTGATCGAAGTGTTCGAGCAAGAGAAGCTGCTGGACCGCAGCAAGGCGGTCGGCGAGCGCCTGACCACCGGCCTGCGTGAAATCCAGAAGAAGCACCCGATCATCGGCGACGTCCGTGGTCTGGGCTCGATGATCGCGGTGGAAGTGTTCGAGAAGGGCAGCCATACCCCGAACGCCGCCGCCGTTGCCCAAGTGGTCGCGAAGGCGCGCGACAAGGGCCTGATCCTGCTGTCTTGTGGCACCTATGGCAACGTCCTGCGGATCCTGGTGCCGCTGACTGCCGAAGACGCGCTGCTGGACAAAGGCCTGGCCATCATCGAAGAGTGCTTCGCCGAACTGGCCTGAAACATGTGACACGCTGCAGAAAAAACCCGCCTCGGCGGGTTTTTTTGTGCCCTTCGCAGGCATCAGGCGCTAAGGTTGTACGAGGAATCCGTGGAAGCTGCGATGGATCGCGCGTCATTTTCTGGAGACTCGCTCATGAGCGCTGCCGACCCCCTACCCCCTTGCGTGCTGATTGCCGAGGGCGACCCCTGGGTACGCGACATGCTTAGCGAAATGCTGCTCAGCGTGCGCTGCGATGCGCGCTTGCAGGTTTGCGCCGATGGCTCGCAGGCGCTGAACGCGCTGGCGAGCAAGCCTGACCTGATCATCGCCGCCCGCGAACTCGCCGGCCTCGATGGCCTCGACCTGCTGCGCAAGGTGCGCGCCAAGGGCGACAGGCCTGGATTGCCCTTCATCCTCATGAGCGACCGCACCGACAGCGCCAGCGTGCGCGAGGCCGTGCCGCTGCAGCCCACGGCGTACCTGAGCAAGCCGCTCGACCTGGGCAACCTGCGCAAGCGCCTGGAAAACCTGCTGCTGGCAGTGGGCGAGCAGATCGCCTGCCCTGTGCCGCCGCTGCAGCCCGGCGTGCAATTGCCGGCCTACCTCGAGCAGCGTCGCGCCACGGCCGACGGTGGCCCGCTGTTCGCCGACGTGCAGGTGGCGGTCAAGCGCGCGCTCAACCCCCAGGGGCTGAACCTCAAGGTGCTCGAGGAGGAGGTGCGCAACGACCCGCAGATCACCGGTGTGCTGATCGCCGCCGCCAACAGCGCCGCGCTGCACCGCGAGGCGCCAGTGCAGACCTTGCTGCAGGCGCTGAACAAGCTCGGCAGCACCCAGAGCATGAACCTCATCCTCGGCCTGACCCTCAAGCGCAGCGCGCGCCTTAGCGACCCGCTGCTGGCCCGGCATGCCGCGCATTACTGGAACCTGTCACTGCACACCGCCGAATATGCCCGCACCCTGGCGCGCCTGCTCGAGGTCGACGAGGCGCTCTGCTATTGCGCAGGGCTGCTGCATTGCCTGGGCGACCTGGCCGTGTTGCGCACGCTGCAGGAGTGGCGCCTGGCAGGTGGGGAGCTGGACGAGGACCAGGTGCAGCTGTCGCTCAACGAATTCGGCGCGCCGTTCGGCTCGGCGTTGCGCACCCGCTGGCGTCTGCCGCTGAACCTGCGCGAGCTGATCGCGGCGGTGTACCAGCTGGGTGGTGGCGTGTATTCCCGCGAGATACTGGCGATGAACCTGGCAGGCCAGCTGGCCGCGCTCAAGCCCAGCCAGGGGCTGGAGAAGGTGGCCGCCAGCAAGACCGCGCGGTTGCTCAAGCTTGGCCTGCCGGAGCTGTCGCGGCTGCGCAAGGTCGACCCTGAGGCACTGGCGCGGGAGCAGGCCGAGCGTGAGGCCGCAGAAGCTGCCGAGCGCGAGCTGGAGGCCGGCCCGGGCGCGGCGCCGGCTGCCGCTGGCGAGCCGACAGAGGACGGCGCGCGCCAGGGCTGATCTGGCGGCCGGCGGGGTCGTATCAGGCTTGGGATCGGTCCTACAGGTATTGCGGACGGTTGTTCGTATCCAGGGAAGCCCTTCAGGCGTAGTTTTCCAGCCACTCCCCCAACGGAATGGCAGGAAGGCTGCAGATGAGCGCCTATAACTATCCCGGCCTGCGTTACCAGGTCTATCGATCCAACGCGCGAAAGCTTGCCCATGCAGCGTTGCGCACCGGGCCTGTATCCAGGCCTGGGTTTGACGTCGAGGAAGTGGGCTTCGAACCCATTGGGCACAGGGCTGTCGCAGCTTTCCAGCTATGGGGCGAGCAGGCACACCAATTCCCCTGGGAAGAGCTGCCGCATTGGACGGATTGTGATCGTAGGGGTTTCGACTTGGCGTTGTGGTCCGCCCGCGAGCTCTGTGGCCTGTGCTACGCCAGCCCCCGGCAAAGCAGGTGTTGTATCAAGATCATCCTGCTGGAGGGCAAGCCTGGGCCTGCGAACCCACTGAGGGGGCTGGTGGCAACACTGTCGTTGCTGGCGGTGGCGGAGTATGCACGGATGCTCAAGTGCTCGCGAATCGAGGTTCAGCAACCGGACCAGGGGGCCGAACCCCTGTACCAGTCGCTTGGTTTCGTTCGTGATCGGGCCGGCAATCTCGCGATCCCTGTTGCAGCCATGGGCCTGCAACCTACTTTCCACATATCGGAGGTGCACATGAGCTATTCAAAAGAGGCCAGAAAGGCTGCTCTGATCAAGCGCTACACCGCTCAGGCTATCGCTTTGGCGGGTGAAATCACCGATCAGCAGCGACACTTTCTCGAAGTCGGTTTCAGGGAGGGGCGGGAAAAAGAGCCTGAAGGGATACTGGCTGGGCCACGTAGTGGCCCGATCGATTACGAGTGGGCCTCCCAGTGAACTGCAGCTATGGCTTGCGCTTGGCGCGATCAGCCTTTCACGATCTGGTTCTTGCCTTGGCGCTTGGCGCGGTACATCGCCGCGTCCGCCCGGGCGAACAGACTATCCAGGCTTTCATCCTCATCCATTAGGCCGGTCAGCCCTTGGCTCACGGTAACCCCGTAGGTGTGTTCGCCATGACTGAAGCTCAGGCGTTGAATCTCCCGCTGCAAGCGTTCGGCGATCTGTTCGGCGACTTGGGCGGTACAGCCTGGGAACACCGCGGCGAACTCCTCGCCACCGATGCGCCCGAACAGGTCGCCACGCCGTAGCACGGCCTTGCCGCTGTCGGCGATACGCTGCAACACCTGGTCGCCTTCCTGGTGGCCATAGCTGTCGTTGATCTGTTTGAAATCATCGATATCCAACAGCAGGAACGCCATCGGCGTGCCGTCCTCGCGCGCGCTGTCGAAGGCTTGCTGGGCGCACTCGAAAAAGTGCCGACGGTTGCTGCTCTGGGTGAGCACGTCGGTGGTGGCCAGGCGTTGCAGTTCGCCTTCGAGCTGCTTCTTTTCGGTGATGTCCTCGGCGATGCCAACGATGATCACCCGTTGATCGCCTTCGCGCTGCTGGTTGATGTAGCACTTGTCGCTGAGCCAGCGCACTTCACCGGCAGCGTTGAGGATGCGGTACTCACGATCCTCGACGGTACCTTTTACCAGCACCTGGGCCAGGCTGCGCTCGGCGTACTCCAGGTCGTCCGGGTAAATGGCGTCGCGCCACTCGTTGTAATCGGCCAACACCAGGCTGGCGGGGCGGCCGAAAATGCGCTCGTAGGCGGGGCTGACATAGAGCACCTGACGGGTTTCCCAATCGAAGGCCCAGAGTACGGCATTGACGCTGTCCAGCAGCGAGCTGTACAGCTGCTCGCGCTCGCTCAGGCGCGCCACCTCGCCTTGGGCATGCAGCAAGGCGAGGAGGGTCTGGGCGGCTTCGGGTCGGGCACGGCCCGCATGCGTGGGTGGGAGGTCTTTGGCCATGAGCACGGAACGGTTCTCGACGATGGGCGTGCGGCCACGGACCGGCCCGCCACGCGGGCGATATGCCGAATTTGAGTCGGATCAATGGGCGGAAGTTCCGGTGGGCATGCCCCGTTGCGGGGCATGCCGATCAACGGCGGTCAGGCGCCGCTGGGGCGCAGCGAGTAGGTCTTGAGCTGCTCGGCGAAGTCACGCAGCGATTGGATACCGCTGGCCTCGGCCTCGTGTACCCAGTCTTTCATGGCCGCGAGCATGTCGTGGCCGTTGGCGCTGGTACGTGCCCAGATCTGCTGCAGCGCCAGGCGCTTTTCATAGATGGTCTTCAGTGCCTGGCTGTGGGCCAGCATCGATTCGATGCGCACGTGGTGCCGGTCCTGCAGCAGGCTGGTTTCCCGCGACAGCAGGCGCTTGGCGCGGCGGAAGCGGTGGCGCACCGAGGCGTCGACCTTGTCCAGCTCCTGCTTGACCAACGGGCCGATCACCAGCTTGCGGTACTGGGCCATGATCTGGAAGCGGTTGTTGAGGATGGCCATGGCGGTGTCCATGTCCAGCGAGGCCTTGCCTTCGACCCGGTGGGCGATGGGCGCGACGCG
The DNA here is from genome assembly GCF_019139535.1 of Pseudomonas muyukensis. Lineage (NCBI taxonomy): Bacteria > Pseudomonadati > Pseudomonadota > Gammaproteobacteria > Pseudomonadales > Pseudomonadaceae > Pseudomonas > Pseudomonas muyukensis. Next base: position 468,057 of record NZ_CP077073.1, on the reverse strand, counting down.
CTGCACCTTGGCCAGGCGCAGCAGGCTCAGCAGGCGGATCCACATCCAGCCCATGTCGAATTCCCAGCGGCGTACCGAAAGCTTGGCCGAGTTGGGGTAGGTGTGGTGGTTGTTGTGCAGCTCCTCGCCGCCAATGATGATGCCCCAGGGCACCAGGTTGGTGGCGGCGTCGCGGCACTCGAAGTTGCGGTAGCCGACCGCGTGGCCCAGGCCGTTGACCACGCCGGCGGCCCAGAAGGGTATCCACATCATCTGGATGGCCCAGATGGTGATGCCGATCGTGCCGAACAGCAGCAGGTCGATGACCGCCATCAGGGCGATGCCGCCAAGCTTGTAGCGGCTGTAGAGGTTGCGCTCGATCCAGTCATCCGGGCAGTTCTTGCCATAGATGCGCAGGGTTTCCTCGTTGCGCGCCTCGGCGCGGTACAGCTCGGCGCCCTTGCGCAGCACCGTGCCCAGGCCCTTGTGCAGCGGGCTGTGCGGGTCGTCCGGGGTTTCGCACTTGGCGTGATGCTTGCGGTGGATGGCGGTCCACTCGCGGGTGTTCTGCGCCGTGGTCAGCCACAGCCAGAAACGGAAGAAATGCTTGAGGCCCGCGTTCAGCTCCAGGGCACGGTGGGCCGAGTAGCGGTGCAGGTAGATGGTGACGCTGACGATGGTGACATGGGTCAGCAGCAAGGTGACGGCGACCAGTTGCCAGGCCGACAAGTCGAGTAAACCGTAGTACCACATAACGGGAAAGACCCTCGGAAAACAGGGGGAACAGCGCTCGCATTATCCCTTGGCGGGGAAATAAAACCAGTCGCCCTTTTTGATAGGAGGTCACAGGGTGTTTCAGCCCTTATAATGCCCCTTCATTTTTCATGGGCTCATCCACCCGACATGTCTGTTTCCGTTCGCGACGCCTTGCGCATGGCCGGGCTCTACGTGGTGCTTTCGATCCTCTGGCTGGTGCTGTCGGAACTGGTTCTGCACGGCATGACCGAGGACCCGCTGGCGCTCACCGTAGGGCGGCAGATCAACGTGGTGGTCTGGGTGTTGCTCAGCGCCTTGCTGATTTTTGTCTCGCGCGCCCGGCTGCTGAACTTCATCGGCATCGGCGCGCGCCTGCGCAGCGAGGACCGCGAGCGCCTGCGCATGGCCGCGGCGGTGTTCGACAGCACCCTGGAAGGGGTGTTGGTCACCGACCGCAATGGCCTGATCGTGCACGTCAACCGGGCCTTCATGCGCATCACCGGCTATCAGCAGGACGAGGTCATCGGCCAGCGCCCGAGCAAGTTCAAGTCTGGCCGCCATGGCGCGCCGTTCTACCAGCAGATCTACGCCACCCTGGCCGACAAGGGCGAGTGGAGCGGGGAGATCTGGAACCGCCGCAAGAGCGGCGAAATCTACCCGCAATGGCAGACGATCTGCGCCATTCGCGACGACAGCGGCGCGCTCAGCCACTACGTGGCGGTGTTCAGCGACATCAGCGCGATCAAGCATAGCGAGGAAGAACTGGCCTACCTCGCCCACCATGACCCGCTGACTGGCCTGCCCAATCGGCTGTTGTTCAATGACCGGGTCGAGCAGGCCTTGGCCGCGGCGCAGGCCAACAAGCGCGGCTGCGCGCTGCTGCTGCTCGACCTCGACCACTTCCAGAGCATCAACGACGGCCTTGGCCATACCATTGGCGACCAGTTGCTCAAGCTGGTGGGCGAGCGCCTGCGCGAGGTGCTGGGCAACGGCGTGACCCTGGCGCGCCTGGGCGGCGACGAGTTCGGCGTGCTGGCCGAGAACTGCCAGCAGGTCGGCCATGCCGGCAAGCTGGCGCAGACCATCATCGAGCGCTTGAAAGAACCCTTCTGTTTCGAGGGCAACCGCCTGTTCATCAGTGTCAGCATCGGTATCAGCCTGTTCCCCAGCGATGCCCTGAGTGGCGAACAACTGCTGCGCAATGCCGATTCGGCGCTGTTCAAGGCCAAGAGCAACGGCCGCGCCTGCTATGCGTTGTACACCGAGGAACTCACCGCCCACGCCCAGCAGCGGGTCGAGACGGCCGGCGAATTGCGCCGTGCCCTGGAGCAGCAAGAGCTGCGGGTGTTCTTCCAGCCGGTGCACGACCTGTTCACCGCGCGCATGGTCGGGGTCGAGGCCTTGGTGCGCTGGCAGCACCCCCAGCGTGGCCTGGTGCCGCCCGGGGAGTTCATCCCCATCGCCGAGCGCACCGGGCTGATCGCCGAGATCGACGCCTGGGTGCTGCGCCAGGCCTGCCGGCAGATGGTGCAGTGGCAGACCGAAGGGCGGCAGTTGGCCTTCGTCGCGGTGAACATCTCCAGCCGCCTGTTCAGCCAGCGCGACCTGTACCGGCAAGTGGCCGATGTGCTGCACGACAGCGGCCTGGATCCGGCGCTGCTGGAGCTGGAAGTGACCGAAAGCGCGGTGATGGAAGACCCTGAAGTGGCACTGGAGCAGCTGCACCGCCTGCGCGAGCTGGGCTTGAGCCTGGCCATCGACGATTTCGGCACGGGCTATTCGTCGTTGCTGCGGCTCAAGCGCCTGCCGGTGCAGAAGCTCAAGATCGATCAGGGTTTCGTTGCCGGGCTGCCGTTGGACGATGACGATATCGCCATCGTCCGGGTGATTATCGCCCTGGCCCGGAGCATGGGCATGCAGGTGCATGCCGAGGGTATCGAGCAGGCCGAGCAGGCGCGCTTCCTGCTGGAGCAGCAGTGCCAGCTGGGGCAGGGGTACTGGTTTGGCAGGCCGGTGCCGGCGGCGCAGCTGCATTGGGGCTGAGCCTTGCGCATAGCGTTGTAGGAGCGGCCTTGCCGAGGCGTCGGGCCGGTCGGCAAGGCGCGCAAAGCGGCCCCAGGATTTCAGCGTTGATGCAAAGATCGCTGGGGCCGCTTTGCGGCCCTTTCCGACCGGTCCGACGCCTCGGCAAGGCCGCTCCTACACCGGTAATCTTCAACGTTTGTTCAAGCTTTTGGCCAGACGATCGCCACCCAGCTGGATCACCGCCACCAACGCCACCAGCATCACGATCACGGTCAGCATGATCTGGCTGTCGAAGCGCTGGTAGCCATAGCGATAGGCGATATCCCCCAGGCCGCCGGCGCCGATCGCCCCGGCCATGGCCGATGAGTTGATCAAGGTCACCAGGGTGATGGTGAAGCCGCCGACGATCCCCGGCAGCGCCTCGGGCAGCAACACGTGCCAGACGATGTGCCAGCGCCGGCAGCCCATGGCCTGGGCCGCCTCGACCAGCCCATGGTCGACCTCGCGCAGGCTGACCTCGGCGATTCGCGCGAAGAACGGTGTCGCGGCGATGGTCAATGGCACCACCGCGGCCCATACGCCGTAGGTGGTGCCAACCACCAGGCGGGTGAAGGGGATCAGCGCGACCATCAGGATCAGGAACGGGATCGAACGGAACAGGTTGACGATGGCGCCCAGCACCCGGTTCAGCGCCGCGGCCTCGAAGATCCCGCCCTTGTCGCTGGTCACCAGCAGCACCGCCATCGGCACGCCGATGATCAACGCCACCAGCGACGACACGCCGACCATCAGCAAGGTGTCGAGCAGGCCTTGCAGCAAGCGATCAATCCACATGGCCCAGCACCTCCACATCCGCAGCCCAGCGACGGGCGCGTTCCAGCAATTGACGGGTGTCCAGCGGCGAGCCGCGCACGGACAGGACCAGTTGCCCCACGGCATGCTCGCCGATGGTCTCGATGCCGCCCTGCAGCAGGCGCACCCGCCCACCCAGGTCAGCGAACAGGGCGCTCAGTTCCGGCTCGCCGACCAGGCCGAGCTTGAGTACCACGGCCGCATCACGGCTGGCGGGGCTGGCGCGCAGGCTGGCTTGCAATGCCTCGGGGAGCCGCGCCTGCAAGGGTGCCAGCAGCGTGTGAGTCACCTCATGGCGCGGTGCGCCGAACACCTGCCAGACTTCGCCCTGCTCGACCACTTCGCCGCGCTCCAGCACCACCACGCGGTGGCAGATATCGCGGATCACCGCCATCTCGTGGGTGATCAGCACCACCGTCAGGCCCAGGCGCCGGTTGATGTCGCGCAGCAGTTCAAGGATCGAGGCGGTGGTTTCCGGGTCCAGCGCCGACGTGGCCTCATCGCACAGCAGAATCTCAGGGTCGTGCACCAGCGCCCGGGCGATACCGACCCGCTGTTTCTGCCCACCCGACAGTTGTGCCGGGTAGACATGCTGTTTCTCCGCCAGCCCGACCAGCGCCAGCAGCTCGCGCACCTTGCGCTGGCGCTCGGCCTTGGCGACGCCGGCCACCTTCAACGGCAGCTCGACGTTCTGCCACACGGTCTTGGCCGACATGAGGTTGAAGTGCTGGAAGATCATGCCGATGCGCCGGCGCAGGGCCACCAGGCGGTCCTCGTCGAACGGCGCGATATCCACCTGGTCGATCAGTACCCGGCCCTGGCTGGGCTGTTCCAGGCGGTTGATGGTGCGCAGCAGCGACGACTTGCCGGCGCCACTGCGGCCGATGATGCCGAAAATTTCGCCGCGGCGAATGTTCAGGTCGATGCCGTGCAGCGCGGGCTGGGCCTGGCCTGGGTAGGTCTTGCCCAGGCCGATGAAGCGCACGTGGGCCTGGCTCACGTCCGGGCGCAGAGTCTGCTCCGTGGCCTTGTGCGGTTCGACGGGGGGGACGGGCGCCCTGAGGGCGCTGGCCTGGGCCATGTCAGCCTTCCCAACCGGCCTGGTAGAGCTTGCCGTGGGCCTTGTCCAGGGCGGCGCGCACGGCGGGCGAGTGCTGGTAGATGTCGACGAACTTGGCCAGGCGCGGGTCGTTCTTCTCCTGCGGGCGGATCACGAACTGGATCACGTATTCCTTGTTCTCCAGGCCGTCGAACAGCAGCGCCGAGGTGGCGTCGAAGCTATTGGCCAGGCGGATGTAGGCCGGGTAGCCCTGGACCAGGTCGGCGTCGTCATAGGCGCGCACCAGCTGTACCGCCTCGACCTGGAGAATCTTGATCTTCCTGGGGTTGGCGACGATGTCATCCTCGGTGGCCTTGTAGCCCACGCCCGGCTTGAGGGTGATCAACCCGGCCTTGGCCAGCAACTGCAGGCCTCGGCCACTGTTGATCGGGTCGTTGGCGATGGCCACGCTGGCGCCTTCGGGCAGCTCGGCGAAGCTTTTGTAGCGCTTCGAGTAGAGGCCGACGTTGTTGATGATCCCCGGCGCGTAGGGCACCAGGTTGAAACCGGCGGCGGCCTTGGCATTCTCCAGGAAGGGGATGTGCTGGAAGTAGTTCACGTCGATGTCGCCGCTGTTGAGGCTGACGTTCGGTGCGATCCAGTCGCTGAACTCGATCAATTTCACGTCCAGGCCTTGCTTGTGGGCCTCTTCCACAGCGGCTTCCAGTGGGATGGCGAAGGCGGCGGTGGTGCCGATCTTCAGCGGCTCGGCGGCGAGGGCGGTGGCGCACAGGCCCAGGCCCAGGGCGATGGCCGCGACGGGCCGGAACAGTTTCTCAAGCATGGTGCAGGGCTCCAGTCGGGGCAGGGACAGGTGGGTTGCGATAGGCGGCGCCGGGGTGGTCGGCGGGCAGGTGGGCGTGGGGTGTGGCGAACAGCTTCTGGCGCAGGCTGCCCTGGGCGTAGGCGGTCTTGTAGCGGCCGCGGCGTTGCAGTTCCGGGATCACCAGGTCGATGAAGTCCTCGTAGCTCTCCGGGGTGACGGTGCGCGCCAGGTTGAAGCCGTCCAGGCCGGTTTCGTCGATCCAGGCGATCAGTTGCTCGGCCACTTGTTCCGGGGCGCCGACCAGGGTCACGTAGCGCCCGCCCAGGGCGTGTTGTTCGAGCAGGCGGCGACGGGTCCAGGCGTTGTCCTGCAACTGGCGGGTGGCGGATTGGATGGCGTTGCCTTTGGCGAAACCGATGGGCTCGTCCAGTTCGTAGCGTGAGAAGTCGATGCCGGTGGAGCTGGCGAAGTGCGCCACGCCGGCCTCGGCGCTGGCGTGGCGCAGGTACTCGGCATGCTTGGCGCGAGCCTGCTGCTCGGTCGGGGCGACGATCACGGTGAGGCCCATGAACACCTTCACCGCCTGGGGATCGCGCCCGGCCGCCTTGGCCGCTGCGCGCACCTTGTCGACCTGGGCGCGGGTGGACGGCTTGTCCTGGCCGCCGATGAACACGCATTCGGCATGGTTGCCGGCGAACGCCAGGCCGCGCGCCGAACTGCCCGCCTGGAACAGCACCGGGGTGCGCTGGGGCGAGGGTTCGCACAGGTGATAGCCCTCGACCTTGTAGAACTCACCGTGGTGCTCGACCTTGCGCACCTTGTCCGGACGCGCATACACGCGCTGTTCGCGGTCGGCGATCACGGCGTCGTCGTCCCAGCTGCCTTCGAGCAACTTGTACAGCACCTGCAGGTATTCGTCGGCCTGGTCGTAGCGGCGGTCATGCTCGGGTTGCTGTTCCAGGCCCATGGCCCGGGCGGCGCTGTCGAGGTAGCCGGTGACGATATTCCAGCCGACTCGGCCGTTGCTCAGGTGATCGAGGGTGGAGAGGCGCCGGGCGAACAGGTACGGCGCCTCGTAGGTCAGGTTGGCGGTGAGGCCGAAGCCCAGGTGCCGGGTCACTGCGGCCATGGCCGAGACCAGCAGCAGTGGGTCGTTGACCGGTAGCTGGATGGCCTCTTTCAGCGGCACCTGCACCGACTGCCCGTACACGTCGTAGGTGCCGACGATGTCGGCGATGAACAGGCCGTCGAACAGCCCGCGTTCCAGCAGGCGGGCGAGGTCGGTCCAGTATTCCAGGGTCTTGTACTGGGTCGAGGTGTCCCGTGGGTGGGTCCACAGGCCATGGTTGATGTGCCCGATGCAGTTCATGTTGAAGGCGTTGAGCAGGATCTGGCGGGCCATCAGATGGTCCCCCGGCGCGGCGGCTTCTCGTCGTTGAGGTAGTAGTTGCCGATGGCGTGGTACTTCCAGCGCACCGGGTCGTGCAGGGTGTGGACGCGGGCGTTGCGCCAGTGGCGGTCGAGGTTGTGCTCGGCCAGGGTGGCCTGGCTGCCGGCCAGCTCGAACAGGGTGGTGCCAGCGGCGAGCGAGATCTCGGTGCTGATCGCCCGCGCCTCGGCCACGGCGATGGAGGCGGCGGCCAGGGTCTCGGCGTTGCTGTCGGCCTGGGCGAGGTCGAGGATTTCCCCGGCGCGCTCGAGCAGGGCTTCGGCGGCGTGCAGGCGGATCGCCAGGTGGCCGAAGCTTTTCAGGGTCAGCGGGTCGTCGCTGGCCTTGTCCAGGCCGGAATCGATCCACGGCCGGCTGCGGGTGCGCACGAAGTGCAGGGCGTCCTCGAAGGCGGCGCGGGCGATGCCGGTGTCGATGGCGGCGTGGAGGATCTGCGCCAGCGGGCCGACCGTGGTCGGGCGATCGAAGGCGCTCTGGAACGGCACCACGTCCTCGGCGCGGACGAACACATTGTCGAACACCACCGAGCCACTGCCGGTGGTGCGCTGGCCGAAGCCGCTCCAGTCGTCGATCACCTCGATCCCCGGGGTGTCGGCGGGCACGAAGGCCAGGTGTGAAACCCCCTGTTCGTCGATCACCAGGGTCGGGATGCGTTGGGCGTAGAGGGCGCCAGTGCAGTAGAACTTGCGGCCATCGATACGGTAATGGTCGCCATCGCGGGTCAGGCGGGTGGTGCGTTCATGGGCGTTCCTGGTGCCGATCTCGGCCAGGGCGTTGCCGAAGCGGCGGCCGGCGAGGACTTCGGCATACAAGCGTTTCTGTTGTGCCGGGGTGCCGTTCACCCGCAGCACTTCCAGGGCGTAGAAGTGGTTCTGCGGGATCTGCCCGAGCGAGGCGTCGGCCTGGGCGATGCGGGCGATGACCTTGGCCAGGGTGGCGCTGGAGACGCCGGCGCCGCCGAAGGCCTTGGGCACGCTGATGCCCCACAGGCCGGTCTGCACGAAATGGTCGAGTTCGGCGTGGGGCAGGCGGCGTTCGCGGTCACGCGCGGCGCTGTCGTGGCGCAGTGAATGGGCGATTTCTTCGGCGACGGCCAGGGCCTGGGCGTCGCTGGTGATGAGGGATGCAGTCATGGTGCTCTCCGCAGGGGCTGTTCGCCGGCAGGCCGGCTCCTACGGAGAGTGCGTAGGGGCCGGTTTGCTGGCGAAGGGCCTTGAATCAGATCCAGGAATGGCGGGCCGGCAGGGTGCCGTTGAGGTAGTAGGCGCCGACGGCGTGGTACTTCCAGCGCACCGGGTCGTGCAGGGTGTGCACCCTTGCGTTGCGCCAGTGCCGGTCGAGGTTGAACTCGGCCAGGCTGGCGCGGCTGCCGGCCAGCTCGAAGAGCTTCTCGCTGGCCTGCAAGGCGATCTCGGTGGTGAGCACCTTGGCCTCGGCCACGGCGATCGATGCCCGCGCGGCGGCGGCATCGTCGAGGGGCCCGGCGTTGACCTCGTCGAGCACCTTCGCGGCCTTGCGCAGCAGTGCTTCGGCGGCGTGCAGGTCGAGCTTGAGGCGGCCGATATCGGCGATCACATAGGGGTCGTCGCTGTTGCGCTCGACCTTGGCTTCGATCCACGGCCGCGATTTCTCGCGCACGAACTGGATTGCGTCGTCGATTGCGGCCTCGGCGATGCCGGCGTCGATGGCGGCCTGGATCAGTTGCGAGGCCGCGCCCTGGGTGCTGGGTTGTTCCCGATGGCGCCAGTTGTCGATGACCAGGTCGGCGTCCACCGGCACCTGGTCGAGCAGCACGGTGCCGCTGGCGGTGGTGCGCTGGCCGAAGCCGGACCAGTCGTCGACGATGCGCAGCCCCGGGCTGCCCCGGCGAACCAGCGCCAGGCGCTGGCGCCCCTCGTCGTCCAGGGCCTTGACCGCCACCCAGTGGGCGAACAGGGCGCCGGTGGAGTAGAACTTCTCGCCGCTGATGCGATAGCCATCGCCGTCGCGGGTGATGCGGGCCTTGAGTGTGAGCGTGTCCTTGGTGCCGCGTTCGGGCCCGGCATTGCCGATGCGCCAGCCGTCGAGCACGGCGCGCAAGACCGCTGCCTGCTGGGCTTCGGTGGCGGTCAGGCGGATCAGTTGCAGGATGCCGAACTGGTTTTGCGGAATCTGCCCCAGCGCCGGGTCGGCGGCGCTGATCAGGCGGAACACTTCGGCGATGGTGACGAACGACACCTCGGGGCCGCCATAGGCCTTGGGCACGCTGATGCTGCCCAGGCCGCTGCGGGTGAACTGTTCGATCTCGGCCCAGGGCAGCTTGCGTTGCTGGTCACGCTTGGCCGCCTGCTGGCGGGCCACCTCGGCCAGTTCGCGGGCGGCCTGCAGGGCCTCTGCGTCGTTGCGCAGCACCTTGGCCGGCAGCAGCGGCGGCGAGCTGTCGATATCGCTGTGGAGTCGGGTAGTTGGCTGGCTAGACATCAGTACCGCTCCTGGGCTGCACTCAATGCCCTGGCGTTGGCCACTGGGGTGATTGTGATCCTGACCATTCCTTACCTCACAAAGTGGAAAGCGTCGCCTCAGCTGACGGCGACAGACATTTGCTGGTCCGGTGGTCCGGTCGATATACCCTATTCGTTTAGAAAAAGTTTATGAACTACCGTTTAGGAATATGGATAGAAGTGTACCCGTCGTGGGAGCGGGCTAGCCCCGCGATTCAGGCGATGCGCCCACAGCTACTACGTCAACCTGTAGGAGCGGCCTTGTGTCGCGAAAGGGCTGCGCAGCAGCCCCGGGATTTCAGCGTTGTTGCAAAGATCGCCGGGGCCGCTTTGCGGCCCTTTCCGACCGGTCCGACGCCTCGGCAAGGCCGCTCCTACAGAGATCACGCCAGTTGAGAGGTCTCAGCAAGACAGTTGCTCTTACGTTGTATGGCGTTACCGGACCGTCACCACCAGCTTGCCCACCGCCTGGCGCTGCGCCAGGCGTTCGATCGCCGCGCCGCCCTCGGCCAGTGCAAAGGTCTGCGACACCAGCGGCTTGAGCTTGCCCTCGGCATGCCAGGCGAACAGCTGGCGGAAGTTGGCGGCGTTGTCCTGCGGCTGGCGCTGGGCGAACGCGCCCCAGAACACCCCGAGCACCGCCGCGCCCTTGAGCAGCGCCAGGTTCACCGGCAGTTGCGGGATGCTGCCACTGGCAAAGCCCACCACCAGCAGCCGGCCATTCCAGGCCAATCCGCGCACCGCCTGGTCGAACAGCGCGCCGCCAACCGGGTCGTAGACCACATCGACGCCCTGGCCGCCGGTCAGGCGCTTGATCTCGTCCTTGAGGCTGGCCTGGCTGTAGTCGATCAGCTCGTCGGCCCCGGCAGCCTTGGCGATGGCCAGTTTCTCGGCGCTGCTGGCCGCGGCGATCACCCGCGCGCCCAGGGCCTTGCCGATCTCCACCGCCGCCAGGCCCACCCCGCCAGAGGCGCCGAGCACCAGCAGGGTCTCGCCGGCCTTGAGCTGGCCGCGCTGGGTCAGGGCGTGCATCGAGGTGCCGTAGGTCATGCCAAAGGCGGCGGCGGTGGTGAAGTCCATTCCCGTCGGAATTGGCAGCACGTTGTAGAACGGCACCGCCACCTGCTCGGCGAAGGCGCCCCAGCCGGTCAGGGCCATGACCCGCTCGCCAACCTGGAAGGCGCCAGCCTTCTCGCCGACCGCGGCCACCACGCCGGCGGCCTCGCCCCCCGGCGAGAACGGCAGCGGTGGCTGGAACTGGTACTTGCCTTCGATGATCAGGGTGTCGGGGAAGTTGACCCCGGCGGCATGCACGTCGATCAGCACTTCGTTCTTCTTCGGCGCAGGCCCGGCGACCTCTTCCAGGACCAGATCCCGCGCTGGGCCCAGGGCTTTGCACAACAAGGCTTTCATCAGGGCTATTCCTTTGCGTGTGGTGGCCGATAAGTGTAGGAGGGCGGCCCCCCGGGTCAACGAGCATGGCCCGCCCTGATGCACCTTCATAAGCCCGGGCTTGGGTTTGGCCGGTGCGCTGGGTAAGCTGGCGCCAACTGTATTGAGGAGCGAATTCGTGAAAGCGTGGATCTGGATGGTGCTGGCGCTGCTGCTGCCAGCGGCGGCGATGGCCGAGGAAAAGGAAGGCGAGCCCAAGGTGGCCTATATCACCCTCAGCCCGCCCTTCGTTGGCAACTACGCCCTCGACGGCAACCCCAAGCTGCGGGTGTACAAGGCCGATGTCGCCCTGCGCGTGACCGGCGATACCGCCGCCGCTGCGGTCAAGCACCATGAGCCGCTGATCCGCAACCAGCTGGTGGCGCTGTTCACCCAGCAGGGCGTGGACAACATGAGCAACGTCGAGGCCAAGGAAAAACTGCGCCAGGAAGCCCTGAAGCAGGTGCAGCAGGTGATGGAGTCCGAAGAGGGCAAGCCGATCGTCGAGGACCTGCTGTTCAACAACCTGATCGTGCAGTGATCACGAAGCGAGGCTGCGGCGAAAGCGCGCCAGGGCCACGCCGAAGAACACCAGGCCGATCACCGCCAGGGCTGCTACGTCCGGCCAGACCACGGCCAGCCCGGCGTCGCGGAACAGGATCGCGGCGCCGAGGCTGACGAAGTGGGTCGAGGGCGAACCCTGCATGACCCACTGCAGCCACTGCGGCATGCTGTCCAGCGGCGTGCTGCCGCCCGAGAGCAGCAGCATCGGGATGATCACCGGGATTGCCAGCAGGCCGAACTGCGGCGTCGAGCGCGCCAGGGTGGCGAGGAAGATGCCCAGCGCCGTGCTGGCGAACAGGTACAGCGCAGTCACCCCCAGGAACAGCCCCAGGGAACCGGCCAGCGGCACTCCCAGCGCACCCTTGACCACCACCTCCAGCGAAACCCAGGTGCACAGCACCACCACCAGGGCGTTGCTGGCGATCTTCGCCAGCATGATTTCCAGCGCCGTCAACGGCAGCACCAGCAGGTGGTCGAGGGTGCCATGCTCGCGCTCGCGCAGCAGCGCGGTGCCGGTGAGGATGATCGCCAGGATGGTGATGTTGTTGACGATCTGGATCACCGCCAGGAACCAGCCGCCCTCCAGGTTGGGGTTGAACAGCGCCTTGGGGTTGAGCAGCGCCGGGCTCTGCGCCGCGTCGCGGTCGGTGTACTCGAGCAACTCGCGCTCGAAGATCCGGCCGATGTAGCCGGCGCCCATGAACGCCTGGCTCATGGCCGTGGCGTCGACGTTGACCTGCAACTGCGGCGAGCGCCCGGCCAGCAGGTCGGCCTGGAAGTTCACCGGCAGGTTGATCACGAAGGTGTACTGGCCGCTGTCCATGGCTTGGTCCAGGCGTGCGCTGGGCAGCGCCACGGCGGCTTGGAACTCCGGCGGCTGCAGCGCTTCGGCGAGCTTGCGCGAGACGGCGCTGTGGTCTTCGTCGACCACCGCCACGCTGGCGTTGTGCACGCCGATCACCGAACCCGCCGCGGGCATGTAGATCGCCACGCTGAAGGCGTACAGCAGGAACAACAGCAACACGCTGTCGTGGCGCAGGCTGGTCAGCTCCTTCAGGCCCAGGCGCAGGGTGTGGGCGAGGCGACGCATTTCAGGCCTCCTGCTTTTTCAGCATGACCAGGCTCAGCCCACTGAACGCGGCGAAGAAGCCCAGCAGCGCCAGGCACTGCGGCCATAGCTCGCGCAGGCCCAGGGCCTTGGTGAAGGTGCCGACGGCGATGTCGAGGAAGTAGCCGGCCGGGAACAACTGGCCCATCAGCGCCGCCGCGCCTTCCAGCGACGAGCGCGGCACGATCAGCCCGGAGAACTGGATGGTCGGCAGGCTGGTGAGAATCATGGTGCCGAGGATCGCGGCAATTTGCGTGCGGGTGAACGCCGAGATCAGCAGGCCCAGGCTGGTGGTCGCCAGCAGGTAGGCCAGGCCGCCGCAGGCCAGGGCCAGCGGGCTGCCCTTGAGCGGCACGCCGAACAGCCAGCGGTTCATCGCCACCAGCAGCGCCAGGTTGACCAGGCTTACCGCCAGGTACGGTGCCTGCTTGCCAAGCAGGAACTCCAGGCGGGTCAGGGGCGTGGCGTAGAAGTTGGTGATCGAGCCCAGCTCCTTCTCGCGGACGATGCCCAGGGCGGTGAGCATGGCCGGGATGAACGCCAGGATCAGCGCCATCACCCCGGGGCCGATGGCGTTCACGCTGACCACGTCCTGGTTGTAGCGAAAGCGGGTTTCCAGGCGCACTGGCTGTTGGCGCGCGACAGGCCGGGGGCTGAGCGCCGCCAGTTGCTCGAGGTTGCCCTGGTGCACGGCTTCGACATAGTTGCGGCTGGTCTCGGCGCGGAACGGCATGCCGCCGTCGAGCCAGGCGGCGACCACGGGTTGGCGCCCGGCGTGCAGGTCGCGGCCGAAGCCCGGCGGGATCTCCAGCGCCAGCTTGATTTCCGAACGTTGCAGGCGCTGGTGCAACTGGCGGGCGTCGCGGATCGGCGGCTGCTCGGCGAAGTACCGCGAGCCGCGGAAGGCCTCCAGGTAGGCGCGGCTCTGCGGGCTCTGGTCCTGGTCGTACACGGCAAAGGCCAGGTTCTCGACATCCAGCGAAATGCCATAGCCGAAGATCACCATCATGAACAGCGCGCCCAGCAGGGCGAAGGCCAGGCGCACCTTGTCGCGCAGCAGTTCCTTGCCTTCGCGGCTGGCCACCGCCAGCAGGCGGCGCAGGCTGAAGGCCTGGCGCAGCACGGGCGTGGTGGCGGCGGCCTGGCCCAGGGCGCTGGCGGACTGGGCCGGGGTGGGGGCTTGCTGGGCCTGTTCCAGGCAGGTGACGAAGGCGTCCTCCAGGGTTGCGCCGCCGAACTGGCGCTGCAACGCCTGCGGCGTGTCGCAGGCCAGTACCCGACCCGCGTGCATCAGCGAGATGCGGTCGCAGCGCAGCGCCTCGTTCATGAAGTGGGTAGACAGGAAGATGGTCACGCCCTGCTCGCGGGACAACTGAACCAACAGCCGCCAGAAGTCGTCGCGGGCTGCCGGGTCGACGCCTGAGGTGGGTTCGTCGAGGATCAGCACTTCCGGGCGGTGCAGTACCGCCACGGCCAGCGACAGGCGCTGGCGCAGGCCCAGGGGCAGCGCGCCGGAGGGCTGATCGGCGATGGCGGCGAGGTCGAAGCGCTCGAGCAGTTCGGCGATGCGCGGCGCGCTGTCGGCCTTGGCCAGGTCGAACAGGCGCGCGTGCAGCTCGAGGTTCTGCCGGGCGCTCAGCTCGCCGTACAGGGAAAAGCTCTGGGACATGAAGCCGACCCGCTTGCGGGTGGCCAGGTCGCCCGCATCCACCGGGCGGCCAAGCAGGCTGGCGCTGCCTTCGCTGGCCGGCATCAGGCCGGTGAGCACCTTCATGGTGGTGGTCTTGCCGCAGCCGTTGGAGCCGAGGAAACCGAAGATCTCGCCACGGCCAATGGCGAAGCTGACCTTGTTCACCGCGGTGAAGTCGCCGAAGCGCAGGGTCAGGTCGTGGGCCTCGATGGCGACCGGCCCATCGTCGCTCGGGCGCGGCGGGATGCGCAGCGGCTCGGGCTGGTCGCGGCCGGCGCCCTGGAAGTGGGTGAAGGCATCGTCGAGCTTGCCGCTGGGCGTGCTCGCGGCCAGTTCGCGGCTCAGCCCGGCGGCCAGCAGGCGGCCGCCGTCAAGCATCAGGCAATGCTCGAACTGTTCGGCCTCTTCCATGTAGGCGGTGGCCACCAGCAGGGTCAGCTGTGGGCGCTGGCCGCGCACCTGCTCCACCAGTTCCCAGAAGCGCCGCCGCGACAGTGGGTCGACGCCGGTGGTCGGCTCGTCGAGGATCAGCAGGTCTGGCTCGTGGATCAACGCACAGCACAGGCCAAGTTTCTGCTTCATGCCGCCCGACAGCTTGCCCGCCGGGCGCTCGGCGAAGCGCGCCAGGTCGGTGGCTTGCAGCAGGCTGGCCATGCGTTGCTCGCACTCGGCGCGGCCGAGGCCGAACAGGGTGGCGAAGAAGCGGATGTTCTCGGCGATCGACAGCTCCGGGTACAGGTTGTTGCCCAGCCCCTGGGGCATGAAGGCGACCTTGGGGTACAGCGCGGTGCGGTGGCGACGCTGGCGAATCGAGCCGCCCAGCACTTGCAGCTCGCCCTGTTGCAGGCGCTTGACCCCGGCGATCAGGCCGAGCAGGGTCGACTTGCCGGCGCCGTCCGGGCCGATCAGGCCGCAGCGGGTTCCGGCGGGCAGGCTGAAGGCCACCTCCGCCAGGGCCTGGTACTTGCCGTAGCGGTGGTGGATGCCGGCGGCCAGCAGCGCGGGGGCGATGGTCATTGCAGGTTGGCCGGCCAGTCCACCTCGGCGGTGCGCACGTAGCCGGCCCCGGGCATGCCCGGTTTGGCCTGGGGCACGGCGCTCGGCGCGGTCAGGCGCAGCTTGACGCGGAACACCAGCTTCTGCCGCTCGTCACGGGTTTCGACCTGTTTCGGGGTGAACTGCGCCTTGGCCGCGACGAACGCTATCTTGGCCGGCAGCGCCTGGTCGGGCAGGGCGTCGAGGACGATGCGCGCCGGGGCGCCGACGGTCAGCCGGCCGGTGGTCGAGGCGGGCAGGTAGAGGTTCATGTACTGGTCGCTGGGGTCGATCAGCATCAGCACCCGGCCACCGGCACCCAGCACTTCGCCGGGTTCGGCCAGGCGCAGCTGGATGATGCCGTCGATGGGCGCGCGCAGGCTGCTGTCGTCGATCTCGCTGGTGAGCTGCGCGACCTGGGCTTCGGCGGCGCCAATGGCGGCCGTGATCGCTGCCAGCTGGGCGCGGGCGGCCTGCACCGCGGCGCCGGCGGTGTCGTAGCGGGCCTGCTGCTGGTCGAGCAGTTGCTGGCTGGCGAACTTGCGCTGGAAGATTTCGCGTACCCGCTTGAGTTCCTGGCTGGCCAGCAGCAGCTCGCTCTGGCGCAGTTGCACGCTGGCCTGGGCGGCGGCCTGGTTCTGGCGGGCCCGCAGCACCTCGGCCTCGGCCTGGGTGCGCTGGGCTTGGAGGGTGCGGGTATCGATGCGCGCCAGCAGCTGGCCGCGCACGACCTGGTCGCCCTCGTCGACCAAGACCTCGGCCAGGCGGCCTGGGACCTTGGTGGCAATTTGCACTTCGGTGGATTCGAGGCGCCCGTTGCCCATGCTCAGGCCCTCGGGCAGGCGGTCGTGCAGGGACTTCCAGTAGCCCAGCCCACCTGCCGCCAACAGCAGTAAAACCAGGGCACAAGCGAAAATTCTGGGGGCTTTGCGGTTCATTCGGTCTGCATCCTGCGGCTTGCACGCCTTATCCTGGCGCGACGCGCTTCCTTGCGCGTTGATATTGGTCAAACCCCTGACGATAGACCCTGAATCAGCTGAGCGCGAGGATCGCGGCCCATTGCTCGGCGCTGACCGGCATGACCGACAGGCGGCTACCCTTGTGCACCAGTGGCAGTTCCTCCAGCGCCGCCTGCTGCTTGAGCAGGCCCAGGCCGAGGACCTGGCGGAAGGTTTTCACGTGCTCCACGTCCACCGCGCTCCAGGGGTTCTTCTCGGCACTGGCCTTGGCGTCGTGGTAGTGGCTGGTCGGGTCCAGCGCCGTGGGGTCGGGATAGGCCGCGGCGCGGATGCGGGCAATGCCGGCGATCCCCGGCTGCGGGCAGCTGGAGTGGTAGAAGAAGAACTCATCGCCTACGCTCATGGCCCGCAGGAAGTTGCGCGCCTGGTAATTGCGCACCCCGTCCCAACGGGTGTTGCCCAGGCGTGCCAAGGCTTCGATGGAGAGCTCGTCGGGCTCGGATTTCATCAGCCAGTAGGCCATGGGTGCTGCTCCTGAAAAGGTTTGAAATAACTCGTTGCATGAAACCGACGGTCGGTTGGCGCCAAGGTTTGCGTGTCGCCTCATGTTGTCGGAAAATGCGCCGATTTTAAGCTATACGCTCCGGCAGCCATCAAGAAAGCCGCCGAGCCTGGACCTTTTGCCTAGGGGGGCAATCGATGAAACAACGTAAACCGGACCTGCTCTGGATCCTGGCCTTCATTTTCGGGCTGGGCGTGGTCACTACCGGTTACGCGCAAGGCTTGTGGGAACGCAAGCTGGACGCTGCCTACCAGCAGGCGCCCGTCGATCCGGCGCAGCCGCCGCGCTGATCCCTCTTTTCGCGCCGGCTCATTTCGGCGCCAGGTACCAGCCACGGTCCGAGACCGTGCCTTGCAAAGGTACATCCCAGCTCGCCTGGTTGAGCCGCTCGACTTTCTGGCACTCATGGGCCAGCCCCAGCAGCAGCGGTTTTTTCCAGGCCTTGCGCCGGCTCTGATAGGCCAGGCTGCGGTCATAGAAGCCGCCCCCCATGCCCAGGCGTCCCCCCACTTCATCGAAACCGACCAACGGCAGCAGGATCAGGTCCAGCGCCCAGATCGGCCGTTGACGCTTGCGCTCGACCAGCGGTTCGGCAATGCCGAAGCGGTTCGGGCGCAGTTTTTCGCCGGCCTCGAAACGCTGGAACACCATGCGCGTGCGCGGCCAGGCGTGCAGCACCGGCAGGTAGACGTGCTTGCCGCGTTTGTGCGCCTCGCGCAGCAGCAACTGCGGATCGATCTCGCCGTCGTTGGGCAGGTACAAGGCGATGTGCCGGGCGCGGCGGAACAATGGATCCTGCGCCAGCTGGCGATAAAGACCTTCGGCGGCCTGGCGTTGCTGGGCGGGGCTGAGGGCGCGACGGGCGTTGCGCAGGAGGCGGCGAAGCTGGGGGCGGGTAAGCGGCGCGGTGTCGGTCATGGCACGGGCGATCCCAGAGAAAACGAAATGCCCGCCGTGGCAGGCGGGCAGTTCTGAAGCAGGCTCCCCGACAAGACCGCTATCGGTGTAGCCCTTGAACCCGAAAGTTCAAGGTGGAGATTGCAGGGGGCGTTAAGGCTTTCCGTCGGGCGGACATGCACACCGGCCCCAGCGTGCAACCCCCGTGGTTGTGCGTATCGGCTCAGGGACATAACCGACTGGCGCATCCCCCAGGGAGTGGCGCCAGTATACCAATCTCAGTCGCTTTTGCTAACCGGGTCGTCGGACAGTGCCTGGTCGACCCGCTCCAGCAGGTCGCGCACCTGTTCGCGGGTGGCGCCGCCGCCGGTGGTTTCCGGGCGTTCCTGGCGGTGCAGCAGTTCGTGGGTGATGTTCAGCGCGGCCATCACGGCGATACGGTCGGCGCCGATCACCTTGCCGCTGCTGCGGATCTCGCGCATCTTGCCATCCAGGTAACGCGCGGCACCGACCAGGTTGTTGCGCTCTTCCGGTGGGCAGATGATCGAGTATTCCTTGTCGAGGATCTGCACGGTGACGCTATTGCTTGAACTCATGAGTCTTGCTCCAGGGCCTTGAGGCGCAGGATCATCGATTCGATCTTGCGTTTGGCGATCTCGTTCTTTTCGATGAGGTGGGCGCGCTCCTCGCGCCAGGATTTTTCCTGAGCTACTAAGAGTGCGTTTTGCCGTTTTAGTTGCTCGACGCGCGCGATCAGCGACTCGAACCGGCTCATCAGCGCTTGCAGGTCGTTCTCTTGCATGGGTTGCACTCGATTCGCTCCATCGTTACGCACCTGCCGATCATGCCTGCCTCGGGCCCCCGGCGGCCAGTGCTGATGGTCTTGGCGCGCCTGCCGGTGCTAGGATACAAGGTCTTCATTCTAGTCATTGCGCCGCCTGGCGCCTAGCAGACCATGCCCAATACCCAATCGCCCTACGTCGCCTTCGCCATGCTGCTGTCGAGCAATGGCCACCCTGTCACCCCTGCCGAGCTGCACGGCCTGCTGATCGGTCGCAGCTGCGCCGGCGCCGGCTTCGATGCCGACGCCTGGCTGGCCGACGCCGCCCAGTTGCTCGAGACCGAGCCGGGCGACTCGGTTCGCAACGCCCTGGTCGGCCTGCAAGAGATGGTCAAGGCCGAGCTCACCGGCGAGGACGTCGCCATTGTCCTGCTGCTGCCTACCGACGACGCCGCGCTGGCCGACCGCGCCGCCGCGCTGGGCCAGTGGTGCCAGGGCTTCATCACCGGTTTCGGTCTGAACGCCGGTGGCAAGGACTTGTCCACCGATGCCAAGGAAGTGCTGCAGGACCTGGTGGCCATCTCGCAGGTCCAGGAAGCGCTGGAAGAGTCCGAGGACGGCGAAAGCGACTACATGGAAGTCATGGAGTACCTGCGCGTCGCCCCGCTGCTGCTGTACACCGAGCTGGCCCAGCCCGAAGCGCCTGCGCCAAAGCCTTCGCTGCACTGATCTGAACGGGATCGTTTGCCCATGAGCCACATACCCAAGGCGGAGTACGCCCGTCGGCGCAAGGCGCTGATGGCGCAGATGGTCCCCAACAGCATCGCCATCCTGCCCGCCGCCGCGGTCGCCATCCGCAACCGCGACGTCGAGCACGTCTACCGCCAGGACAGCGATTTCCAGTACCTGAGCGGCTTCCCCGAGCCCGAGGCGGTGATCGCCCTGATCCCCGGCCGCGAACATGGCGAGTACGTGCTGTTCTGCCGTGAACGCAACCCCGAGCGCGAGCAATGGGACGGCCTGCGTGCCGGCCAGGAAGGCGCGGTGCGCGCCTTCGGTGCCGATGACGCCTTCCCCATCACCGACATCGACGAGATCCTCCCCGGCCTGATCGAAGGCCGTGAGCGGGTCTACAGCAACATGGGCAGCAACCCCGAGTTCGACCGCCGGCTGATGGACTGGATCAACGTGATCCGCTCCAAGGCGCGCCTGGGCGCGCAGCCGCCGAACGAGTTCGTTGCCCTGGATCATCTGCTGCACGACATGCGGCTGTATAAATCGGCGGCGGAAGTGAAGGTGATGCGTGAGGCCGCGGCTATTTCTGCCGGCGCCCACGTGCGGGCCATGCAGGCCTGCCGCGCCGGGCTGCACGAATACAGCCTGGAAGCCGAGCTGGACTACGCGTTCCGCAAGGGCGGGGCGAAGATGCCGGCCTACGGCTCGATCGTCGCCGCCGGGCGCAATGGCTGCATCCTGCATTACCAGCAGAACGACGCGCCGCTCAAGGACGGCGACCTGGTGCTGATCGACGCCGGTTGCGAGATCGACTGCTACGCCAGCGACATCACCCGCACCTTCCCGGTCAGCGGACGCTTCTCGCCGGAGCAGAAAGCCATCTACGAGCTGGTGCTCGCCGCCCAGGCCGCCGCGTTCGCCGAAATCGCGCCGGGCAAGCACTGGAACCATGCCCACGAGGCCACCGTGCGGGTGATCACCGCCGGCCTGGTGGAGCTGGGGTTGCTCAAGGGCGAGGTGCAGGCGCTGATCGACAGCGAGGCCTACCGTGCCTTCTACATGCACCGCGCCGGGCACTGGCTGGGCATGGACGTGCACGATGTCGGCGAATACAAGGTCGGCGGCCAGTGGCGCGTGCTCGAGCCGGGCATGGCGCTGACCGTGGAACCGGGCATCTACATTGGCGCCGACAACACCCGCGTGGCGAAGAAGTGGCGCGGTATCGGCGTAAGGATCGAGGACGACGTGGTAGTGACCAGACAAGGCTGTGAAATCCTCACTTCAGGCGTGCCGCGCACGGTGGCCGAAATCGAGGCGTTGATGCTGGCCGCCCGCAAGGACGCCGCATGAACCGGGTCAACCTGGCGATCATCGGCGGCGGCCTGGTTGGCGCCAGCCTGGCCCTCACGTTGCAGGCAGCGGCCAAGGCCCGTGGCTGGAAGATTCTGCTGATCGAGCCGTTCGCCCCGGGCGACAGCTTCCAGCCCAGCTACGACGCCCGTTCTTCGGCGCTGTCCTACGGTACCCGGCAGATCTACGAGCAGCTGGGCCTGTGGCAGACCATCAGCCGCCGCGCCGAGCCGATCCGGCAGATCCAGGTGTCCGACCGCGGCCGCTTCGGTGCCGCCCGCCTGGACGCCCAGGAAGAAGGCGTGCCGGCGTTGGGCTATGTGGTCGAGAACGCCTGGCTTGGCCAGTGCCTGTGGCAGGCGATCGACAACCAGGTCATCAGCTGGCGCTGCCCGGCCGAGGTCAAGGCGCTGCAGGCCATTGCCGGTGGCTACCGCCTGCAACTGGACGACGACACTTCGCTGGAATGCGACCTGGCGGTACTGGCCGACGGCGGCCGCTCCGGCCTGCGCGAGCAGCTGGGCATCCATGTGCGGCGCACGCCCTACGACCAGAGCGCGCTGATCGCCAACATCACCCCCGGCGAGGCCCATGCCGGGCAAGCCTTCGAGCGTTTCACCGAGCAAGGCCCGATGGCTTTGCTGCCGCTGCCGGAGAACCGCTGCGCGCTGGTCTGGACCCGTCAGGGCATGGACGCCAAGCGCTTGGCCGAGCTGGACGAGCGCAGCTTCCTGGGCGAGCTGCAGGACGCCTTCGGTTACCGCCTGGGCGCCTTGCGCCAGGTCGGCGCGCGGCACCTCTACCCGCTGGCGCTGGTCGAGGCCGAGGAGCAGGTGCGCCCGCACCTGGTGGTGCTCGGCAACGCCGCCCACAGCCTGCACCCGATCGCCGGGCAGGGTTTCAACCTGTCGCTGCGCGACGTGCAGTCGCTGGCCGAGGCACTCTTGGCGGGGCCGCAGCAGCCTGGCGACCTGGCCACCTTGCAGGCCTATCACCAGCGTCAGCGCCTCGATCAGGCCCTGACCATCGGTTTTTCCGATCAGGTCACCCGCCTGTTCGGCAGCCAGCAGCCGCTGCTGGCCGCGGGGCGTAACCTCGGCTTGCTCGGCCTGGACCTGCTGCCACCGGCCAAGCGTTGGTTCGCCCGCCAGGCCATGGGCCTGGGCACCCGCCCCGATCCGCGAGGCCGGGCATGAGCGATTCGCGTCGGCTCGCGCGCCGGGCCCGCCTGTTGCGCTGGTTGCTGAACCTCTATCCGCCTTACCTGGGTGCCGGCATTCATATCCAGGAAATCAGCCCGGACATGCGCAGCGTCAAGGTGCGCATGAAGCTGACGCGGTGGAATCGCAACTACGTCGGCACCCAGTTCGGCGGCAGCCTGTATGCCATGGTCGACCCGTTCTACATGCTGCTGCTGATCGAGCGGCTGGGGCGCGACTATATCGTCTGGGACAAGGCCGCCAGCATCGACTTCATCGCCCCGGGCAAGGGCCCGGTGTATGCCCAATTCCACGTCGACGACGCGCTGCTGGACGAGATTCGCCAGCAGACCGCCAGCGGCAAGAAGTACCTGCCCCGGTTGCAGGTGGAGATCCGCGACGGTGCCGGCGAGCTGGTGGCGCGGGTCGACAAAACCCTATATGTGCGGCTCAAGCCGCAAGCGAGGCAGGCGTAAGGCATGGAAACGCGCGCAGATCTGTTGATTGTCGGTGCCGGTATGGTCGGCAGCGCCCTGGCGTTGGCCCTGCGTCACAGCGGCCTGGAAGTGGTCCTGCTCGATGGTGGGCCGCTGACGGTCAAGCCCTTTGACCCTGAGGCGCCGTTCGAGCCGCGGGTCAGTGCCCTGTCGGCGGCCAGCCAGCGCATCCTCGAGCGCCTGGGGGCCTGGGAAGGCATCGCCCGGCGGCGGGTGTCGCCGTATTCGGACATGCACGTCTGGGATGGCAGCGGCACCGGTGAGATCCACTTCTCGGCGGCCAGTGTGCATGCCCAGGTGCTGGGCCATATCGTCGAGAACCGGGTGGTCCAGGACGGCCTGCTGGAGCGCCTGCACGACAGCGATGTCGGCTTGCTGCCCAATGCCCGCCTGGAGCAGCTGCGCCGCTCCGGCGACGACTGGCTGCTGACCCTGGCCGACGGCCGCAAGCTGCGCGCGCCGCTGGTGATCGCCGCCGATGGCGCCAACTCGGCGGTGCGGCGTCTGGCCGGTTGCCAGACTCGCGAATGGGATTACCTGCACCACGCCATCGTCACCAGCGTGCGTTGCAGCCAGGCGCACCAGGCCACGGCCTGGCAGCGCTTCACCGATGAAGGCCCGCTGGCGTTCCTGCCGTTGAGCCGCGATGGCGGCCAGGACTGGTGCTCGATCGTCTGGTCGACTACGCCGGAGCAGGCCGAGCAGGCCATGGCGATGGACGATGCGGCGTTCTGCGCGGCGCTCGAGCGGGCCTTCGAAGGGCGCCTGGGCGAGGTGCTCGAGGCCGACCCGCGGGTCTGTGTACCGCTGCGCCAGCGCCATGCCAAGCGTTACGTGGAGCAAGGGCTGGCGCTGATCGGCGATGCGGCCCACACCATCCACCCGCTGGCGGGGCAAGGCGTCAACCTGGGCTTTCTCGATGCCGCGGTGCTGGCCGAGGAACTGGTGCGCGCCTGCGAGCGTGGCGAGCGCCTGGCGGATGTGAAGGTGCTGAGCCGCTTCGAGCGCCGGCGCATGCCGCACAACCTGGCGCTGATGGCGGCGATGGAGGGCTTCGAGCGGTTGTTCCAGGCCAACCCGCTGCCGCTGCGCTGGTTGCGCAACAGCGGCTTGAAGCTGGTGGAGCAGTTGCCGGAGGCCAAGGCGGTGTTCGTGCGTCAGGCGTTGGGGTTGTCCGGGGACCTGCCGGAGCTGGCCAGGGCCTGAGAGGGGCGGGGCCGCTAGGCGGCCCTTGCGCGACACAAGGCCCCTCCTACTGCGCAATCCTCGCAACATCTGGTAACTGCTCGGCAGATGAGTCGAAAAATGGGAACCACTACCATTTGCACCTCTAAACTCAGCGAGGAGTACCCCCGATGTTGCCCCGCAAGCCCCTTCTGGCCGCCCTGGCCCTTACTCTGTTCGGCGGTACCGCCCAGGCGGCGGACGAAGTGGTGGTGTATTCCTCGCGCATCGACGAGCTGATCAAGCCGGTGTTCGACGCCTATACCGCCAAGACCGGCGTCAAGATCAAGTTCATTACCGACAAGGAAGCGCCCTTGATGCAGCGCATCAAGGCCGAGGGCCAGAACGGCGTCGCCGACCTGTTGCTCACCGTCGATGCCGGCAACCTCTGGCAGGCCGAGCAGATGGGCATCCTGCAACCGATCAAGTCGACCGTGATCGAGCAGAACATCCCCGCGCAGTATCGCGCCTCGTCCCACGATTGGACCGGCCTGAGCCTGCGCGCGCGGACCATCGCCTACTCCACCGAGCGGGTCAAGCCGCAGGAACTGAGCACCTACGAGGCCCTGGCCGACAAGCATTGGGAAGGCCGGCTGTGCCTGCGCACGGCGAAGAAGGTCTACAACCAGTCGTTGACCGCCACCCTGATCGAGAACCACGGCGAAGCCGAGACCGAAAAACTGATCAAGGGCTGGGTCAACAACCTGTCCACCGACGTGTTCTCCGACGACACCGCGGTACTCCAGGCCATCGCCGCCGGTCAGTGCGACGTGGGCATCGTCAACACCTACTACTACGGCCGCCTGCACAAGGAAAAGCCTGACCTGCCGGTGAAACTGTTCTGGCCCAACCAGGGCGACCGTGGCGTGCACGTCAACCTGTCGGGCATTGGCCTGACCAAGCACGCGCCGCATCCAGAGGCCGCCAGGAAGCTGGTGGAGTGGATGACGGGCGAGCAGGCGCAGAAGCTGTTCGCCGATATCAACCAGGAATTCCCGGCCAACCCGAAGGTCCAGCCTTCCGAGGAAGTGGCGGCGTGGGGTAGCTTCAAGGCCGACAGTATTCCGGTCGAGGTTGCCGGCAAGCGTCAGGCCGAGGCCATTCGCTTGATGGACCGGGCTGGCTGGAACTGAGTTTCACGGCTTATTCTTTCGGGGCCCTCAAGGGCCCCTTCGCGGCTGAAGCCGCTCCTACAGGTTGCGGGGATTGCACGGTCCCTTGTAGGAGCGGCTTGAGCCGCGAACGACCGCGCAGCGGTCGCCACCTGCAACCGAGACTCCTGCATTGCCCCATACTCCCCAACGCCGCTGGTACCTCCCGGTCTCGCTGACCGCCGCCCTGGTCCTGCTGCCGCTGAGCGTCCTGCTGCTGTCCTGGCAGTCGGTCGATACGCAGATCTGGTCGCACCTGCTCGACACCCAGATGGGCCGCCTGCTGGGCAATACCCTCACGCTGGTGCTGGGGGTGGGCATCGGCGTGAGCGTGCTGGGGGTGAGCCTGGCCTGGCTCACCAGCCTGTGTGAATTCCCGGGCCGGCGTTGGCTCGACTGGGCGTTGATGCTGCCGTTTGCCATTCCGGCTTACGTACTGGCATTCGTCTTCGTCGGCCTGCTGGATTTCGCCGGCCCCGTGCAGAGCGCCTTGCGCGAGGTGTTCGGGCCGATGCGCCTGCCGCGGGTACGCTCCACCGGCGGGGTAATCACGGTGCTGGTGCTGGTGTTCTACCCCTATGTCTACCTGTTGGCGCGCAGCGCCTTCCTGGCCCAGGGCAAAGGCCTGATGGAGGCGGCGCGAGTGCTCGGGCTGTCGCCCTTGCAGGCGTTCTGGCGCGTGGCCCTGCCGATGGCGCGGCCGGCCATCGGCGCCGGCATCGCCCTGGCCTTGATGGAGACCCTGGCCGATTTCGGCGCGGTGGCGGTGTTCAACTTCGACACCTTCACCACAGCCATCTACAAGACCTGGTATGGCTTCTTCAGCCTGTCCAGCGCGGCGCAACTGGCCAGCCTGTTGCTGTTGGCGGTGATGCTGGTGCTGTACGGCGAGCGTCGCGCCCGCGGCGCCAGCCGCAGTGGCAATGAGCGCCCACGCGGGCAGGCGCTGTATCACCTGCATGGGTTCAAGGCCCTGGCTGCCACGGGCTGGTGCCTGTTGGTGTTCGCCTGCGCTTTCGTGATTCCAATGCTGCAACTGCTTGCCTGGTTCTGGCAGCGCGGCCGGCATGACCTGGACGAGCGCTATGTCGGGCTGGTCATGCACACCCTGTACCTGGGCGCCATGGCGGCGCTGATCACGGTCTGCGTGGCGCTGCTGTTGGCCTTCGCCCGGCGCCAGGCGCCGAGCCGGAGCATTCGCGCCGGGGTCGGCCTGGCCAACCTGGGCTATGCGCTGCCTGGCTCGGTGCTGGCAGTGTCGATCATGCTGGCGTTCAGCTACCTGGACAATCAACTGGTGATCCCGTTGTCGCAGTGGCTGGGAGGCGCCGGCAAGCCGCTGCTGCTGGGCAGCCTGTCGGCCTTGCTGCTGGCCTACCTGGTGCGCTTCATCGCCGTGGCCTATGGCCCGCTGGAAAGCAGCCTGGAGCGCATCCGTCCGTCGCTGCCGGAGGCCTCGCGCAGCCTCGGGGTCGGCGGCCCACGATTGTTTTTCAAGGTGTATCTGCCGTTGCTGGTGCCCGGCGCCCTCAGCGCCGCGTTGCTGGTGTTCGTCGACGTGCTCAAGGAAATGCCGGCCACCCTGCTGATGCGGCCGTTCGGCTGGGACACCCTGGCCGTGCGCGTGTTCGAGATGACCAGCGAGGGTGAATGGGCGCGAGCTTCGCTGCCGGCGCTGACCTTGGTGCTGGTCGGCCTGCTGCCGGTGATCGGCCTGATTCGCCGTTCGGCCCAACGCCCGGGGCAACCGCGCTGAGGGTGCCACACGGCGCCCTTGCGGCTACAATGCGCGGCATTCGCAGCGACGGGTCCTACAAGAACAGGTGATGCTTGAACATCGCCGACCGTTGCCGCCTCGCCACGCCCGGAAGGAGAAACCCATGGGACAGCGTACGCCTCTGTATGACCTGCACCTGGCGCTTGGCGCCAAGACGGTCGATTTCGGCGGATGGGACATGCCCCTGCACTACGGCTCGCAAGTCGAGGAGCACCACCAGGTGCGTAGCGACTGCGGGGTCTTCGATGTCTCCCACATGACCGTCGTCGACATCGACGGCTGTGCCGCCACCCCTTGGTTGCAACACCTGCTGGCCAATGACGTGACGCGCCTGGAAAGCCCCGGCAAGGCCCTCTACAGCCCGCTGCTCAACGACCAGGGCGGGGTCATCGACGACCTGATCGCCTACCGCACCGAAGACGGCTACCGCGTGGTGGCCAACGCCGCCACTCGCGACAGGGTGCTGGCCTGGCTGCGGGCGCGCAGCGAAGGTTTCAAGGTCGATTTCAAGCACCGCCCGGAGCTGGCGATCCTCGCCATCCAAGGCCCACATGCCCGGGACAAGGTCGCCGCGCTGGTCAGTGCGCCGCGCGCCGCGCTGATCCGCGAACTGCGCCCGTTCGAAGGCCTCGCCGAAGGTGACTGGTTCATCGGCCGCACCGGCTATACCGGCGAGGATGGCCTGGAAATCATGCTGCCGGCCGAGCAAGCCCCGGCGTTCTTCAACGACCTGGTCGGCGCCGGCATCGCCCCGAGCGGCCTGGGCGCCCGTGACACCCTGCGCCTGGAAGCCGGCATGAACCTGTACGGCCAGGACATCGACGAAGCCCACACCCCGCTGACCTCCAACCTGGGTTGGAGTGTCGCCTGGGAACCGGCGGCCCGCGAATTCATCGGGCGTGCCGGGCTGCTGGCGGAAATCGAGCAGGGCGTGAAGGAAAAACTGGTCGGCCTGGTGCTCGAGGAGCGCGGTGTATTGCGCGCCCACCAGGTGGTCCGTGTATCCGGGATTGGCGAAGGGGAGATCACCAGTGGTAGTTTCTCGCCTACGCTGAGCAAATCCATTGCCCTGGCGCGCGTGCCGATGGCCACCGGCGACCGCGCCGAGGTGGAGATCCGCGGCAAGTGGTACCCGGTGCGGGTGGTCAAGCCGACCTTCGTGCGCCATGGCAAGATCCTGATCTGAATACTTAACGGCGGGCCGACCGCTGACCCATTACGAGGAATACAAGACTATGAGCCAAATCCCCGCCGACCTGCGTTTTGCCGAAAGCCACGAGTGGGCCCGCCTGGAAGCCGACGGCACGGTGACCGTGGGCATCAGCGACCATGCCCAGGAAGCGCTGGGTGACGTGGTGTTCGTCGAGCTGGCCGAAGTCGGCAAGGTGTTCGCGGCTGGCGATGCTGCCGGTGTGGTGGAGTCGGTGAAGGCTGCTTCGGATATCTATGCCCCGGTCGGCGGTGAGGTGATCGCGGTCAACGAAGAGCTCAGCGATGCGCCGGAGCTTCTGAACTCCGAGCCTTACGATGCCTGGATCTTCAAGCTCAAGCCAAGCGACAAGTCCGAACTGGACAAGCTGCTGGATGGCGCCGGTTACAAAGCCGCCATCGGCGAGTGAGCGTGATTCGCCAGCAAGGCTGGCTCCTACCGGCGATACCCGAGTAGGAGCCAGCCTTGCTGGCGAACAGCGCCCGGCGCAACTTTTCCCCACACTATCGGCGATACCTTCCTAGACTTGTAAGTCTCCATGAGAACTGGTCCAGGAAGAGAAGATCGCCATGTCCCAGTCGCCATCCCTGCGTCAGCTGCATGAACCCAATGCCTTCCTGCGTCGTCACCTGGGGCCCGATGCCCAGGAGCAGCAAGCCATGCTCGAAGCCCTCGGCGTCGCCAGCCGCAACGAACTGATCGAGCAGACCGTGCCCCCGGGCATCCGCTTCAACCGCCCGCTCGACCTGCCCCCGGCCCTGGACGAACAAGCCGCGCTGGCCAAGCTGGCCGGCTACGCCGCGCAGAACCAGCTGTGGACCAGCCTGATCGGCATGGGCTACCACGCCACCGTCACGCCCACGGTCATCTTGCGCAATGTGCTGGAGAACCCCGGCTGGTACACCGCCTACACCCCCTACCAGCCGGAGATCGCCCAAGGCCGCCTGGAGGCGTTGCTGAACTTCCAGCAGATGGTCATCGACCTGACCGGCCTGGCCCTGGCCAATGCCTCGCTGCTCGACGAAGCCACTGCCGCCGCCGAGGCCATGGCCCTGGCCAAGCGGGTGGCGCGCAACAAGAGCAACGCCTTCTTCGCCGACGCGCATTGCCACCCGCAGACGCTGTCGGTGCTCAAGACCCGCGCCGAAGGGTTCGGCTTCGAGTTGATCGTCGATACTGTGGATAACCTTGCCAAACACTCGGTATTCGGCGCCTTGCTGCAATACCCGGACACCCACGGCGAGGTGCGCGACCTGCGCCCGTTGATCGAGCAACTGCACGCCCAGCAGGCCCTGGCGTGCGTGGCTGCCGACATACTCAGCCTGGTGCTGCTGACCCCGCCGGGCGAGTTGGGTGCCGACGTGGTGCTTGGCTCCAGCCAGCGCTTCGGCGTGCCCATGGGCTTCGGTGGCCCGCATGCGGCTTACTTCGCCTGCCGGGACGAGTACAAGCGGGCCATGCCTGGGCGCATCATCGGCGTGTCCCGCGATGCCCGCGGCAACACCGCGCTGCGCATGGCCCTGCAAACCCGCGAACAGCATATTCGCCGCGAGAAGGCCAATTCCAACATCTGCACGGCGCAGGTGCTGCTGGCCAACATCGCCGGCTTCTACGCCGTCTACCACGGGCCTGAGGGCTTGCAGCGCATCGCCCAGCGGGTGCACCGGCTAACCTTCGTCCTGGCCGCCGGGCTCGAGGCCAAGGGCATCAAGCGCCTCAACCAGCACTTCTTCGACACCCTGACCCTGGACGTCGGCGGCACCCAGGCGGCGATCCTGGAAAGCGCCGAGGCCGCGCGCATCAACCTGCGCATACTGGGTCGTGGCCACCTGGGGGTGAGCCTGGATGAAACCTGCGACGAAGCCACGGTGCTCAAGCTGTTCGATATCTTCCTGGGTGTCGACCACGGCCTGGACATC
The DNA here is from genome assembly GCF_019139535.1 of Pseudomonas muyukensis. NCBI lineage: Bacteria > Pseudomonadati > Pseudomonadota > Gammaproteobacteria > Pseudomonadales > Pseudomonadaceae > Pseudomonas > Pseudomonas muyukensis. Next base: position 438,561 of record NZ_CP077073.1, on the reverse strand, counting down.
GCCAGCCTCGACCAGCAGGCGCTGCCCGAGGGCATCCCCGGCGTGCTGGTGCGACGCTCGGCGATCCTGCAGCACCCGGTGTTCAACCTGCACCACAGCGAAACCGAGATGCTGCGCTACCTCAAGCAACTGGAGAACAAGGACCTGGCGCTCAACCAGTCGATGATTCCACTGGGCTCGTGCACCATGAAACTCAATGCCAGCAGCGAGATGATCCCCATTACCTGGCCCGAGTTCGCCCAGCCCCACCCCTTCGCCCCGGCGGCGCAGGTACAGGGCTACAAGGCGATGATCGACGAGCTGGAAACCTGGTTGTGCGCCATCACCGGCTTCGATGCCATCTGCATGCAGCCCAACTCCGGCGCCCAGGGCGAGTACGCCGGGTTGATGGCGATTACCCGCTATCACCGCAGCCGCCACCAGCCCGGACGCACGATCTGCCTGATCCCGTCGTCGGCCCACGGCACCAACCCGGCCTCCGCGCAGATGGCCGGCATGGACGTGGTGATCGTCGAGTGCGACGAGCAGGGCAACGTCGATCTCCAAGACCTCAAGGCCAAGGCGCGCGAGGCTGGCGAGCGGCTATCGTGCCTGATGGTCACCTACCCCTCGACCCACGGGGTGTACGAGGAGGGTATCCGCGAGATCTGTGAGGTGGTGCACCAGCATGGCGGCCAGGTGTACATGGATGGCGCCAACCTCAATGCCCAGGTGGGCCTGGCGCGGCCGGCGGATATCGGCGCCGACGTGTCGCACATGAACCTGCACAAGACCTTCTGCATCCCCCATGGCGGCGGTGGCCCGGGCATGGGGCCGATCGGTATCCGCGCCCACCTCAAGCCGTTCGTCGCCAGCCACCCGGTGGTGCCGGTGCCGGGGCTCGACCCAAACATCAGCGCGGTCAGCGCCGCGCCCTGGGGCAGTGCGAGCATCCTGCCGATCAGCTGGATGTACATCGCCATGATGGGGCCGCAGCTGGCCGATGCCAGCGAGGTGGCGATTCTCTCGGCCAACTACCTGGCCAGCCAGCTGCGCGACGCGTTCCCGGTGCTCTATCGCGGGCGCAACCAGCGGGTGGCCCATGAATGCATCCTCGACCTGCGCCCGCTCAAGGCGGTCACCGGCATCAGCGAGGAAGACGTGGCCAAGCGCCTGATGGACTACGGATTCCATGCCCCGACCATGTCGTTCCCGGTGCCGGGCACGCTGATGGTCGAGCCCACCGAGAGCGAGTCGAAGGCCGAACTGGACCGTTTCGTCGAGGCGATGCTGGCGATCCGCGCGGAAATCGCCGAAGTGCAGGAGGGCAACTGGCCGGCCGAGGACAACCCGCTCAAGCATGCGCCGCATACCCTGGCCGACGTGCTGGCGCCATGGACCAGGCCCTATGCGCTCGAGCAGGGCATCGCCCCCAGCGCCCACGCGCGCCAGCACAAATACTGGCCGGCGGTGAACCGGGTCGACAATGTGTTTGGGGACAGGAATCTGTTCTGCGCGTGCGTGCCGGTGGAGGCGTATCGCTGAGAGGGGGCCATCCCCTGTAGGCGCGGCCTTGCGTCGCGAAAAGGGCTGCATGGCAGCCCCCTGATTTGTACATCACGCTGATGGCGCCGGGGGCCGCTCTGCGGCCCCTTCCGACCGGTCCGACGCCTCGGCGCGCTCCTACAGGGGGCGTTTGTTTCGGGGGATTACTCAGCCACGGCATTCTTGGCCAGGATGGCGTTGGCCAGTTCCATGTCGCTGGCCTGGACGCCCGGGTTGTCGGCACGTACCTGGCGGATCGCGGCTTCCAGGAACGGCCCGCGGATCGCGCCTTCACTGGCGACGAAGCTGCCGGCATCGTCCTGGGCGGCGACAATCAGCTTGTGGTCCTTGAAGGTCAGGTAGGTCGAGGCAGTGGTGGCGCCGGAGGAGATGATGTTGCGCCAGAACGTGTCGGCCATGGCGGAGCCAATGGGCAGCGAGAACAGGACGGTGGCTGCGATGGCTGTTTTGAAACGCATGATGAATCACCTCGGTGGATGAGGGCGGTTGAGATGCTGCTTTGATCCTCTGCGCTGGCCGCAAGTTCCCGCCCACAAAGGGGATTTCTTACTTATCCACAGACGCGCAAGACCTCCTCCAGGCAGGTCCTGCCTTGGGCGACCCGTTCCCGACCCTGCCGTCGAAGATCATGCAGGCCGTCTAGCTCGGCCTGTTGCCGCAGGGCGCCAAGGTCGCAGGCGGGGGTGATCCGCTCACGTAGCGCGGCGCTGACTTCAAGCAGCTCGAACAGCCCGGTGCGGCCATGGAAACCGCTACCCCGGCATTGAGGGCAAGGCTGCTCGCCGTGCTGGCCAGGGTTGTGGCAAAGGGGGCAGAAGGTGCGCACCAGGCGCTGGGCCATGACCCCGAGCAGGGTGGCCTTGACCAGGTAGTCGGCCACGCCGAGCTCCAGCAGGCGGGTAATCGCGCCGCAGGCGTCCTGGGTGTGCAGGGTCGAGAGCACCAGGTGCCCGGTGAGCGCCGCCTGCGCGGCCACCTGCGCGGTTTCACGATCGCGGATTTCACCGATCATGATGATATCCGGGTCCTGGCGCAGCAGGGCGCGGGCACCGCTGGCGAAATCCAGCTCCAGGCTGGGCTGCACCTGCAACTGGTTGATCGACGGCTCGAGGCGCTCGATCGGGTCCTCGATGCTGCACAGGTTGACCTGGGGTGTGGCCAGGTGCCGGAGGCTGGCATAGAGGGTGCTGGTCTTGCCCGAGCCAGTCGGGCCAGTCACCAGCAGGATGCCCTGGCGTTGCTGCAGCAGGGCCAGCCATTGCGCCAGCAGCGGGCCCTCCAGGCCGAGGGTTTCGAGGCTGACGTGCAGTTGCTGGGGATCGGACAGGCGCAGCACCAGCTTCTCGCCGAACGGCGTGGGCAGGGTCGACAGGCGCAGCTCCACCTCGGCTCCACTGGGCAGGCGGGTTTTCAGGCGGCCATCCTGTGGTCGGCGCTTCTCGGCGACATTCATGCAGCCCAGGTGCTTCAGGCGGCTGACCATCGCCAAGGTGACGCCGGCTGGGAACGCATACACCGCGTGCAGCAGGCCGTCGATACGCAAGCGCAGATGGCCTTGTTCGCGGCGGGGTTCCAGGTGGATATCGCTGGCGCGTTGTTCGATGGCGTACTGCAGCATCCAGTCGACGATGTGCACGATATGGGCGTCGTCGGCGCTGGCCTGCGGCTGCTTGCTGCCCAGTTCGAGCAGGTGCTCCAGTTCGCCCAGGCGCGGCGACGGGGCAAGGCCCGCGCCGCGCACCGAATGGGCCAGGCCGAGGAAGGTTGGGCGTAGCTGGCGAATCTGCCGCGGGCTGGCCAGGACCCGGCGTACCGCCTTGCCCAGGCTACGGCGCAGGTCCGCTTCCCATTCGCGTTGATAAGGCTGGGCGCTGGCCACCGTGATGCTGTGTTCATCCACGGCCACGGCGAGGATGCCGTGGCGCTGGGCGAAGGCGCCAGGCATCAGCCCGGCGACCTGTACCAGGTCGACCTGCAAGGGGTCGATCAGCACAAAGGGCTGGCCAACCTGTTCGGCCAGCCAACGGCACAGGGTGTCCAGCTCCAATGGCCGGGTTGGGTATCGTGGGTCTGGCGGGGCGAGGTCGGCGATCAGCTCCAGGGGGTGGTCGCCAGGCTGGGCCTCGGCGCGTTCCAGCGCCGCCAGGGCCGTAGCGGGGGTGATCCGTTGCTGCGCCAGCAAGGCTTCCAGCAGGCGGTTGAGGTCGAGGTCATGGTTGTCGCTGGCGAGCATGGGGGGCGTCCTTGCCGGAGTGCGAAGGCTCGAGCAAGGCTAGCCGGGCAGGGAAACCGTTGCCGGGGCAAAGGGTTTCCGGACGTTGCGCGCCACCTTCAGTGGTTGGCAACCTCCGCCAGTTGCGGCAGGTTGGCCAGGCACACTTCGCTGACACAGACCAGGTTGCGCAGTTTCTGGGCGATCACTTCGGCGCGGTGCCAGCTCAGGCCGCCGACGCCGATGGCCACGTCCAGCAGGTCGTCGCACTGGCTGACGTTGACGCTGTGCGGGGTGAGGAACTGCAGGGCGAACAGGTTGAGCACACGGCACAGGCTGTCCGGTTCGGCATCGGCCTGCAGGCGGTAATGCACGGTGCAGTGGACAGTGTTGGCGGCCCAGGCGTCGAGGCGGGGCGAGGTGAGGGGCCGTTCGAGTGCGTTCATGCTGGGTCTCCGCGAAAGTGGAGAAATTCTTGCAGTTCAGGCGGGGCATTTCTTCGCTATGATTTAGCCAATTTCTTACCTTGGCGAATAATTTAATTCGCAAAAATGTGTTTTGGAGAATTAATAATGCTTGGCGAATTGGACGCCTATGATCGGCGCATTCTGCAACTGCTGCAGGAAGACGCCTCGTTATCCAGCGCGCAGATCGCCGAGCGTGTTGGCTTGTCGCAGTCACCCTGCTGGCGGCGAATCCAACGCCTGAGGGAGGAGGGGGTGATTCGTGGGCAGGTGACCTTGCTGGATCGCAAGAAGGTCGGGCTGAACACGCAGATCTTCGCCGAGGTGAAGCTCAATGCCCACGGGCGTTCGAACTTCGCCGAGTTCACCGAGGCGATCCGCGGCTTTCCTGAGGTGCTGGAGTGCTATGTGCTGATGGGCGCGGTGGATTTTCTGCTGCGCATCGTGACCTCGGATATCGAGGCATATGAGCGGTTTTTCTTCGAAAAGCTGTCGAACGTGCCGGGGATTCAGGAGGTGAACTCGATCGTGGCGCTGTCAGAAATCAAGAGCACCACCAGCCTGCCGTTGGGGCGCTGAGCGCGGTGTCTGGTTCGCCAGCAAGCTGGCGCCTACGAGACAGGGTTGCGTGGGAGAACACTGTAGGAGCCGGCCTTGCCGGCGAACACCGGCGTAGCCGGTGCCTGGTTCGCCAGCAAGGCTGGCGCTTACGGGGCAGGGTTGCGCGGGATAACACCGTAGGAGCCGGCTTGCCGGCGAACACCGGCATAGCCGGTGCCATCCACCGCGGTGTCTGGTTCGCCAGCAAGCTGGCTACGGGGCAGGGTTGCGCCGGCGAACACCGGCGTAGCCGGTGCCATCCACCGCGTCGCCTGGTTCGCCAGCAAGGCTGGCGCCTACTGTGCTATCAGGCCTTGAGCAGCAGCTTCCAGGCGCGGTTCTGCTCGACGGCGCGGGCTTGCTCGATGCGGGCCTCCAGCAGCTCGCCCTTGTCCTCTTCGCCCAGCGGCTGCTCGGCCAGCTGGTGCAGCTTGTTCAGCTCACCGTACAGGCGGTCCAGCTGCGGCAGCTCGAGCACCTGGCGGGCATGGTGCAGCCAGGCCTGGATGCCTTCGATGCGCGGCAACTGCTCGGCCAGGTCCTCGGGACGCTGCACGTACAGGGGCAGCTTCAGCGCGCGGGCTTCCTCGCCGAGCTGATGCTGCAGCCAGCTGGCCAGCTGCGCCTTGCCCTGGCGTTCGCCACGGCCCTTGCGCTCCATGGTCCAGGCCCGGGCATTGAGCCAGCGTGCGGTCTCCAGCGAGAACTGGCCCCAGCGCACGTCTTCGAGCTCTTCGGCGAATTGCTCGGGCGCGGCGCGGCGGATGTCCTCGTCATCGTTGCCGGCCAGCACCAGGGGGCGCCAGTCTTCCAGCAGCGCATCGAGGCTGCTGCGCAGCGCGCGGGTGGTCGGACGTGGCGCGGCCTGGCCCAGGCTTGCGGTGAGGGCGCGCAGCTCGGCCAGGCAGCTCACCCAGTCCTGCAGCAGGCGCCAGTGGCCGTTGTGGCGGTATTGCTCGGCCAGGCGCTGGCTGCTGCCCAGCAGTTGCCAGGCGAGGGCGGCGTAGGCATCGTCCAGCGGCATTTCGGCGTCCAGCTCGGTGGCCGGCAGGCCCAGCTCGTAGCTGTCCGGCTCGAGCAGGCGGTAGCCGCGCTCGGCCTTGCTGATGTCGCAGGGCATCAGCGCCAGGCTCGCCGACAGTTCGGCGGCCAGCTCCAGCAGCGCTTCCGGGGCGCCCTCGCGCAGCTCGAGCTCCAGCTCGCAGATGGCTTCCTTGCGCTTGCCGGCAACGACGAAGCCCTGGTCGATGGCGGCCTCGATCACCACCTTGGCCTTGCCGCGGCCCCAGGCGATCTCGGCGTACTCGCGGGTGAAGTCGGTGGTGAACAGGGGTTTGATGGTCTTCTTGTCGAGCTCGGCCAGTTGTTCAGGCCAGCAGCTGTCGTCGAGCTTCTTCAGGTCCAGCTTGACCTTGTCCAGCTGCCATTCGTATTCGTTGCGCTCGGACAGGCCCGCCACGCTCTGGCCACGGCACTTGAGGGTCTGGATGATGACCTCGCCGTCGCGACGCAGGCGCAGGGCGACACGGGCGGCGGACAGGTCGCGCTGCGGGGTGTCGAAGTACTGGTTGAGCAGTTCGCGGGTCTGCCAGCCGGACTTGTTGCGCTTTTTCAGCAGGGGGTGCTCGCGCAGGGCGGCAAGGGTCTCGCGGCTGGCGCGGAGTTTGAGTTCGGTTTCTTTGTGCATCGCGGGCTCGGAAGGAGGGGCATCGTTGCTGGGCAGTCTACCGCACTTGTGCCAAGAGGATTCTGTGGATTGCCAGGTGAAGGGGCCGCATTGCTATGATGCCCCTCATGCTTTCGAGGAGTTCGCGCATGCCGTTGCCGTCGCTGAGAGACCAGTTCGCCGCCCTGATCGCCACGCCCTCGGTCAGTTGCACCCAGGCCGCGCTGGACCAGTCCAATCGCCCGGTCATCGAGCTGTTGGCCGGCTGGCTCGGCGACCTGGGCTTTGCCTGCGAGATCCAGCAGGTCACGCCTGGCAAGTTCAACCTGCTGGCCAGCCGTGGCAGTGGCCCTGGCGGCCTGGTGCTGGCCGGGCACAGCGACACCGTGCCCTACGACCCACAGCTGTGGCGCAGTGACCCGCTCAAGCTGACCGAAACCGATGGTCGCTGGGTGGGCCTGGGCAGTTGCGACATGAAGGGCTTCTTCGCCCTGGCCATCGAGGCGGTGCTGCCGCTGCTCGAGCACGACTTCAAGCAACCGCTGCTGATCCTCGCCACCTGCGACGAAGAGAGCTCGATGTCCGGCGCCCGTGCCCTGGCCGAGGCCGGCCAACCGCTCGGCCGGGTGGCGCTGATCGGCGAGCCTACCGGGCTCAAGCCGATCCGCATGCACAAGGGCATTCTCATGGAGCGCATCGACATCCTCGGGCGCAGCGGCCATTCGTCGGATCCCAACCTGGGGCGCAGCGCCATGGAAGCCATGCATGCGGTGATGGCCGAACTGATGGACCTGCGCCGCGGCTGGCAGGAGCAATACCGCAACCCGCAGTTCAGCGTGCCCACCCCGACCTTGAACTTCGGCTGCATCCACGGTGGCGACAACCCCAACCGCATCTGTGGCCAGTGCGCCCTGGAGTTCGACCTGCGGCCGTTGCCGGGCATGGATGTCGAGCAACTGCGCGCTGCCATTCGCGGTCGCCTGACGCCGCTGGCCGAACGCCATGAAGTCCGTATCGACTACGCGCCGCTGTTCCCCGAGGTGCCGCCGTTCGAACAGGCCGCCGACAGCGAACTGGTGCAACTGGCCGAACGCCTGACCGGACACCGCGCCGAAGCTGTGGCCTTCGGCACCGAAGCGCCTTATCTTCAGCAGCTTGGCTGCCAGACCCTGGTGCTCGGCCCTGGCGACATCGCTTGCGCCCACCAGCCCGGCGAATACCTTGAAATGTCACGTATCGAGCCTACCGTGCGTCTATTGCGTGAGATGATCCGGCACTATTGCCTGAGCTAAACGTCCATTGACCTGATTCGTTCCTGCCTAGAGGAGACCGCGCGTGACCGCAAGCCTGTTCCGACGATGACTTTCGAACGTTGTGCGCCTTTTCGTTCTCCGTTCACTTATCCACAGGCCCTGTCATGCCCGATTACGTCAACTGGCTGCGCCATGCTTCGCCCTACATCAACGCCCACCGCGACTGCACCTTCGTGGTCATGCTGCCTGGCGATGGCGTCGAACACCCCAACTTCGGCAATATCGTCCACGACCTGGTGCTGTTGCACAGCCTCGGCGTGCGCCTGGTACTGGTCCACGGCTCGCGCCCACAGATCGAAAGCCGCCTGGCCGCTCGTGGCCTGACCCCGCATTACCACCGTGGCATGCGCATCACCGACGCGGCGACCCTCGATTGCGTGATTGATGCGGTTGGCGCCCTGCGCCTGGCCATCGAGGCACGCCTGTCGATGGACATGGCGGCTTCGCCGATGCAGGGTTCGCGCCTGCGGGTAGCCTCCGGCAACCTGGTGACCGCACGGCCGATCGGCGTGCTCGAAGGGGTCGACTACCACCACACCGGCGAAGTGCGCCGGGTCGACCGCAAGGGCATCAGCCGCCTGCTCGACGAGCGCTCGATCGTGCTGCTGTCGCCGCTGGGCTATTCGCCGACCGGCGAGATCTTCAACCTGGCCTGCGAGGACGTCGCCACCCGCGCCGCCATCGAGCTGGGCGCCGACAAGCTGCTGTTGTTCGGTGCCGAACCGGGCCTGCTGGACGAACGTGGGCAACTGGTGCGCGAACTGCGTCCGCAGCACATCGGCCCGCACCTGCTGCGCCTGGGCAGCGACTACCAGGCCGAGCTGCTCGATGCCGCCGCCGAGGCCTGCAAGGACGGCGTGGCGCGCAGCCACATCGTCAGCTACGCCGAGGACGGTGCCTTGCTTACCGAGCTGTTCACCCGCGGCGGTGGCGGCACGCTGGTGTCCCAGGAGCAGTTCGAGGTGGTGCGCGAGGCGACCATCGAGGATGTCGGTGGCCTGCTCGACCTGATCAGCCCGCTGGAAGAGCAGGGTATTCTGGTGCGCCGTTCCCGCGAGGTGCTGGAACGCGAGATCGAGCAGTTCAGCGTGGTCGAGCGCGAGGGCATGATCATCGCCTGTGCGGCGCTGTATCCGATTGCCGATTCCGAGGCAGGCGAGCTGGCGTGCCTGGCGGTGAATCCGGAGTACCGGCATGGTGGGCGTGGTGACGAGTTGCTCGAGCGTATCGAGACGCGGGCGCGGCAGTTGGGTCTGAAGACCCTGTTCGTGCTGACGACCCGTACCGCGCACTGGTTCCGCGAGCGCGGGTTCGCCCCTTGTGGCGTGGAGCAGCTGCCGGCGGCGCGGGCTTCGCTGTACAACTACCAGCGTAATTCGAAGATTTTCGAGAAGCCGCTCTGACAGCCACTATGGCCCCCTGTAGGAGCGGCCTTGCCGAGGTGTCGGACCGGTCGGAAAAGGGTGCGGAGCGCCCCCGAGACTTGTGCATCAAGCTGATATCGCCGGGGCTGCTATGCAGCCCTTTCGCGACGCAAGGCCGCTCCTACAGGGGGCGGAGTGGTCGGAAGGCCAATGAAAAACGCCGCCCTTGTGGGCGGCGTTTTCGTTTACACGGTGTGCAGGTACCAGTTGTACTCGAGGTCGGAGATCGAATGTTCGAACTCCTCCAGCTCGCTCTCCTTGCACGCGACGAAAATGTCGATGTACTTCGGATCGATGTACTTGTTGAGGATCTCGCTGTCGTCCAGCTCGCGCAAGGCATCGCGCAGGTTGTTCGGCAGGCTCTGCTCCAGCTGCTCGTACGAGTTGCCTTCGATCGGCTCGCCCGGCTCGACCTTGTTGACCAGGCCGTGGTGCACGCCGGCCAGCACGGCCGCCATCATCAGGTACGGGTTGGCGTCGGCGCCGGCCACGCGGTGCTCGATACGCACCGCGTCCGGCGAACCGGTCGGCACGCGCAGGGCCACGGTACGGTTGTCCAGGCCCCAGCTCGGCGCGTTCGGCACGTAGAACTGGGCGCCGAAACGGCGGTACGAGTTGACGTTGGGGCAGAGGAACGCCATCGAGGCGGGCAGGGTCTCGAGCACACCGCCGACAGCGTGACGTAGCGCGGCGTTCTGCTCGGGATCCTCGCTGGTGAAGATGTTGTTGCCATCTTTGTCCAGCACGGAGATGTGAACGTGCAGGCCGTTGCCTGCCTGGCCCGGGTAGGGCTTGGCCATGAACGTGGTGTCCATTTCATGGTCGTAGGCGATGTTCTTGATCAGGCGCTTGAGCAGCACCGCATAGTCACAGGCCTTGAGCGGGTCGGCGACGTGGTGCAGGTTGACTTCGAACTGTGCCGGGGCGCTTTCCTTGACGATGGCGTCGGCAGGAATGCCTTGTTCCTTGGCGCCCTCGAGGATGTCCTGCAGGCAGTCTGCGTATTCATCGAGGTCGTCGATCAGGTACACCTGGGTCGACTGCGGGCGCTTGCCCGAGATCGGCGAGCGTGGCGGCTGCGGACGGCCGTTCACGTTCTCCTGGTCGATCAGGTAGAACTCCAGCTCGAATGCCGCGCAGATGGTCAGGCCGAGGTCGTCGAACTTGCTCACCACCTGGCGCAGCACTTCACGAGGGTCGGCGAAGAACGGCTCGCCTTCGATCTCGTGCATGGTCATCAGCAACTGGGCGGTCGGGCGTTTCTGCCACGGCTCGTTGCACAGTGTGTCTGGAATCGGATAGCAGATACGGTCGGCGTCGCCGATGTCCAGCCCAAGGCCGGTGCTTTCGACGGTCGAGCCGTTGATATCCAGGGCGAAGAGGGAGGCCGGCAGGTTGATGCCTTTCTCGTAAACCTTGTGGAGGCTGGTGCGCTCGATGCGCTTGCCGCGCACCACACCATTCATATCTGCAATCAGAAGGTCAACGTAGAGAACCTCAGGATGTTCCTTAAGGAACGCGTTCGCTTCGTTAAGCTGAACGGCACGCGGGGGTACCGACATGATGCAACACCTTTGTTGTTAAAAATATCAATCAAGGGGGGCTTGCAACCCCAGTCAATCGGAAAGACCAGGTGAAGTCAAGCCAGCCCCATGATGCCCTTAAATGGCACATCTACGGCAGTTTTGCCGCATATCGGGGCGTGCCATTATCCGCTATTTTCGTCCTGAAGGGTTATCTCGAGCAGGCCGTGTTTTATTTTTTACGGAAGAGTTGTGTAAAAAAATGAACGAGGCTAAGCTCGGCAACAACCCAGAACACAATAATACGAGGGTCACATGGTCCGCCTGTCGAGACCTGCCAGCGCCGCATGCACGGTGCGTTCAGGTACATCTCCCGGTTGCCGTCCGGTCATTGCACGCCTGCATCGAAGCGGTGCTGCGCTGGCCGCAATAATTGACGGTTCGCATAAAAAGGCCATACCTCGTAACGCTTTAGCGCAGCACTTCCTTTCCGTTCACCCTTCGCCCCGTACCTGCGGCCACGCCCATCGCGCGTATTCGCCGCCGCTCTGCGCGGGGGGTTTTGCTTTAGCCAGCCACAGCATCCAGAATCAAGGCGCGGGCCTGTCCAGGCCCCTCGGCGCCGTACGCGCCGACTTTGCCCGACGCCCGGCGTCAGTGGCGGCCGGTTCTGCGCAACCGGGCCACATTACCTCCTGAGGTATTTATGAGTACCAACCTCGACCAGCTCACCGATTGGTTGAAAGAGCACAAGATCACCGAAGTGGAATGCCTGATCAGCGACCTGACCGGCATTACCCGCGGCAAGATCTCGCCCACCAACAAGTTCATCGCCGAAAAGGGCATGCGCCTGCCCGAGAGCGTGCTGCTGCAGACCGTGACCGGCGACTACGTCGACGACGACATCTATTACGAATTGCTCGACCCGGCCGACATCGACATGATCTGCCGGCCCGACGAGAACGCGGTGTACCTGGTGCCCTGGGCCATCGAGCCGACCGCACAGGTGATCCACGACACCTACGACAAGAAAGGCAACCCAGTCGAGCTGTCGCCGCGCAACGTCCTGAAGAAGGTCCTCAAGCTCTACGCCGACAAGGGCTGGCAGCCAATCGTCGCGCCAGAGATGGAGTTCTACCTGACCAAGCGTAGCGAAGATCCGGACTTCCCGCTGCAACCGCCGGTGGGCCGTTCCGGTCGCCCGGAAACCGGGCGCCAGTCGTTCTCCATCGAGGCCGCCAACGAGTTCGACCCGCTGTTCGAAGACGTCTACGACTGGTGCGAACTGCAGCAGCTGGACCTCGACACGCTGATCCACGAGGACGGCACGGCGCAGATGGAGATCAACTTCCGGCATGGCGACGCACTGCACCTGGCCGACCAGATCCTGGTGTTCAAGCGCACCATGCGCGAGGCCGCGCTCAAGCACAACGTGGCCGCCACCTTCATGGCCAAGCCGATGACCGGCGAGCCGGGCAGCGCCATGCACCTGCACCAGAGCGTGGTCGACGTGGCCACCGGCAAGAACATCTTCTCCAATGCCGATGGCAGCATGAGCGAGCTGTTCCTGCACCACATCGGTGGCCTGCAGAAGTTCATCCCCGAGGCCTTGCCGCTGTTCGCCCCCAACGTCAACTCGTTCCGCCGCTTTTTGCCCGATACCTCGGCACCGGTGAACGTCGAGTGGGGCGAGGAGAACCGCACCGTCGGCCTGCGCGTACCGGATGCCGGCCCGCAGAATCGCCGCGTCGAGAACCGTCTGCCCGGCGCCGACGCCAACCCGTACCTGGCCATCGCCGCCAGCCTGCTGTGCGGCTACATCGGCATGGTCGAAGGCATCGAGGCCAGCGCGCCGGTACAGGGCCGTGGCTACGAGCGGCGCAACTTGCGCCTGCCGCTGACCATCGAGGACGCCCTGGAGCGCATGGAGAACAGCCGGGCGCTGGAGCAGTACCTGGGCAAGAAATTCATCGCCGGCTACGTCGCCACCAAGCGCGCCGAGCACGAGAACTTCAAACGCGTCATCAGCTCCTGGGAGCGAGAGTTCCTGCTGTTTGCTGTGTGATCAACCCTGAGGCTGCCTGTGGGCGGCCACCGGAAAATGGAGAGGCACATGAGCGTCAACAACCCGCAAACCCGTGAATGGCAAGCCCTCAGCGGCGAGCACCACCTGGCTCCGTTCAGTGACTACAAGCAGCTGAAGGACAAGGGGCCGCGCATCATCACCAAGGCCCAGGGTGTGCATTTGTGGGACAGCGAGGGGCACAAGATCCTCGACGGCATGGCCGGCCTGTGGTGCGTGGCGGTCGGCTATGGCCGGGAAGAGCTGGTGCAGGCGGCGGAAAAACAGATGCGCGAGCTGCCGTACTACAACCTGTTCTTCCAGACCGCCCACCCGCCGGCGCTGGAGCTGGCCAAGGCGATCAGCGAGGTGGCGCCCAAGGGCATGACCCATGTGTTCTTCACCGGCTCCGGCTCCGAAGGCAACGACACCGTGCTGCGCATGGTCCGCCACTACTGGGCGCTCAAGGGCAAGCCGAGCAAGCAGACCATCATCGGGCGCATCAACGGCTACCACGGCTCCACCGTGGCCGGCGCCAGCCTGGGCGGCATGAGCGGCATGCACGAGCAGGGCGGCCTGCCGATCCCGGGCATCGTGCACATCCCGCAGCCGTACTGGTTCGGCGAAGGTGGCGAGATGACCCCGGACGCCTTCGGCGTGTGGGCGGCCGAACAGTTGGAAAAGAAAATTCTCGAAGTCGGCGAGGACAACGTCGCCGCCTTCATCGCCGAGCCGATCCAGGGCGCCGGCGGCGTGATCATCCCGCCAGAGACCTACTGGCCGAAGGTCAAGGAGATCCTTGCCAAGTACGACATCCTGTTCGTCGCCGACGAAGTGATCTGCGGCTTTGGCCGCACCGGCGAGTGGTTCGGCTGCGACTACTACGACCTGGCCCCCGACCTGATGACCATCGCCAAGGGCCTGACCTCCGGTTACATCCCCATGGGCGGTGTGATCGTGCGTGACAAAGTGGCCCAGGTGCTCAGCGAAGGCGGCGACTTCAACCACGGCTTCACCTACTCCGGCCACCCGGTGGCGGCGGCGGTGGGCCTGGAGAACCTGCGCATCCTGCGTGACGAGCAGATCGTCGAGAAGGCCCGCAGCGAGGTGGCACCTTACTTGCAAAAACGTCTGCGTGAGCTGCAGGACCACCCACTGGTGGGCGAGGTGCGCGGCCTGGGCCTGCTCGGCGCGATCGAGCTGGTCAAGGACAAGGCCACCCGCAGCCGTTACGAGGGCAAGGGCGTGGGCATGATCTGCCGCAACTTCTGCTTCGACAACGGCCTGATCATGCGCGCGGTGGGCGACACCATGATCATCGCGCCGCCGCTGGTGATTAGCCGCCAAGAGGTGGACGAACTGGTGGAAAAGGCGCGCAAGTGCCTGGATTTGACGTACGAAGCGATCAAATGACGGTCTGCTAGGGTATGTACGTAAAGTCGCCGAGCGGTGGTCAGGCAAGGCGAAAACAGCCGAGGGAGCGCAGTTGACTGTAGTCAATGAGCATTCCGAGGCTGTTTTCAACGCAGCATGGGCACCGCGCAGGCACTTTACGTGCGTACCCTAGGCTGGCGAGGTGACATTAAGTCCGTTACAGGTGCTGCTTTTGTTGAAACAGCGCCTTGTAACTTGCCAGACTAACGGCTGTTTCAGTCGCCCAGCGCGTGACCCGTGGGACCTGGCTGCTGAACAGATGGCTTGATAATAAATTCTGGAGCATAACGCATGAAGAAATTGGGCAAGACGCTGCTGGCCGCCGCCCTGATGGGTGCCATGGCCACCGCTGTTCAGGCTGAAGACAAGGTGTTGAACGTCTACAACTGGTCGGACTACATCGCGCCGGACACCATCGCCAAGTTCGAGAAGCAGTCCGGCATCAAGGTCAAGTACGACGTGTTCGACAGCAACGAAACCTTGGAAGCCAAGTTGCTGGCCGGCAAGTCGGGCTACGACATCGTGGTGCCGTCCAACAACTTCCTGGCCAAGCAGATCAAGGCCGGCGTCTACGAGGAGCTGGACCGCTCCAAGCTGCCCAACTGGAAGAACCTCGACGAAGACCTGCTCAAGGCCGTCGGCGATGCCAGCGACCCCGGCAACAAGCACGCCTTCCCGTACATGTGGGGCTCCATCGGCATCGGCTACAACCCGGAGAAGGTCAAGGCCGTGCTCGGCGTGGACAAGATCGACTCGTGGGACGTGGTATTCAAGCCCGAGAACATCGCCAAGCTCAAGAGCTGCGGCGTGAGCTTCCTCGATGCGCCCACCGAAATGCTTCCGGCCGCCCTGCACTACCTGGGCAAGCCGAGCAACAGCACCAAGAAAGAAGACCTGAAGGCCGCCGAGGACCTGTTCCTGAGCATCCGTCCTTCGATCACCTACTTCCATTCCTCCAAGTACATCGGTGACCTGGCCAACGGCAACATCTGCCTGGCCGTCGGTTACTCGGGCGACCTGGAGCAGTCCAAGGCCCGTGCCCACGAAGCCGGCGACAAGGTCAAACTGGACTACATCATTCCGAAAGAAGGCGCCGGTACCTTCTACGACATGGTCGCCATCCCCAAGGATGCCGAGCACAAGGACGCCGCCTACAAGTTCATGGACTTCCTGATGCAGCCTGAAGTCATGGCCGAGATCACCAACGCCGTGCGCTTCCCGAACGGCAACAAGGCCGCCACCGCGTTCGTCGACAAGGACATCACCAGCGACCCGAGCATCTACCCGCCGGCCGAGGTGAAGAAACAGCTGTACGCGATCGCCGCCCCCGAGGCTGCTGCCCAGCGTGTGATCACCCGCAGCTGGACCAAGATCAAGTCGGGCAAGTAAGCCCGATGCAGGGCCCTCTGGGTCGGGGTTTGCCGGCCTGGAGGGCGCTTGAGGCAAATAAGTTTGCGGCATCCACGCCGTGAAGGTAAGTTGCGCGCCGGTTTTGCGTGTGCGGCCGAGTTCTACTGCCCGCAAAGGCACTGATTGTGAGGACCACCCACTTGTCTATTTCTGTTTTTCGCCAGGCCTTGATGGCCGGAGCGGGCCTGACGCTGGCTTGCAGCGTCCAAGCGGCGCCCACGGTGCACATCTACAACTGGTCCGACTATGTCGGCCCTACCACCCTCGCCGATTTCCAGAAGGAAACCGGCATCGAGCCCCGCTACGACGTGTTCGACAGCAACGACACGCTGGAAGGCAAGTTGCTGGCCGGGCGCAGCGGCTATGACGTGGTCGTGCCGACCAACCATTTCCTTGGCAAGCAGATCAAGGCGGGCGCGTTCCAGAAGCTCGACCGTGAGCTGCTGCCCAACTATGCCAACCTCGACCCGTCGCTGATGAAGCGTCTGGAGAAGAACGATCCGGGCAACCAGTACGCCGTCCCCTACCTGTGGGGCACCAATGGCATCGGCTACAACGTCGACAAGGTCAAGGAGGCGCTGGGCATCGACAAGATCGATTCCTGGGCGGTGCTGTTCGAGCCCGAGAACATGAAGAAGCTCAACAAGTGCGGCGTGGCCTTCCTCGACTCGGCCGACGAAATGCTGCCGGCGGTGCTCAACTACATGGGGCTGGACCCCAACAGCAGCAACCCCAAGGACTACCAGGCGGCCGAGCAGAAACTGCAGGCGGTACGTCCCTACGTGACCTACTTCCACTCCTCGAAATACATCACCGATCTGGCCAACGGCGACATCTGCGTGGCCGCCGGTTTCTCCGGCGACGTGTTCCAGGCCAAGGCCCGCGCCGAAGAAGCGAAGAAGGGCGTGAAGCTGGCCTACGCCATTCCCAAGGAGGGCGGCAACCTCTGGTTCGATGTGCTGGCGATCCCCAAGGACGCCCGCAACGTCAAGCAGGCGCACGCCTTCATCAACTATTTGCTGAAGCCTGAGGTGATCGCCCAGGTCAGTGATTACGTCGGTTACGCCAACCCGAACCCCAAGGCTGGCGACCTGATGGACCAGGCCGTGAGGACTGACGCCGCGGTTTACCCACCGCAGGAAGTGCTGGACAAGATGTTCGTCAACGCCGAGTTGCCACCCAAGGTGCAACGTTTGATGACCCGCAGCTGGACCAAGGTCAAGTCGGGCAAGTAACAATCCAGGCCCGCCAGCGCAGCGGCGGGCACACAAATCTTGTTGGGAGTTTCACTCATGGCAGTTGCCTCCGGTGCCTATAAGAAAGCCCTCGAGGGTGGCCAGCAACCCAAGCAGGTGCTGGTCAAGATCGACCGGGTCACGAAAAAGTTCGACGAAACGGTAGCCGTGGACGATGTGTCCCTGGAAATCCGCAAGGGCGAGATCTTCGCCCTGCTGGGTGGCTCCGGTTCCGGCAAGTCCACCTTGCTGCGCATGCTGGCCGGCTTCGAGCGCCCGACCGAAGGGCGGATTTTCCTCGATGGCGTCGACATCACCGACATGCCGCCCTACGAGCGGCCGATCAACATGATGTTCCAGTCCTACGCGCTGTTCCCGCACATGACCGTGGCGCAGAACATCGCCTTCGGCCTGCAGCAGGACCGGATGCCCAAGGCCGAGATCGACGCCCGCGTGGCCGAGATGCTCAAGCTGGTGCACATGACCCAGTACGCCAAGCGCAAGCCGCACCAGCTGTCCGGTGGCCAGCGCCAGCGCGTGGCCCTGGCCCGTTCGCTGGCCAAGCGTCCCAAGCTGCTGCTGCTCGACGAGCCGATGGGCGCGCTGGACAAGAAGCTGCGCTCGCAGATGCAGCTTGAACTGGTCGAGATCATCGAACGCGTGGGCGTGACCTGCGTGATGGTGACCCACGACCAGGAAGAGGCCATGACCATGGCCCAGCGCATCGCCATCATGCACCTGGGCTGGATCGCCCAGATCGGCTCGCCTGTGGATATCTACGAAACGCCGACCAGCCGCCTGGTCTGCGAGTTCATCGGCAACGTCAACCTGTTCGAAGGTGAAGTGATCGACGACGCCGAAGGCCACGCGATCATTGCCAGCCCGGAGCTGGAGCGCAAGATCTACGTCGGCCACGGGGTCACCACCTCGGTCGAGGACAAGCACATCACCTATGCCCTGCGCCCGGAAAAGCTGCTGGTCACCACCACCCAGCCTGAGTTCGAGCACAACTGGTCGCGCGGCAAGGTCCACGACATCGCCTACCTCGGCGGCCACTCGGTGTTCTACGTCGAGCTGCCCACCGGCAAGATCGTCCAGTCGTTCGTCGCCAACGCCGAGCGCCAGGGCACCCGCCCGACCTGGGACGACGAAGTCTATGTGTGGTGGGAAGACGACAGCGGCGTGGTACTGCGGTCATGAAGCTGCGCAAGCTCAAGCGAGCGTTCCAGCGCATCGTGCCGGAGGGACGGCACCTGGTGATCGGCGTGCCGTTCATCTGGCTGTTCCTGTTCTTCATGCTGCCGTTCTTCATCGTGTTGAAGATCAGCTTCGCCGAAGCCGACGTGGCGATCCCGCCGTACACCGAGATCTACACCTACGTCGAAAGCAAGATCCAGTTGGTGCTGAACCTGGCCAACTACGGCCTGCTCACCGAGGACGAGCTGTATATCTCGGCCTACCTCGGCTCGTTGAAGGTGGCGTTCTTCAGCACCTTGCTGTGCCTGTTGATCGGCTACCCGATGGCCTACGCCATCTCCAAGGCCCGCAAGGAATCGCAGACGGTCCTGCTGCTGCTGATCATGATGCCGACCTGGACCGCGATCCTGATCCGTGTCTATGCCTGGATGGGCATCCTCAGCAACAACGGGCTGCTCAACAGCTTCCTGTTGTGGCTGGGGCTGATCGACCAGCCGTTGCAGATCCTCAACACCAACCTGGCGGTGTATATCGGCGTGGTCTACTCGTACCTGCCGTTCATGATCCTGCCGTTGTACGCCAACCTGGTGAAACACGACGAAAGCCTGCTCGAGGCCGCCTCGGACCTGGGGTCGAGCACCTTCAACAGCTTCTGGAAGATCACCGTGCCGCTGTCGAAGAACGGCATCATCGCCGGCTGCATGCTGGTGTTCATTCCGGTGGTGGGCGAGTTCGTCATCCCTGAGCTGCTCGGCGGCCCGGAAACCCTGATGATCGGTAAAGTGCTGTGGCAGGAGTTCTTCAACAACCGCGACTGGCCGGTGGCCTCCGCCCTGGCGGTGGTGATGCTGGCGATCCTGATCGTGCCGATCCTGCTGTTCAACCGTAGCCAGGCCAAAGAAATGGAGGGCCGCGCATGAAACGCTTCAGTTTCTCCAAGCTGATGCTGGTGCTCGGCTTGCTGTTCATCTACCTGCCGATGCTGATCCTGGTGATCTACTCGTTCAACGCCTCGAAGCTGGTGACGGTGTGGGGCGGCTGGTCGGTGAAGTGGTACGTCGGCCTGCTCGACAACTCGCAGCTGATGGGCTCGGTGATGCGCTCGCTGGAGATCGCCCTGTACACCGCGGTGGCGGCGGTGGCGCTGGGTACCCTGGCGGCCTTCGTGCTGACCCGGGTCACCCGCTTCAAGGGCCGCACGCTGTTCGGCGGCCTGGTCACCGCGCCGTTGGTGATGCCCGAGGTGATCACCGGTCTGTCGCTGTTGCTGCTGTTCGTGGCCATGGCGCAGATGATCGGCTGGCCGCAGGAGCGCGGCATCGTCACCATCTGGATCGCCCACACCACGTTCTGCGCCGCCTATGTGGCGGTGGTGGTGTCGGCGCGCCTGCGCGAGCTGGACCTGTCCATCGAAGAGGCGGCCATGGACCTGGGCGCCAAGCCGTGGAAGGTGTTCTTCCTGATCACCATCCCGATGATCGCGCCGTCGCTGGCGGCGGGCGGCATGATGTCGTTCGCCCTGTCGCTGGATGACCTGGTGCTGGCGAGCTTCGTCTCCGGCCCTGGTTCGACCACCCTGCCGATGGAGGTGTTCTCGGCCGTGCGCCTGGGTGTGAAGCCGGAGATCAACGCCGTGGCCAGCTTGATCCTGCTGTCGGTGTCGCTGGTGACCTTCCTGGTCTGGTACTTCAGCCGCCAGGCCGAAGAGCGCCGCCGCCGGGCAATCCAGCAGGCGATCGAAGAGGGCGCCGCGGCGAACGTGTCGCAGCCCCAGGCCCGTCGCCCGGCCCCGGCCGCAGCGCAGGCCTGAACCAGGGGATTAGCGCAGGAGCCGGCCTTGCCGGCGAACACCGGCATAGCCGGTGCCATGCACCGCGGTGCCTGGCTCGCCAGCAAGGCTGGCTCCTGCGGCTTGCGTCTGATCAGCCCTGATCCGGCCAGTACCAGGCCGGTTCGTCGAGCATGCCCTGGCCGACGATCCCGGTCTGCCCCAGGGTCTTCTCCAGGTGGATCGAATTGCAGTCGTCGTCCTCCTCCAGTGCCGCCACCAGCCGCGGCGCGTGCGACACCACCCACACCTGGCAGTGCCGCGCCGCGCGGCGGATCAGCCGTGCCAGCGCCGGCAGCAGGTCCGGATGCAGGCTGGTCTCCGGCTCGTTGAGCACCATCATGCTGGGTGGGCGCGGGGTGAGCAGGGCGGCCACCAGCAACAGGTAGCGCAAGGTGCCGTCGGACAGTTCCGCGGCGCTCAGCGGGCGCAGCAACCCGGCCTGGTGAAAGCGTAGGCTGAACAGGCCGCCGGGCTGGGCGTCGATGGTCAGCCGGGCGCCGGGGAAGGCATCGCCAACCGCCTCCTGCAGCGCCTGCAGGTCGCCGATCTCGTCGATGGTCTGCAAGGCGGCGGCAAGGTCGCGGCCATCGTGGTGCAGCACCGGGGTGCGAGTGCCCAGCCGTGCCTGGCGGGCCGGTGCTTCGGCGTCGGTCCTGAAGTGGTCGTAGAAGCGCCAGCTGCGAATCTGTTCGCGCAGATGCAGCACTTCTGGCGAGCCTTGCAGGCTGCCGACCTGGTCGAACAGGCTGTCGAACTCGGTCATGTGCTGCTGCAGCACCTGCCACTGGCGGCCATCGCGCGCTTTGACCATCGCTGCGTTGCGCTGCACCAGCTGGCTGGCCGGGCGGCATAGCGCGCCGGCCCAGATGGTCTCCTGCTTGATCTGCGGGTCGAGGGCGAACATGGAGCGGCTTGGCTCGGGCAGGCCGAGGCTGATGGCGTAGCCGAAGTCCTCGCCGGTGAAGCCCATCTTCAGGCGCCTGGCCTGCTGGCGCGGGCCGCCTTCGACGGGCACCTCGCCACTGAGCATGCGCCGGCTGATTTTCTCGGGGCCCGCCCAGAACGTCGACTCCAGCCCACCCTCGGCCGCCAGGGCGTTGACCACGCCGCCGCGGGCTGTCTCGGCCAGCAGGCGCAGGGCCTTGTAGAGGTTGGACTTGCCGCTGCCATTGGCACCGGTAATCAGGTTCAACCGCCCCAGCGGCAGCACCAGCTGGTTGATCGAGCGGTAGTTGGCAATGGCCAGGGTAGTCAGCATCGGCGGCGTCCTTGAGCGGTTGGCTGGCAGTATCGCCGATCCCGCTGCGCTTTGTTGAACCCCGGTCAATGCCGTTTGTCGATCCCTGATCTACGCTTTCAATCGCGTCCCTCCCACCATTCGAAGAAGCAAAGGAGCCTGCATGACGGTAACGCGTCCGCCGATGGTCGTTTGCCTGGGGCTGCTGTTCATGCTGTCGGGCTGTAGCCAGGAAGAAGCCGCCCCGGCGTTGCCGCGGGTCGTGGTGCAACAGGTCAAGCCCACCGACTTCGCCGCCAGGGTCACCTTGACCGGCGACGTTCAGGCGCGGGTACAGACCGACTTGTCGTTCCGCGTGGGCGGCAAGATCATTTCCCGCAGCGTCGATGTGGGCGACCACGTCAAGGCCAACCAGGTGCTGGCGCGGCTGGACCCAAAAGACCTGCAGAACAACGTCGACTCGGCCAAGGCCGAGGTGTTCGCCGAGCAGGCGCGCGTCACCCAGACCAGCGCCGCGTTCGTCCGCCAGCAAAAACTGCTGCCCAAGGGCTACACCAGCCAGAGCGAGTACGACGCCGCCGAAGCCGCCCTGCGCAGCAGCCAGAGCGCGCTCAAGGCTGCCCAGGCGCAGTTGGCCAATGCCAACGAACAGTTGAGCTACACCGCGCTGGTGTCCGAGGCGGACGGCGTGATCACCGCGCGCCAGGCCGAGGTCGGCCAGGTGGTGCAGGCGACCATGCCGATCTTCAGCCTGGCCGTGGACGGCGACCGCGATGCGGTGTTCAACGTCTATGAATCCCTGCTGGTGGGCGGGCCGAGCGATGAAGGGGTGACGGTCAGCCTGCTCGACGACCCGAAGATCCAGGCCAAGGGCCATGTGCGCGAGATCACCCCGACCGTGTCGGCGCAGAGCGGCACGGTGCAGATCAAGGTGGCCCTGCGCGACGTGCCGGCGGGCATGCAGCTCGGCTCGCCGGTCACCGCCGCGACCAATGCCCAGAGCCGGCCAAGCATCGAGCTGCCGTGGGCGGCGCTGACCAAGGCGTTGCACGAACCGGCGGTGTGGGTAGTGGGCGAGGGCGACAAGGTCGAGTTGCGCAAGGTCCAGGTGGGGCGCTACCTGACCGGCAAGGTGGTGATCGCCGAGGGCGTGAAGGGCGGCGAGACCGTGGTGGTTGGCGGCGCCCAGTTGCTGCACCCGGGCATGCAGGTGCAGAAGATCGACGCCCGGGACGCCGGAGGTGCGCAATGAACCGCCTGATGATCCTGCTGCCAGCCGCCTTGCTGCTGGCCGCGTGTGGCAGCGACAAGGAACAGGCCGAACCGATCCGGCCAGTGCTTTCCACCCTGGTCGAACCCCAAATGCAGGCACAACTGGGGCGCTTTGCCGGGACCATCCAGGCACGCTTCGAGAGCACCTTGGGCTTTCGCGTCTCAGGGCGCATCGCCCGGCGCTGGGTCGATGTCGGCGCCCAGGTGAAGCCCGGCGATACCCTGGCCACCCTCGACCCGACCGACCAGCAGAACCAGTTGCGCGCCGCCGAGGGCGACCTGGCCAAGGTCCAGGCGCAGTGGATCAATGCCCAGGCCGACGCCCGCCGCCAGCAGCAGCTGTACGACCGCGGCGTGGGGGCCCAGGCCCAGCTGGACATTGCCCAGACCAACCTGAAGACCACCGGTGCCGCGCTGGAGCAGGCGCGCTCGGCGGTCAGCCAGGCCCGTGACCAGCTCGACTACAGCACCCTGGGCACCGACCACGCCGCCGTGGTCACCGCCTGGCAGGCCGAAGCCGGGCAGACCGTCAGTGCCGGCCAGGCGGTGGTCACCCTGGCCCGGCCCGATGTCAAGGAGGCAGTGATCGACCTGCCCACCTACCTGGCCGAGCAACTGAGCAAGGACCTGACCTTCACCGTCGCCCTGCAGCTGGAGCCGAGCATCAGCACCACCGCCACCCTGCGCGAGCTGGAGCCCCAGGCCGACGCCACCACGCGTACCCGGCGCGCGCGCCTGACCCTGGCCAGCACCCCGGATACCTTCCACCTCGGCACCGCCGTCAGCGTGACCCTGAGCTCGGCGGTCAGCCCGCGCAGCGAACTGCCGCGCACCGCCCTGCTGGAGCGCGACGGCAAGACCCAGGTGTGGGTGGTCGACCCGCAGCACAAGACGGTCGCCACCCGCGACGTGCAACTGCTGGAGCGTGACGAGCAGCGCATCGTCCTGGCGGGCGGCGTGCAGCCCGGCGAGCGGGTGGTTACCGCTGGCGTCAACATCCTCAAGCCCGGCCAGAAGGTCACCTTCGACGAGGACGCACGATGAAAGGAAGCTTCAACCTGTCCGAGTGGGCGCTGCGGCACCAGTCGTTCGTCTGGTACCTGATGGCCGTCAGCCTGGTGATGGGGGTGTTCTCCTACCTCAACCTGGGCCGCGAGGAAGACCCCTCGTTCACCATCAAGACCATGGTCATCCAGACCCGCTGGCCGGGGGCGACCCAGGACGAGACCCTGCTGCAGGTCACCGACCGCATCGAGAAGAAACTCGAGGAGCTGGACTCGCTCGACTACGTGAAAAGCTATACCCGGCCGGGCGAGTCCACGGTCTATGTGTACCTGCGCGACACCACCAAGGCCAAGGACATCCCGGAAATCTGGTACCAGGTGCGCAAGAAGATCCAGGACATCAGCGGCCAGTTCCCCAAGGGCATCCAGGGCCCGGGCTTCAACGACGAATTCGGCGACGTCTACGGCTCGATCTACGGTTTCACCTCCGACGGCCTGACCCTGCGCCAACTGCGTGACTATGTGGAGCAGGTGCGCGCCGAGGTACGCGATGTGCCCAATATCGGCAAGATCGAGTTGATCGGCACCCAGGACGAAGTGCTCTACCTGAACTTCTCGACCCGCAAGCTGGCCTCTTTCGGCATCGACCAGAGCCAGGTGATGCAGGCCTTGCAGGCGCAGAACGCGGTGACCCCGGCAGGGGTGATCGAGGCCGGGCCCGAGCGCATCTCGGTGCGCACCACCGGGCAGTTCGCCTCGGAGAAGGACCTGGAAACCGTCAACCTGCGCATCAACGACCGCTTCT
Organism: Pseudomonas muyukensis; assembly: GCF_019139535.1. NCBI lineage: Bacteria > Pseudomonadati > Pseudomonadota > Gammaproteobacteria > Pseudomonadales > Pseudomonadaceae > Pseudomonas > Pseudomonas muyukensis. The sequence goes on along the minus strand of NZ_CP077073.1, from coordinate 414,327 downwards.
TCCGCCTGGCCGATTTGGCCGACATCGAGCGTGGCTACGTCGACCCGCCGTCGCCGATGTTCCGCTACAACGGCCAGACCGCCATCGGCCTGGCCATCGGCATGAAGGCCGGCGGCAACATGCAGGTGTTCGGCAAACTGCTGCGCGAGCGCATGGACCAGATCACCAACGACCTGCCGGTGGGCGTGGAGGTGCATACCGTTTCCGACCAGGCGGTGGTGGTCAAGCAGGCGGTGGGTGGCTTTACCAGCGCGCTGTTCGAGGCCGTGGTGATCGTGCTGGTGGTGAGCTTCGTCAGCCTGGGGGTGCGCGCCGGGCTGGTGGTGGCCTGCTCGATCCCGCTGGTGCTGGCCATGGTGTTCGTGTTCATGGAATACACCGACATCACCATGCAGCGGATTTCCCTCGGCGCGCTGATCATTGCCCTGGGCCTGCTGGTGGATGACGCGATGATCACCGTGGAGGTGATGGTCACGCGCCTGGAAATGGGCGAGACCAAGGAGCAGGCGGCGACCTTCGCCTATACCTCCACCGCCTTCCCCATGCTCACCGGCACCCTGGTGACCGTGGCCGGCTTCGTGCCGATCGGCCTGAACGCCAGCTCCGCGGGCGAGTACACCTTCACCCTGTTCGCGGTGATCGCCGTGGCGCTGCTGGTGTCGTGGATCGTCGCGGTGTTCTTCGCCCCGGTGCTGGGCGTGCACATTCTCGACAGCAAGAAGCTCAAGGCCCACGAGGCCGAACCGGGACGGGTGGGGCGCGCGTTCGAGCATGGCCTGCTGTGGTGCCTGCGCCACCGCTGGGTGACGGTGATCGGCACCATCGTGCTGTTCGTGCTGTCGGTGGTGGGCATGCGCTTCGTGCAGAACCAGTTCTTCCCGTCGTCGGACCGTCCGGAAATCCTCGTCGACCTCAACCTGCCGCAGAACGCCTCGATCGAGGAGACGCGCAAGGTGGTCGACCGCTTCGAGGCCACCTTCAAGGACGACCCGGACATCGTCAGCTGGAGCACCTACATCGGCCAGGGCGCAATCCGCTTCTACCTGCCCCTGGACCAGCAACTGCAGAACCCCTACTACGCCCAGTTCGTCATCGTCAGCAAGGGCCTGGAGCAGCGTGGCGGGCTGATGCAGCGCCTGCAGGAGCGCCTGACCCGGGACTTCGTCGGCATCGGCACCAACGTCCAGTCGCTGGAAATGGGCCCGCCGGTGGGCCGGCCGATCCAGTACCGGGTCAGCGGCAAGGACATCGACCAGGTGCGCAAGCACGCCATCGACCTGGCCACCCTGCTCGACCAGAACGAGCACATCGGCGAGATGATCTACGACTGGAACGAGCCGGGCAAAGTGCTGCGGGTCGAGATCGCCCAGGACAAGGCGCGCCAGCTCGGGCTGTCGTCCGAGGACGTGGCCAACGTGATGAACAGCATCGTCAGCGGCGTGCCGATCACCCAGGTCAACGACAACATCTACCTGGTCAACGTGGTCGCCCGTGCCGAGGACAGCGAGCGCGGCTCGCCCGATACCCTGCAGAACCTGCAGATCGTCAGCCCCAACGGCACCTCGATTCCGCTGCTGGCCTTCGCCACCGTGCGCTACGAGCTGGAGCAGCCGCTGGTGTGGCGCCGCGACCGCAAGCCGACCATCACCATCAAGGCCTCGGTCAACGGCGAGATCCAGCCCACCGACCTGGTGGCCCAGCTCAAGCCGGATATCGATAAATTCGCCAGCCAGCTGCCCGCCGGCTACGAGGTGGCCACCGGCGGCACCGTGGAGGAGAGCGCCAAGGCCCAGGGGCCGATTCGCCAGGTGGTGCCGTTGATGCTGTTCCTGATGGCGACCTTCCTGATGATCCAGCTGCACAGCGTGCAGAAGCTGTTCCTGGTGGTCAGCGTGGCGCCGCTGGGGCTGATCGGCGTAGTCCTGGCGCTGGTGCCCACGGGCACGCCGATGGGGTTCGTGGCGATCCTCGGGATCCTCGCGCTGATCGGCATCATCATCCGCAACTCGGTGATCCTGGTGACCCAGATCGACGAGTTCGAGGCGCAGGGCTTCGCCCCCTGGGACGCGGTGGTCGAGGCTACCAACCACCGGCGCCGGCCGATCTTGCTGACGGCCGCGGCGGCGAGCCTGGGCATGATCCCCATCGCCCGGGAAGTGTTCTGGGGGCCGATGGCCTACGCCATGATCGGCGGCATCATCAGTGCAACGCTGCTGACGCTGCTGTTCCTGCCGGCGCTGTATGTGGCCTGGTACAAGATCCGCGAGCCGGAGCACACCGCCAAAACCCAACACTGACCCCCTGTAGGAGCGGCCTTGCGTCGCGAAAGGGCTGCGCAGCAGCCCCGGCAGTCCTGCATGATGCAGAGATCCTGGGGCTGCCGCGCAGCCCTTTCGCGACACGAGGCCGCTCCTACAGGAATGCTGCTCATCGTTGGTTATATAAACATTCTTAAACAGTATTTTTAAGAATATCCGCGCCTCTCTAGTATGGCTTTCACGCCAGGCGCAAATCCCCTTCAGAACCTCTGCCCGGCACCCTTACTCACAGGAGAACGAGCATGAGTGCATCTCTGCGCAGCATCGACGGTCAGGACGAAACCACCATCCTGCGGGAAATCCAGAGTGCCCTGCGCGACCTGCGCTTCGGCGCGGTGGAGATCACCGTGCACAACGCCCAGGTGGTGCAGATCGAACGCAAGGAGAAGTTCCGCCTGCAGCAGCCCGGCAACAAGTCCGGCTGATACCGCATCACTTCAAAACTAGAAAAATGCCAATCGGGAGCTTCACCATGTCCATCCGCCGTTATGCCCTGGCCGCCCTGGCCAGCGCTGTTTTTGCCGGTTCCGCGATCGCCAAGGACTACGAACTGCTGAACGTGTCCTACGACCCGACCCGCGAGCTGTACCAGCAGTACAACGCCGAGTTCATCCAGCACTGGCAGGCCACCCACCCGGGCGACAAGGTGAAGATCCAGCAATCCCACGGCGGCTCCGGCAAGCAGGGCCGGGCGGTGATCGACGGCCTGCGTGCCGATGTGGTGACCCTGGCCCTGGCCGGTGACATCGACGAGATCGCCAAGCTCGGCAAAACCTTGCCCGAGGACTGGCAGAAGCGCCTGCCGCAGGCGAGCACGCCGTACACCTCGACCATCGTGTTCCTGGTGCGCAAGGGCAACCCGAAAGGCATCAAGGACTGGGGCGACCTGATCAAGCCGGACGTCTCGGTGATCACCCCCAACCCGAAAACCTCCGGTGGCGCCCGCTGGAACTTCCTCGCCGCCTGGGCCTACGGCCTGAAGACCGGCGGCAGCGAAGACAAGGCCAAGGAATACGTGCAGGCGCTGTTCAAGCATGTGCCGGTGCTGGACACCGGTGCCCGTGGCTCGACCATCACCTTCGTCAACAACGGCCAGGGCGATGTGCTGCTGGCCTGGGAAAACGAAGCCTTCCTGGCGCTGAAGGAAGACGGCGGCGGCGACAAGTTCGAGATCGTCGTGCCGTCGCTGTCGATCCTGGCCGAGCCGCCGGTGGCGGTGGTGGACAAGAACGCCGAGAAGAAGGGCAATACCGCGATCGCCACCGAGTACCTCAAGCACCTGTACAGCCCAGCCGGGCAGAAGATCGCCGCCGAGAACTTCTACCGCCCGCGTGACGAGAAGGTTGCCGCCGAATTCGGCAAGCAGTTCCCGAAACTGGACCTGGTGACCATCGACAAGGACTTCGGCGGCTGGAAGACTGCACAACCGAAGTTCTTCAATGACGGTGGGGTGTTTGATCAGATCTATCAGGCACAGTAAGCGGTATGGAGAAGCGGGGCCGCTGTGCGGCCCTTTCGCGACACAAGGCCGCTCCTACAAGAATCCGCGATCCCCTGTAGGAGCGGCCTTGTGTCGCGAAAGGGCTGCGCAGCAGCCCCAGGATTCAGAAGCCTGCACCGGCCCGGGAGCGCTCCCGGGCTTCGTGCGTTCAACCAGGGACCTTTATGTCACGTCGCATTTCCCCCGTCATACCCGGCTTCGGGCTGACACTGGGCTACACCTTGGTGTATCTCAGCCTGATCGTGCTGATACCGCTGGCGGCCATGTTCATTCATGCCTCGCAGCTCACCTGGGAGCAGTTCTGGAACATCGTCAGCGCGCCGCGGGTCATCGCCGCGCTGAAGCTGAGTTTCGGCACCGCCCTGTTCGCCGCCATCATCAATGGCGTGATCGGCACCCTGCTGGCCTGGGTGCTGGTGCGCTATACCTTCCCCGGGCGCAAGGTCATCGACGCCATGATCGACCTGCCGTTCGCCCTGCCCACCGCCGTCGCCGGTATTGCCTTGACCGCCCTGTATGCCCCGTCGGGCTGGGTCGGCCAGTTCGCCACCGACCTGGGTTTCAAGATCGCCTACACGCCGCTGGGCATCACCCTGGCGCTGACCTTCGTCACCCTGCCGTTCGTGGTGCGCACGGTGCAGCCGGTGCTGGCGGACATCCCGCGGGAAGTCGAGGAAGCCGCTGCCTGCCTGGGCGCGAAACCGTTGCAGGTGTTCCGCCACATCCTCGCTCCGGCCTTGCTGCCCGCCTGGCTCACCGGCTTCGCCCTGGCCTTCGCCCGGGGTGTCGGCGAGTACGGCTCGGTGATCTTCATCGCCGGCAACATGCCGATGAAGACCGAGATCCTGCCGCTGCTGATCATGGTCAAGCTCGACCAGTACGACTACACCGGCGCCACCGCCATCGGCGTGCTGATGCTGGTGGTTTCCTTCATCCTGCTGCTGCTGATCAACCTGTTGCAGCGGCGCATCGAAACCCCTTGAAGGAGGCCCGGTAATGTCTTCGTCTTCCCTTGGCGCGACCGCCGCCGCCAACGCCGCCCGGCGTGGCAGCGCCACCTCGCGCCGTGTGCTGATCACCCTGGGCTGGATCGTCTTCGCGCTGTTCCTGGCGCTGCCGCTGGTGATCGTGGTGTCGCAGGCGCTGAAGAACGGCTTCGGCACCTTCTTCGAGGCGATCTTCGAGCCCGACGCGCTCTCTGCGCTGAAGCTGACCTTGCTGGCGGTGGCCATCTCGGTGCCGCTGAACCTGGTGTTCGGGGTATCCGCCGCCTGGTGCGTGAGCAAGTACAGCTTCCGCGGCAAGAGCGTGCTGGTGACCCTGATCGACCTGCCGTTCTCGGTGTCGCCGGTGATCGCCGGCCTGGTCTACGTGCTGATGTTCGGCGCCCAGGGCCTGTTCGGCCCGTGGTTGCAGGACCACGACATCCAGATCGTCTTCGCCCTGCCGGGCATCGTCCTGGCGACCATCTTCGTCACCGTGCCGTTCGTGGCCCGTGAACTGATCCCGCTGATGCAGGAGCAGGGCACCCAGGAGGAGGAGGCCGCGCGCCTGCTCGGCGCCAACGGCTGGCAGATGTTCTGGCACGTGACCCTGCCGAACATCAAGTGGGGCCTGATCTACGGCGTGGTGCTGTGCACCGCCCGGGCCATGGGCGAGTTCGGCGCGGTGTCGGTGGTGTCCGGGCACATTCGCGGCGTCACCAACACCTTGCCGCTGCACGTGGAGATCCTCTACAACGAGTACAACCATGTCGCGGCCTTCAGCGTGGCCAGCCTGTTGCTGATCCTGGCGCTCTTCATCCTGCTGCTCAAGCAGTGGAGCGAGAACCGTATTAACCGCCTGCGCCACAGCGCCGCGGAGGAATGATTCATGTCGATCGAAGTACGTAACGTCAGCAAGCGCTTCAACAGCTTCCAGGCCCTGGACAACATCAACCTGGATATCCACAGCGGTGAACTGGTGGCCTTGCTCGGCCCGTCCGGCTGCGGCAAGACCACCCTGCTGCGGATCATCGCCGGGCTCGAGACCCCGGATAACGGCAGCATCGTGTTCCATGGCGAGGATGTTTCCGGCCACGACGTGCGCGATCGCAACGTCGGTTTCGTGTTCCAGCACTATGCCCTGTTTCGCCACATGAGCGTGTTCGACAACGTCGCCTTTGGCCTGCGCATGAAGCCCAAGGGCGAGCGCCCGAGCGAAAGCAAGATCGCCGAGAAGGTCCATGAGCTGCTGAACATGGTCCAGCTCGACTGGCTGTCCGACCGCTACCCCGAGCAATTGTCCGGCGGCCAGCGCCAGCGTATCGCTTTGGCCCGCGCCCTGGCGGTGGAGCCCAAGGTGCTGCTGCTCGACGAACCGTTCGGCGCGCTGGATGCCAAGGTGCGCAAGGAGCTGCGCCGCTGGCTGGCGCGGCTGCACGAGGACATCAACCTGACCTCGGTGTTCGTCACCCACGACCAGGAAGAAGCCATGGAAGTCGCCGACCGCATCGTGGTGATGAACAAGGGCGTGATCGAGCAGATCGGCTCGCCGGGCGAGGTGTACGAGCAGCCGGCCAATGACTTCGTCTACCACTTCCTCGGCGACTCCAACCGCCTGGCGCTGGCCGAGGGGCAGCATGTGCTGTTCCGCCCGCACGAGGTGTCGCTGTCGCGCCATGAAACCGAGGGGCACCATGCCGCCGAAGTGCGTGATATCCGCCCGCTAGGCGCGACCACCCGGGTGACCTTGAAAGTAGAAGGGCAGAGCGAGCTGATCGAGGCCGAAGTGGTCAAGGACCACGACAGCCTGACCGGGCTGGCGCGGGGCGAGACGTTGTTCTTCCGGCCGAAGGTGTGGCAGAAGGTGGCGGATATCTGAGCCTGAGGATGACCTGGGCGGCGAAGGCGCCGGCAACGCCGGCGCCTACAGGGTGATAGGCGTTTGCGGCGCAGTGTGGGAAGCTGCCACGACATGTCGAAGACAGCCCAGGATGTTGCCATGACCGAATCGCCGCAACGCGACGCCTTCTCCCACTTCCACCCCATCCTCACCCGCCCGCAGGACAACGACCTCAACGGCCATCTCGCCGGCTCCACCGTGCACGGTTTCTTCGAAACCGCCATCCAGGCCTTCCTCGTGGAGCAGGCCGAGCTGGACCTGCGCGACGGCGAGCTGGCCGCTTTCGTGGTCAGCTCGGCGGCCGACTTCTTCGCCTTGCCGGGCTTCCCGGACGTGCTCGAGGTGGGCCTGGGGGTGACGCGCCTGGCGGGCAGCACGGTGGAGTTCCGCCTGGCGCTGTTCCGCCCCGGTGAGGCCGAGGCCTGCGCGGCGGGCACCCTGGTCCAGGTGTTCATCGAGCGTGCCTCGGGGCGGCCGGCAGTGCTGCCCGAGGCTTTGCAACTGATCCTCGCCGGGCTGTCGCTCAATCGTTGAGGCGGATGATCCCTTCGCGCACGGCGAACAACACCAGCCCGGGCACATCGTGGATCTGCAGGCGGTGCATGATCTGCGAGCGGTGGGCCTCGACAGTCTTGATGCTCAGGCCCAGGCCGTCGGCGATGGAGCGGGTGGTCTCGCCGCGGGCGATCAGGCGCAGGATCTCCAGCTGGCGGGTGGTCAACGGCTGAGCCGGGGCCTGGGCGGTGGTGCGCTTGCGGCTGTGCTTGAGGGCCTGGCCTATGACCATTGGCAGTACCGCCGAGCACAGGTACTGGCCACCGCCACGCAAGGTCTGCAGGGCCTGTTCGAGCTCGACCACCGGCGCGTTCTTCAACAGGAAACCGTGGGCGCCCAGTTGCAGGCAGTTCATCACGTGGTCCAGTTCCGAACGTGCCGAGAACATCAGGACCCGGCTGCCGGGCACACGGATGAACAGTTCCTGCAAGGCCTGCTGGCTGTCCAGTTCGCCACTCATGTCGAGCACCACGATGTCGGGCTTGAGCTTTTCGGCCAGGCTCACGGCGGCCATGGCATCGCCGGTATCGCCCACCACGACGAAGTCTTTCTTCTGCTCGAGCAGGGCGCGCAGCCCGGCGCGAAAGAGCGGCGATTGATCGGCAAGGAGGATTCGGCAGGGCATGGATAAGGGCCTGTTTCGCAAGGGAAGGGGGGCGGCAGGCTGGCTCGATCCCAAAGCGCACTGCCGCGCGGGTGCGCGATCAGTCCTTGTCTGCCGAGCGGCGCGGCAGTACCTCTGATCATAGGCGCTCGAACACTGACGGCAGCAGTGGCCGCAGCGGCAGGTCCAGCCCGTGGATGCTCTCGCTATGGCTGATGATCAGCAGCCCGCCCGGGCGCAGGTGTTCCAGCAGGCGCGGCAGCAGCTTGGCCTTGTACGGTGGCGCCAGGTTCGCCAGCAGGTTGCGCAACAGGATGGCATCGAAGCTGCCAAGGTGAGCCGGCAGGGTGCGGATCAGGTTGATCGCCTCGAAGCGTACGCGCTCGCGCAGCGATGACGCGATGCGCAGGCGCCCCGCCGTCTCGCCGACCCCGCACAGACAATGGCGGACCAGCCAGCCTTCGGGGAAGTAGCGGGCCTGGGCTATGTCGTAGATGCCGGTGGCGGCGCGCGCCAGCAACTGAGGGTCGAAGTCGCTGGCCAGCACCTGCCAGCCCGGCAGCCGCGAGCTTTGCGCGGCGACCATGGCCAGGCTCCAGGCCTCTTCGCCGCTGGCACAGGCGGCGCTCCACAGGCGCGGCGGATGTTCCAGCGTGGCCAGCCAGTGGGCCAGGCATTCGAAGTGGCGGTGTTCACGGAAGAAGTAACTGTCGCGGGCAACCAGCAGGCGCAGCAGGTGTTCGAGCTCACCCGGGCCAGCGGGGCCGTCGAGCACTGCCAGGTACTGCTCGAACTGCGTCAGCCGCAGGGCCTTGAGCCGCTGGTGCAGGCGGGCGGCCACGCCGGTGCGGCGGTCATCGGCCAGGTGCACGCCGGTGGCTTGCTCGACCCGCTGGCGAATGTTCGCAAAACCGGCTTCGCTGAGCAGGGGCGGGCGGCGGCCAGGCATCGGTCAGGTATCCCTGGCCTGGGCCGAACAGATCGGATCGGTGACGATCGCGCGCATTCCCTGCGTCCTGTGCATGGTTTGAAGGGCGGATAATAACTAGTGGCTAGTAGCCTCCATATCGGGGCGGCCCTTAATCCCCTGGCGCAGGCAGCAACGAAAAGGCCCCGCCGGTGAGGGCGGGGCCTTAGGCATCAGGCGTAAGGCTGGCGATCAGTCGCGCCAGTGACGCTTGTGCTTGCGGTGGCCGTAGTGGTGGCCACGGTCATAGTGGCGGCGGTCGTCGTAGCCGCGACGGTAGCGGCGCTCATGGCGCTCGTCTTCGTCGGCCTTGTTGCCCATGTAGTTACCCAGTGCGCCACCGGCGCCACCGCCGGCCGCGGCACCGATATAGCTACCGGTGGTGCCGCCCATGGAGCGACCGACCACGTTGCCGCCGGCCGCGCCCAGGGCGCCACCGATGGCGGCTTCGCCACGCTGGCGCTTGTCGGCGCCCAGGGCACCGCCGGCTGCGCCGCCCAGGCCGGCACCAATGGCGCCGCCGGTGCTACCGCCGATGGAGTTGCCCACCACGGAGCCCAGTACCCCACCCAATGCGCCGCCAATGCCGGCCTCGGTGGTGCCGCCTGCCATGGCAACGCCGCTGAGCAAGCTGAAAGACAACAACAGAATCGAGGAGTACTTCTTCATCAAGAGAGCCTCAAGGGGATGACGAGGCGGAATGTGAGGCTCGGCGAATGGGCTTGCAATGGAAATCCGACGAGTAGCACGAGTTGTACACAATTCTCTAACTTATTGAATTATGTATGAAACTTTCTCGATTTTCGGCGGTCTGAGGTATTTATGACAAAGCCCTGAGCCGTTGCGGACCGGGGCTTTTTTGTGGGTGGCGTTCAGGGGGCTTGGCGGGCCCTTGTAGGAGCGGCCTTGTGTCGCGAAAGGGCCGCGCAGCGGCCCCGGCCATCTATGCGGCGCAGCTGAAACTACGCGGCGCAGCTGAAATCTAGGGCCGCTGCGCGCCCCATCGCGACACAAGGCCGCTCCTACAGGGGCCGTGCGTCTGGAGTACGGTTCAGACAATACGCCCGTCGTCCCGCGCACGCTCCAGCTTGATGGCGATGAACTTCGACGTCGGCGTGTGGCTGCCATCGCCGATGCTCTCCAGCGGCACCAGCGGGTTCACCTCTGGATAGTAGGCCGCCGCCTGCCCCGCCGGAATATCGAACGCCAGCAAGGTGAAGCCATGCACCCGGCGCACATGGGCATCCCCCCACAGCGAGACGATGTCGACCTTCTGCCCCGGCTGGAAGCCCAGGCGCACGATGTCGGCCTCGTTGACGAACAGCACGTCGCGCTGGCCGCGCACGCCGCGGTAGCGGTCGTCCATGCCGTAGATGGTGGTGTTGTACTGGTCGTGGGAGCGCATCGACTGCAGGATCAGGTCCGGCACCTGGCCGCTGGCGCGCACGCGTTCGTCGAGCAGGCTGTCGGGCAGCAGGTTGGCCTTGAAGTTGGCGCGGCCGCTGGCGGTCTTCCACTGGCGGCTGCCGGCGCTGTTGCCCAGGTAGAAACCACCGGGCAGGCGCAGGCGCTGATTGAAGTCGGCGAAACCTGGGATGGTGTCGGCAATCAGCTCGCGGATGCGATCGTAGTCGGCCACCAGCCAATGCCAGTCCACCGGCTGCTTGCCCAAGGTGGCGGCGGCGATACCGGCGACCACCGCAGGCTCCGAGCGCATCTGCCGGGACAGCGGCTTGAGCTGGCCGTTGGAGGCATGAACCATGCTGAACGAGTCTTCCACCGTCACCGCCTGCGGGCCTTCGCCCTGCAGGTCGATATCGGTGCGGCCCAGGCACGGCAGGATCAGTGCCTGCTTGCCGTGCACCAGGTGGCTGCGGTTGAGCTTGGTGCTGATGTGCACGGTCAGCTCGCAGTTGCGCAAGGCCTGGGCGGTGCGCTCGGTGTCCGGGGTGGCTTGGGCGAAGTTGCCGCCCAGGCCGATGAACACCTTGGCCCGGCCTTCGAGCATGGCGTGGATCGCCTCCACCGTGTTGTGGCCGTTGTGGCGGGGCACGGCAAAGCCGAAGCGCTGTTCCAAGGCATCGAGCAGCGCCACCGGTGGGCGCTCGTTGATGCCCATGGTGCGGTCGCCTTGCACGTTGCTGTGGCCACGTACCGGGCACAGGCCGGCACCCGCCACGCCGAGGTTGCCGCGCAGCAGCATGAGGTTGACGATTTCCTGGATGGTCGGCACCGAATGGCGGTGCTGGGTGATGCCCATGGCCCAGCACATGATCACCCGCTTGCCCTTGCAGTACATGCGCGCCGACAGCTCGATGTCGGCCAGGGTCAGGCCCGATTGCGCCTGGATCTGCTCCCAGGACGTGGCGTCGACCACCGCCAGGTACTGCGCCACGCCGTGGCCATGTTCGGCGATGAAGGCATGGTCGAAGATTGCCGGCTCGCCCTTGGCCTGCGCTTCGCGTTCCCACTGCAGGAGGAACTTGGCCATGCCGCGCAGCAGCGCCATGTCGCCACCCAGGGCCGGGCGGAAGAAGGCCGTGTTGGTCGGGCGGTCGCTGTTGGTCAGCATCTCCAGCGGGTTCTGCGGGTGCTGGAAGCGCTCCAGGCCGCGTTCCTTGAGCGGGTTGACGCAGACCACCTGGGCGCCGCGCTTCACCGCGTCGCGCAGCGGGTCGAGCATGCGCGGGTGGTTGGTGCCGGGGTTCTGGCCCCAGACGAAGATCGCATCGGCGTGTTCGAAGTCATCGTAGGTGACGGTGCCCTTGCCCACGCCGACGCTTTGCCCCAGGGCCACGCCGCTGGCCTCGTGGCACATGTTCGAGCAGTCCGGGAAGTTGTTGGTGCCGTAGGCGCGCACGAACAGCTGGTAGAGGTAGGCCGCCTCGTTGCTGGCCCGGCCCGAGGTGTAGAACTCGGCCTGGTCGGGGCTGGTCAGGTCGTTCAGGTGACGGGCGATCAGGGCGAAGGCCGCGTCCCATTCGATCGGCTGGTAGCGGTCGCTGAGCGGGTCGTAGACCATCGGCTCGGTCAGCCGGCCCTGGTATTCGAGCCAGTAGTCGCTCTGCGTGAGCAGCGCGCTGACGCTGTAGCGGGCGAAGAACGCCGCGTCGACGCGGCGCTTGGTGGCTTCCCAGTTGACCGCCTTGGCGCCGTTTTCGCAGAACTTGACCATGCCGCTCTCGGGCGAGTCGCCCCAGGCGCAGCCGGGGCAGTCGAAGCCGCCGTTCTGGTTGGTCTTGAGCAGGGCGCGGATGTTCTTCAGGGCATTGTCGCTGCCGACCCAGGCCTTGGCCACGCTGCGCAGTGCGCCCCAGCCGCCGGCGGGGCCGGGGTAGGGTTGGTAGCGGGGGGAGGCGGCGGGGGCGTTGTCGGGCAGTTTTTCGTACGAGGTCACGGCTGTTGCTACTCCGCCGCTGGGCTGAAGACCCGCGGTGCGCTGTGTTTGGGCAGGTGGATGAGGTTGAGGTTGTGCTTGCGCGCCCATTGCAGGGCAAGGCCGGTGGGGGCCGAGAGGCTGACCAGGGTCTGGATACCAGCGCGCAGGACTTTCTGGATCAGCTCCAGGCTGCAGCGGCTGGTGACGATGGCCAGCCCACCTTCGCTGTCGATGCGTTGGCGCAGCAGGGCGCCGATCAGCTTGTCCAGGGCGTTGTGCCGGCCGATGTCCTCGCGGCCCAGCAGCAGCTGGCCGTCGCGGTCCATGAACAGCGCCGCGTGCACCGCGCCGCAATGCTGGCCGAGGGGCTGGAAGGCATCGATGCGCTGGCGCAGGTCCTTGAGCCAGTGCGCCGGCGGCAGCGGCGCCCCGGGCAGCACGTTGAGTTCGGGCAGCGCCTGCTCCAGGGCTTCGACCCCGCACAGGCCGCAGCCGCTGGTGCCGGCCAGCTGGCGGCGCTGGTCCTTGAGGTTCCAGAACGCGCGGCTGGAGATCTCCAGGTCGGCGTACAACGCCGAGCCGCTGCCGGAGAGCTTCACGTCATAGATTTCATCGGTGCTGGCGACGATGCCGCTGCCGACGCTGAAGCCCACGGCGAAGTCTTCCAAGTCGGTGGGGCTGACCAGCATCACCGCCTGGTTGAGGCCGTTGTAGACAATGGCCAGGGCGACTTCCTCGGCCAGCGGGGTGCTGTCGCGGCTTGCGTCGGACAGTTGGGCGTAGTCGTAGGTGTTGCTGGCGGCGGGCAGGGCGAGGGGCGTGGACGCCGCGCAGACCGGTGGCTTGCTGTTCATCGGGGTGAATACCGGCTGGCAGTTTGACCCCACCAGCCTAGGCCTCTGGGCCGAGGGCGTCTAATCGCTAGCGTCTATCCCGTGATAGAGCGCGTCGATCAGTCGCAGGGCGGCGGGTTGGGCGATCCTGGCCTAGACTGCTGCTTCCATGGATTCATCATCAAGGAGCGCCACATGAGCCTGTTCAGTTTCGTGAAGGAAGCCGGCGAGAAGTTGATCGACCTGCTGACACCGGGTAATGCCAATGCCGAGGAGCAGTTGAAGAAGCACGTCCAGGACGTTGGCCTGGGCAACCCGAACATCTCCGCCACTGTAGAGGGCGACAAGGTGATCCTCAAGGGTGAGGTGAGCAGCCAGGAAGAAAAGGAGAAGATCATCCTGGCCGCGGGCAACATCGCCGGCGTGGCCTCGGTGGACGACCAGATCACCGTTACCGGGCCGGTGGCTCAGGCGGCGCGGTTCGTCGAGGTCGAGAAGGGCGACACCCTCAGTGCCATTTCCAAGCGGGTGTATGGCGACGCCAACAAGTACAACAAGATCTTCGAGGCGAACAAGCCGATGCTGAAGGACCCAAATAAGATCTATCCGGGGCAGGTGCTGCGTATTCCGGAGTGATGGGTTCGCCGGTAGGAGCGGCTTCAGCCGCGATGCGGGCATCGCGGTGCTCGGCACCCGCTTCGCGGGTGATCGCGGCTGAAGCCGCTCCTACGGGGTGAATGCGTCGTTACAACCCTTCCAGCAAGGTCCGGTAATCTTCCACCGCCGCAAACTCCTGGGTATCCCGCGGCGCGGCGCGGCTATCCGGCTGGCGCACCGCCAGCAGATGCCCGACGCCAAACTGCCGGGCACTGCGCAGGATCGCCAGGGTGTCGTCGATGAACAGGCTGCGCGCCGGGTCGAAGCCGATGTCCGCCTGCAACGCGTCCCAGAACTGCGGGCTCTCCTTTGGGTAGCCGTAGTCATGGGAGCTGATCAGCCGTTCGAAATACGGCGCCAACTCCACCCGCTCCAGTTTCAGCGACAGCGAGTCGCGGTGCGCATTGGTGATCATCACCACGCGCTTGCCTGCCTGACGAACGGCGGCCAAGAAGGTGTCGGCGTCGGGCTTGAGCGCGATCAACTCGGCGATCTCCTGTTTGAGTGCGCGAATCGGCAGGCGCAGCTCGTGGCTCCAGAAGTCCAGGCAGTACCAGTTGAGCGTGCCGGCGTGGCGCTCGAACAGCGGTTGCAGCTCCATTTCGGCCATGGCCCGGCTCACGCCATGCAGCTCGGCATAGCGCTGGGGCAGGTGTTCCAGCCAGAAGCGGTTGTCGTAGTGCAGGTCGAGCAGGGTGCCGTCCATGTCCAGCAGGACGGTATCGATGGCAGACCAGGGAAGAACGGGCATGGGAAACTCTCGATCAGTCGGCAAGCCACGGTATAGTAACCCGTTCACGCCAAGGAGCCGCCCCATGCGCCAGAAACCCACCGTCCTCAATCGCGAGATTGTCGCCAGCAGCCGCCTGTTCCGTGTCGAAGCCGTGCAGTTGCGCTTCGCCAACGGCGCCGAGCGCACCTACGAGCGCCTGGTCGGGCGTGGCAACGGCTATGGCGCGGTGATGATCGTGGCCATGCTCGACGCCGAGCATGCGGTACTGGTCGAGGAGTACTGCGGCGGCACCGACGAATACGAGCTGTCCCTGCCCAAGGGCCTGATCGAGCCGGGCGAGGACGTGCTGGCCGCCGCCGACCGCGAACTCAAGGAAGAGGCCGGGTTTGGCGCGCGCCAGCTGGAGCACCTGACCGAACTGTCGCTGTCGCCCGGCTACATGAGCCAGAAGATCCAGGTGGTGCTGGCCACCGACCTGTACGAAGAGCGCCTGGAAGGCGACGAGCCTGAGCCGATGCGGGTCGACAAGGTCAACCTGCGCGAACTGTCGGCCTTGGCCATGCACCCGCAGTTCACCGAAGGCCGGGCATTGGCGGCGCTGTACCTGGCCCGGGACCTGCTGATCCAGCGTGGGGTGCTCAGCGTATGAATGATCGGCAACTGATGCAGGACGTGGTCAAGCTCGCCCTGTTGGCCGGCGAGGCGACCCTGCCGTTCTGGCGCGCTGATGTGGCAGTAAGCAACAAGGCCGACGATTCACCGGTGACCGCTGCCGACCTGGCGGCCCATCGGGTTATCGCCGAGGGCCTGCAGGCATTGGCACCGCAGATTCCGGTGCTGTCCGAGGAAGACTGCGAGATTCCGCTGGCCACCCGTGAAGGCTGGCAGCGTTGGTGGCTGGTCGATCCTTTGGATGGCACCAAGGAGTTCATCGCCGGCAGCGAGGAGTTCACCGTCAACATCGCGCTGATCGAGCATGGCGAAGTGGTGTTTGGGGTGGTGGCGATGCCGACTAATGGCCGCTGTTATTGCGGTGGCCGCGACCTGGGGGCTTGGCGTGTGGAGCGTGATGGCGCCGCGCAGCCGATCCAGGTACGCAACGCGCCGGCGCAGGGGACGAAGTTTACCGTCGTCGCCAGCCGCCGGCATACCAGCGCGCAGCAGGAGACCCTGCTGGCCGGATTGAGTGGTGCGGTGGGTGAGCTGGAGCTGGCCAATATCGGCAGTTCGCTGAAGTTCTGCCTGCTGGCCGAAGGCAGTGCCGACTGTTATCCGCGGTTGGCGCCGACTTCGCAGTGGGATACGGCGGCTGCCCAGGGCGTGCTGGAAGGGGCCGGGGGCGAGGTGATCGGGCTGGATGGATCGTCGTTCCGGTATCCGCCGCGGGAGTCGTTGCTCAATCCGTTTTTCCTGGCGTTGCCCAAGGCTGCCGGCTGGCGGCAGGCGTTGGTCGAGCTGGCAGACGCGATCCGAGCTTGAGATAGCCGGGGCTGCTTTGCAGCCCATCGCGACACAAGGCCGCTCCTACAGGGGATCACGTTTCCCTGTAGGAGCGGCCTTGCCGAGGCGTCGGAAAGGGGTACGAAGCGCCCCCAAACCTTCAGCGATGCAAAACGTACTGGCCACTGAATTTCACGGCAGGCTCGTCGTTCCCCTCGTTGCTCACCACCGTCTCCAGCGTCAGCCTCGCCCGCCCGCGACGCTGGTACATGGTCAGGAACCGCTCCCAGGTCTTCTGGTCCGGCGCCGGGCACTGTGCCACCGCCGTCCCGGTGACCGGCAGCGGATAACTGATCTGCCCCTCCTGGATGACGATATGCCCGTCATCGATGCCCAGTTCGCGCAAGCGCAGGTGCAGCCAGCCCCACCCCACCAGCACCGCGCCGCAGTACAGGCTGCCGCCGAACATGGTGCTCTTGTGGTTGACGTTGGGCGCCAGGGGCAACTTCAGGCGCAGGCAATGCTGCTGCCAATCGATGACTTCCATCCCCATCTCGCGGGTCAGCGGAATATCGCCGTGCAGTACGGACTGCAGGTACTGGCTGTCGGTGCTCATGGACGGTTGTCCTCCTGTTCGTCGTGCCCGCCGCCGTCGAAGCTCAGGCCGTGCTTGCGCAGCTTGTCGTGCAGAGTCTTGCGCGGGATGCCGAGGGCTTCGGCGAGGCTGCGCATCGAGTTGTGTGGTTGGCCCAGCTCGGCGGCGATCAGCGAGCGCTCGAACTGCTCGACCTGTTCGCTGAGGTTGCCGGTCGGCGCGGGCACCTGGATGTCATGGGCCGCCGCCGGCTCCTGGCCATCGAGGGCCAGCTCCAGGCCGAGGGCGAAGCGTTCGGCGGCGTTCTGCAGCTCGCGCACGTTGCCCGGCCAGTCGTGGCGCAGCAGCACGGCGCGCTGCGCCGGTTGCAGGCTGTGGGGCGACAGGCCGTGGCGCTCGCTGGCGGCGTTGGCGAAGTGCTGGAACAGCACGAGAATGTCGTCGCCGCGCTCGCGCAACGCGGGGATACGCAGCGGCGCGACATTCAGGCGGTAGTACAGGTCGGCGCGGAAGCGCCCCTGGTCGGCGGCCTGGCGCAGGTCCTCCTTGGTCGCGGCGATGATGCGGATATCCAGTGGGATCAGTTGGTTGCCGCCGAGGCGCTCGACCACCCGCTCCTGCAACAGGCGCAGCAGCTTGACCTGCACGTCGAGGCTCATGCTCTCGATCTCGTCGAGGAACAGCGTGCCGCCGTTGGCGAACTCGAACTTGCCGATGCGGCGCTTCTGCGCGCCGGTGAACGCCCCCGGCTCATGGCCGAACAGCTCGCTCTCGACCACCGACTCGGCCAGGGCGCCGGCGTTGATCGCCACGAACGGCCCGTCGCGGCGGCTCGACAGGTCGTGCAGGGCGCGGGCCACCACCTCCTTGCCGGCGCCGGTCTCGCCGAGAATCAGCACATCGGCACGGGTGGCGGCCAGGGCGCCGATCTGCTCGCGCAGGCGCTGCATGCCCGGCGACTGGCCGACCAGGCGCGTGGCCAGTTGCTGGCGGTCGCTCAGGGCCAGGCGCAGGCTGCGGTTGTCCAGCACCAGGCGGCGCAGGGCCAGGGCCCGGCGGACGCTGTCGAGCAGGGCGTCGCTGGCGAAGGGTTTCTCGAGAAAATCATAGGCCCCGGCGCGCATCGCCTGCACCGCCAACGGCACATCGCCGTGGCCGGTGATCAGCAGCACCGGCAGTTCGTTGTCGCGGCCATGCAGTTGCTCGAGCAGTTGCAGGCCATCGATACCGGGCATGCGGATATCGCTGACCACCACCCCCGGCCAGTCCTGCTCGATGCGCCCGGCCAGGCCCTGGGCATCGGCCAGCGCCACTACCTTGAGCCCGGCCAGGTCGAGGGTCTGGCTCAGTGCCTGGCGCAGGTGGGGGTCATCGTCGACCAGGATCACCTGGGCGCGGCTGTCGATCAGTGTCTCGGTCATGCCGAGGTGTCCTCCGAGGATTGCAGGTTGGCGCCGGGCTTGGCCACGCGCATGCGCAGGGTCAGCAGGGCGCCGCCTTCCGGGTGGTTGCCCAGCAGCAGCTCGCCGCCCAGCGCGTGCATCAGGCTTTCGCAGATGGCCAGCCCCAACCCCAAGCCCTGGGTGCGGGTCTTGGTGGTGAAGAACGGCTCCTTGGCATGCTCCAGGGCCTGGCGACTGAAGCCTGGGCCATTGTCGCGAATGTACAGGTAGACGCAGTCATCCTGGCGTTCGGCACTCAGCCACAGCTTGCGCGGGTTGGCTTTTTCGGTGAGGGCGTCGAGGGCATTGGCCAGCAGGTTGCCAAGTACCTGGCGCAGCCGCGTTTCGCCGGCCTGCACCCATAGGGTGGCCTCGGGCAGGTCGCGCACCAGCTCCACGGCCATGGCCCGGCGCCGCTTGGCCAGCAGTGCCAGGGCGTCGTCCAGCGCCGGTTGCAGGGCCACGCTTTCCGGGGCGTGTTGGTCGCGGCGGGCGAAGGCGCGCAGATGGGTGATGATCGAGGCCATGCGCCCGGTCAGTTCGCCAATCAGCTTGAGGTTGCCGCGCACATCGTCGGTGCGCTGGTGGTCGAGGAGAATCTCGGCGTTCTCGGCGTAGCTGCGGATCGCCGCCAGCGGCTGGTTGAGCTCGTGGCTGATGCTCGCCGACATGGTGCCCAGCACCGACAGCTTGCCGGCCTGGACCAGTTCGTCCTGGGCGCGCACCAGCTCCTGCTGGGCATTCTCCCGCTCCAGCACGGCGCTCTTGAGCCGGGTGTTGAGGCCCTCCAGGTCGGCGGTGCGCTCGATCACGCGGTTTTCCAGCTCCTGGCGGGCGCGGGCTTCGAAGTCGATGCGGTCGATGTAGTGGCGTCGGCGCTGCATCACCAGGCCGGCCAGCAGCATGGTCACCAGCAGCGCGCCGGCGCCGATGGCCATGACGGTCTGCACCGAGCGGTCCACCAGCTGGCGTGGGGCGAGGATGCTCACCTGCCAGCCGGTCTCCTGGATGTTGCGGGTCTGGGTCAGCCAGGCGTCAGGGTTCAGGCTCAGCGGTTGTGGGGCCTG
Source organism: Pseudomonas muyukensis (assembly GCF_019139535.1). NCBI lineage: Bacteria > Pseudomonadati > Pseudomonadota > Gammaproteobacteria > Pseudomonadales > Pseudomonadaceae > Pseudomonas > Pseudomonas muyukensis. The sequence goes on along the minus strand of NZ_CP077073.1, from coordinate 395,353 downwards.
GGTCGGGTAGGGCTGGATGGCGATGATCGCCTGGCGCTCGGCATCGCTCAGCGCGCGGGTGGCGCGAAAGCGCCAGTCCGGGCGCGAGGTGAGCACCACCACGCCGTTCTGGTCGGTCAGCAGCAATTGCTCCGGGGTGCGGCCCCACAGGGTTTCGGTGTGGTCGAGGTCGACCTTGACCACCAGCACGCCGATGACCCGCTCACGGTCGTGCACGGCGGCAGCGAAGAAGTAGCCGCGCTTGGCCGAGGTGGTGCCCTGGCCGAAGAAGCGCCCCAGGCGGCCGTCCATGGCTTCGATGAAGTACGGGCGGAACGAGAAGTTGCGGCCGACGAAACTGTCCTGTTTGTCCCAGTTGGAGGCCGCCAGGGTGTTGCCGCTGACGTCCATCAGGTACATCACCTCGGCGCCGGTCTGGTGGGCGATGTCCTTGAGCAGGCGGTTGGCGTTGGTCACCGACTCCAGGCGCAATGGGTCGGCCAGCACGCCGCGCAGCGCCGGCAGGTCGCCGAGGATCTGCGGCAGGGTCTCGTAGCGGTGCAGGGTGCCGAGCAGGTTGGCCACGTAGAGGTCGAGGGTCTGGCGGTTCTGCGAGGCCAGTTCGTCCTGGTAGTAACGCTGTGCCAGGTGGTGCAGCGGCCACAGCAGCGGCGCCAGGCACAGCGCCAGCAAGGCCAGGCTGCGCCAGCGGGGGCGGCGTGGAGGCGTGGGTCGTGGAATCATCGCGGTCATTGCGCCAGAAAAGTCTGGCGCAATTATGCGCTACTTCAGGCAGTCGATCAGCGCTTCGTGCCAGTCTGGCTGGGTCACCTGCCATTGCTGGGCCAGGCGCGAGCAGTCCAGGCGCGAGTTGAGTGGCCGACGGGCTGGTGTCGGGTACGCGCTGGAAGGGATCGGCAGTAGCTCGGCGCAGGGCAGGCCGCGGGCCTTGAGCTGCTCGGCGATGGCCTGGGCAAAGCCGAACCACGAGGTTTCGCCCTGGGCGGCCAGGTGGTAGGTGCCCCAGGCGCCGGCCTGGCCGTTGCGCCAGCGCTCGATCAGGGCGCGGGTGCTGGTGGCGATGGACATGGCCCAGGTTGGCGCACCGACCTGGTCATTCACCACCTTCAGTTCTGGCCGCTCTTGCAGCAGGCGCTGCATGGTCAGCAGGAAGTTGCGGCCATGCAGCGAGTAGACCCAGCTGGTACGCAGGATCAGATGCTCGCCGTCGACGGCGCGAATGGCCTGCTCGCCGGCCAGCTTGCTGTTGCCGTAGACGCCCAGTGGATTGGGCGCGTCGTCCTCGGTGTACGCTGCAGCCTTGCTGCCATCGAACACATAGTCGGTGGAGTAGTGGATCAGCGGCGCGCCAAGCCGCGCGGCTTCCTCGGCGAGCACCCGGGGAGCTTCTGCGTTGATGGCAAAGGCCAGTTCACCCTCGCTCTCGGCCAGGTCGACCGCGGTGTAGGCGGCGGCATTGATGATCAGGTCGGGGGCCAACTGGCGCAGGGGCGCGCGCAGGTGTTCGGGGCGCGACTGGTCGAGCTGGTCGCGGCCGAGCGACTGTACTTCGCCCAAGCCGCTCAACGCCTGCCCCAGCGCGTGCGCGACCTGACCGCTGTGGCCGCAGACGAGGATCCTCATGGGAACAGCTCCGCGTCCTTGAAGCGGGCGGCTGTCTGGTCCTTGGCCGAGAGCTGCGGTTGCAGGCCGCCCAGTTGCCAGTCGATGTTCAGGTCCGGGTCGTCCCAGCGGATGCTACGTTCGGCGCCGGGGTTGTAGTAGTCGGTGGTTTTGTAGAGAAAGTCGGCAGACTCACTCAACACCAGAAAACCGTGGGCAAACCCTGGCGGGATCCAGAACTGACGGTGGTCGCTGGCGCACAGGCGGGTGGCCACCCACTGGCCGCAGGTGGGCGAGCTGCGGCGCAGGTCCACGGCTACGTCCAGCACTTCACCTTGAACGACGCGTACCAGCTTGCCCTGCGGGTTGTCGATTTGGTAGTGAAGGCCGCGCAACACGCCACGTTGCGAGCGGGAATGGTTATCCTGCACGAAGTGGGCGTCGAAGCCGGCCTTCTCGGCGAAGTCCCGCGCATTGAAGCTTTCGAAGAAAAAACCGCGGCTGTCACCGAACACCTTGGGTTCGATGATCAGCACATCGGCAATGGCAGTAGCAATGATGTTCATGTCGACTCTGCAACCAACTTGCTCAAGTACTGCCCATAACCGGTCTTTTTCAACTCTTCAGCCTTGTGTTGCAACGTCTCGCGGCTGATCCAGCCCTTCTGATAGGCGATCTCTTCCAGGCACGCCACTTTCAGGCCTTGCCGATGTTCGATGACCTGGACGTACTGGGACGCTTCCAGCAGGCTGTCGTGGGTGCCGGTGTCAAGCCAGGCGAAGCCGCGGCCCAGGCGCTCCACGCGCAGGTCGCCGCGTGCCAGGTAGGCGTTGTTGACATCGGTGATCTCCAGCTCGCCGCGCGGCGAAGGCTTGATGCCCTTGGCGATCTGCACGACATCGTTGTCGTAGAAATACAGGCCGGTCACCGCATAGCTGGATTTTGGCTTGGCGGGTTTTTCCTCGATCGACAGCGCGCGGCCTTGGTCGTCGAACTCGACCACGCCGAAGCGCTCGGGGTCGTTCACCCAGTAGCCGAAAACCGTGGCGCCGCTAGGGTGCTTGACCGCACGTTGCAACTGCTCGCTGAAGCCCTGGCCGTGGAAGATGTTGTCGCCCAGGATCAGGCAGACCGAGTCGTCGCCGATGAACTGCTCGCCAATCAGGAAGGCCTGGGCCAGGCCATCGGGCGAGGGCTGCTCGGCATAGGTGAGGTTGATGCCGAACTGGCTGCCATCGCCGAACAGCTGGCGATACTGAGGCAGATCATGCGGGGTGGAGATCAGCAGGATGTCGCGGATACCCGCCAGCATCAGTACCGAGATCGGGTAGTAGATCATCGGTTTGTCGTAGATCGGCAGCAGCTGTTTGGAGGTCGCCAGCGTGATCGGGTGCAGGCGGGTACCGGAGCCCCCGGCGAGGATGATGCCTTTGGTCATGCGATCGAGTCCTTGGAATCGTTGTTGCCCAGTCGTTCACGTTGATAGCTGCCATCCTGGACATGGCGACACCATTGGAGGTTGTCCAGGTACCACTGCACGGTCTTGCGCAGGCCAGTCTCGAAGGTTTCCTCAGGCACCCAACCCAGGTCGTGCTCGATCTTGCTGGCATCGATCGCGTAACGCTGGTCGTGGCCAGGACGGTCCTTGACGAAGGTAATCAGGTCGGCGTAGTGGGCGACACCGGCGGGGTGTTGCGGCGCGAGCTCTTCGAGCAATGCGCAGATGCCGCGTACCACGTCGATGTTCTTCTGCTCGTTGTGGCCACCGATGTTGTAGGTCTGGCCGACTTCACCTTCGCTCACGACCTTGAACAGGGCGCGGGCATGGTCTTCGACGAACAGCCAGTCGCGCACTTGCAGGCCATCGCCGTAGACCGGCAGGGGCTTGCCCTCGAGGGCATTGAGGATGACCAGCGGAATGAGCTTTTCCGGGAAATGGAATGGCCCATAGTTGTTCGAGCAGTTGGTCAGCAGCACCGGCAGGCCATAGGTGCGGTGCCAGGCGCGGACCAGGTGGTCCGAGGCCGCCTTGCTCGCCGAGTACGGGGAGCTGGGGGCGTACGGGGTGGTCTCGGTGAACAGGTCGTCGACGCCGTGCAGGTCGCCGTACACCTCGTCGGTGGAAATATGGTGGAAACGGAAGGCCTGGCGCTCGTCCTCAGCCAGCGTGTTCCAGTAGCCGCGCGCGGCCTCCAGCAGGCTGTAGGTGCCGACGATGTTGGTCTGGATGAAGTCGGACGGGCCGTCGATGGAGCGGTCTACGTGCGACTCCGCGGCCAGGTGCATGATGGCCTGCGGCTTGAAGCGGGCGAGCAGGTCGCTGACCGCGGCTTGGTCGACGATATCGGCCTGGACGAATTGGTAACGCGTGTTGTTGGCGATGCTGGAAAGGGATTCCAGGTTGCCCGCATAGGTCAGCTTGTCGAGGTTGAGCACTTCATGCTCGGTGTTGCTGATCAGGTGACGTACCAGTGCCGAGCCGATGAAACCAGCTCCCCCGGTAATGAGAATACGCATGTCGGATTCCCTTTCCTTTCAAAAATGACGGTAACTAGTGCGGTGTTTGACAAAAAACGACCCTGATTCGCGGTGCTTTTTCGCGCTCATGCTGGGTTGTCACTGCTCGCCGTAGCTGGGCTACGACTCGTCGCGACGCCTTGCTTGAGCACAAAAATCACGCGCGAATCATGGCTCGTAGTTGCAAAGCACCACATTAGCGGGCTAGCGGGCCCATAGCTTGTCGACGGACAGGTTTGCGGGCAAGGAGAATGTGCTGGGCTGCGCACTCACGCGACGAGCTGCGATTGTACGCTGCCTGCTTGCCAAATTGCCGGCCTGATGGCGATATACAGCAAAAAAATGAGGTTTTCCCGCATGCCGCTCTCGACCCTGATCCAGCGCTCCAGCCTGCCTGCCCCTCTGCTTGGCGAGGCCCAGGCCCATGCCTTGTTGCGGGCGCATTACGATCTGCAGGGCAGCCTGCAGGCCTTGGGCAGCCAGCAGGACCTGAACTTGCGGGTCGACTGCGCGCAAGGGCGTTATGTGCTCAAGGCCTGCCACGGCAGCTACGCCCAGCTGGAGCTGGAGGCCCAGCATGCGGCGCTGGAGTACCTGCGCGGGCAGGGCTTGCCGGTCCCGGCCGTGCGTCCGGCCAGCAATGGCGAGGGGCTGCTGGCGCTGGACATCGAGGGCCAGGCATTGCGGGTGCGGCTGCTGGAGTACCTCGACGGCGAGCCGCTGACGCGTCTGAAGCACTTGCCGTCGCGGGTGATCGCCGAGCTGGGCGCGTTGTGCGCCAAGGTCGACCTGGCGCTGGCCGGCTTCGACCATCCGGGGCTTGAGCGGACGCTGCAATGGGACCCGCGCCATGCCCAGGCGTTGATCGGTCACTTGCTGCCGGCGGCGCGAGATGACCAGCGCCGTGCCCAGGTCGAGCAGGTTGCACGTAGGGCCGCGGAACGTCTGCAACCGTTGCTCGACAAGTTGCCGACCCAGGCGGTGCACCTGGACATCACCGATGACAACATGGTCTGGCGCCGTGACCAGGCGCGCCAGTGGCAAGTACGGGGGGTGATCGACTTCGGCGATCTGCTGCGCACCTGGCGCGTTGCCGACCTGTCGGTGACCTGCGCGGCCTTGCTGCACCACGCCGAGGGCGATCCGCTGCGCATCCTCCCGGCGGTCAGCGCCTACCAGGCGCTCAACCCGCTACAAGACGCCGAACTGCGGGCATTGTGGCCGCTGGTCCTGAACCGCGCCGCAGTACTGGTACTGAGCAGCGAGCAGCAATTGGCGATCGACCCCGGCAACCAGTACATCCGCGACAACATCGACCACGAGTGGCAAATCCTCGATACCGCCTGCGCGGTGCCTGCCGAGTTGATGGAGGTGGCGATATTGCAGGCGGCAGGGCGTGGCCCAGATGCCGTGGACTTCACCGATTGTGCCCGGTTGCTGCCGAGCCTGGCCGGGCACGCGGTGACCCAGGTCGACCTCGGCGTGCTCAGCGCGCATTGCGAGGCCGGCAACTGGGAGCAACCTGGCTTCGACCAGCGCCTGCTCGCGGCCCAGCCCGGTCCGGCCTGTAGCCTGCACGGCCAATACCGGTTGTCGCAAACCCATATCGACCGGCCCGAAGAGCCGGCCACCTGTGCCCTGGGGGTGGAGCTCAAGCTGCCGCCCGGCACCGCCTTGCAGGCCCCCGAGGCCGGGATCTGGCAGCGTGGCGGTGATGGCCGCGGCTGCCTGCGCACGGCGCACTGGAGCCTGTGGCTCAATGGCCTGGAGCAGGCGCCGGCCGATGGCCAGGCGTTGGCGAAGGGCCAGGCGCTAGGCGCCACCTGTGGTTTCCTCAGCGTGCAGCTGTGCCGGGTGGCAGGTCTGCAGCCGCCGTTCTTCGCCACGCCATCGCGTGCCGCCGCCTGGCTGGCGCTATGCCCGTCGCCACGGGCGCTGCTGGGCTTTGCGTGCGACGCCGAACCCTTGGCCGACCCCCAGGCCCTGCTGGCCCGTCGCGATGCCAGCTTTGCCCGCTCGCAGAAGCACTATTACGCCCAGCCGCCGCACATCGAGCGCGGTTGGCGCAACTACCTGATCGACATGCAGGGCCGCTCCTACCTGGACATGCTCAACAACGTCGCGGTGCTGGGCCACGGCCATCCGCGCATGGTCGCCGAATCGGCCCGGCAGTGGTCGTTGCTCAACACCAACTCGCGGTTTCACTACGCGGCCATCGCCGAGTTTGCCGAGCGCCTGCTGGCGCTGGCGCCACCGGGCTTCGACCGGGTGTTCCTGGTCAACAGCGGCACCGAGGCCAACGACCTGGCGATCCGCCTGGCCTGGGCCTACAGCGGCGGGCGCGACCTGCTCAGCGTGCTGGAGGCCTACCATGGCTGGTCGGTGGCCACCGATGCGATTTCCACTTCCATCGCCGACAACCCACAAGCCCTGGAGACCCGCCCGGACTGGGTGCACCCGGTAGAGGCGCCAAACACCTTCCGTGGCCGTTTCCGCGGAGCCGACAGCAGCGCCGACTACCTGCGCGATGTCGAGGCCAGGCTTGCCGACCTCGATGCCCGGGGTCGCCAATTGGCCGGCATCATCTGCGAGCCGGTCTACGGCAACGCCGGGGGCATCTCGCTGCCGCCGGGCTACCTGCGCCAGGCCTATGCCCAGGTGCGCCAGCGCGGCGGCGTGTGCATCGCCGACGAGGTGCAGGTCGGTTACGGACGCCTGGGCGAGTATTTCTGGGGCTTCGAGGAGCAAGGCGTGGTGCCCGACATCATCACCATGGCCAAGGGCATGGGCAACGGCCAGCCACTGGGCGCGGTGATCACCCGTCGGGAGATCGCCGAGGCACTGGAGGCCGAGGGCTATTTCTTCTCGTCCGCCGGCGGCAGCCCGGTCAGTTGCCGTATCGGTATCGCGGTGCTCGATGTGATGCGTGACGAAGGCCTGTGGGACAACGCCCGGGAAGTGGGGCGCCATTTCAAGGCGCGGCTGCAGGCATTGGTCGATAACTATCCGCTGGCCGGCGCGGCCCATGGCTCGGGGTTCTACCTGGGGCTGGAACTGGTGCGTGACCGCCAGACCCTGGAGCCTGCCACCGAGGAAACCATGCTCCTGTGCGATCGCCTGCGCGATCTGGGGATCTTCATGCAGCCGACCGGCGACTACCTGAACATTCTCAAGATCAAGCCACCGATGTGCACCACGCGGGCGAGCGTGGACTACTTCGTCGATAGTGTGGAGCGGATCCTCGCCGAAGGGCTTTGACCTTTTGCCAGCCTTCATGACCGATTGTTATCGGTCATGAAGGCGTTATCGTGGCGAAATATTTTACAAAAAGCGCTTTAAAGTCGATATTTATCGGTTGTAATATCGGACCAATAGCCTGCCACCTATACTGGCGGGCCTGCACCTTATCCGCTCACCGACCTGGCGCCCCTGGCCCCGGGCCTTCGCAGAGGTTACCCATGAAGACCCTCAACTCGACCCCCCGTGCCGATGGTTTCCACATGCCCGCCGAGTGGGCCCCGCAGACCCAGGTGTGGATGGTCTGGCCGGAGCGCCCGGACAACTGGCGCCTGGGCGGCAAGCCTGCGCAGGCCGCGCATGTCACCCTGGCCAAGGCTATCGCCCGCTTCGAGCCGGTGACCGTGGCGGTTTCCGCCGGCCAGTACGAGAACGCCCGGCGCCAGCTCGAGCTGCCCAACATCCGTGTGGTCGAGATCAGCAACGATGACGCCTGGGTGCGCGACACCGGCCCGACCTTCGTGATCAACGACCAGGGTGAAGTGCGCGGCGTGGACTGGGGCTTCAACGCCTGGGGCGGCTTCGACGGCGGCCTGTATGCACCGTGGAACCGCGATGAAGAGCTGGCGGCCAAGGTCATGGAGATGGAGCGCGTGCAGCGCTACCACACCGAAGGTTTCGTACTCGAGGGCGGTTCGATCCATGTCGACGGCGAAGGCACCCTGATCACCACCGAGGAGTGCCTGCTCAACCGCAATCGCAACCCGCACCTGAACCGCGAGCAGATCGAGGAGATCCTGCGCGAGCACCTGGCGGTGCAGACCATCGTCTGGCTGCCCGACGGCCTGTACAACGACGAGACCGACGGCCACGTCGACAACTTCTGCTGTTACGTAAGCCCCGGCGAAGTGTTACTGGCCTGGACCGATGATCCCCAGGACCCCAACCATGCACGCTGCCACGCCGCCTATGACGTGCTGAAAAACAGCCGCGACGCCAAGGGCCGCGAATTCGTGGTGCACAAGATGCCGATTCCCGGCCCGCTGTTCGCCACGGCCGAAGAGTGTGCCGGCGTCGACCAGGTGCTCGGCAGCCAGGCGCGTGACCCGTCGGTGCGCCTGGCCGGTTCCTATGTGAACTTCCTTATCGTCAACGGCGGCATCATCGCCCCGAGCTTCGATGACCCGGCCGATGCCCAGGCCAGAGCGATCCTGGCCAAGGTGTTCCCGGACCACGAAGTGGTGATGATCCCAGGGCGCGAATTGCTGCTGGGCGGCGGCAATATCCACTGCCTCACCCAGCAGCAACCGGCACCGTTCAAGCGCTGATCTGCCTGGTGGCAAAGAGCCCGTCCGTCGACGGGCTTTTTTGTCGGTGACGACTGCTGGCGGGGGTTAATGGCATAGCTTTTGTATTGGCTTTGTCGTGTGTTTCAGGGAGAGGAGAGGCACACCTTTCTGTAACAAACCTTACGTAAGTTAGCCGCTCACGGCCCCAGGGAGTGCGTGTTGAAATGAATGCAGCAAGTGAGTCGGCTTTGCGCCCACTGGCAGTGAATCACCAGTCGCTCAAGATGTTGGCGCAGTGGTTGAAACACCATGGAAGCAATCGGGTCAGGACGACCGACCCACGACGCCTGCTGGACGGGCGATACCCTCAAGGCCTGATCAGCGACGCCGAGCTTGAAGCTTTGCTGGCGGTCTGGCACTGACCGGGAAGGATCCCGTTGCAATGAAAAACGCCACCGCGCAAGCGGTGGCGTTTTCGTTTCTGGGCTGAGGCCTGCGTCCCTGTGACCACCCGCGAGCCGCGGGTTAGGCGCGGCCTTGCCGGGGCGCCGGACCGGTCGGAAAGGGCCGCAAAGCGGCCCCGGCGATCGATGCGGCGTAGCTGAAACCTGGGGCCGCTGCGCGCCCCATCGCGACGCGAGGCCGCTCCTACAGGATCGGTTGGGCCGGTCGGAAAGGGCCGCGCAGCGGCCCCGGCGATCCATGCGGCGCCGCTGAAACCTGGGGCCGCTGCGCGCCCCATCGCGACGCAAGGCCGCTCCTACAGGATCGGTTGGGCGGGTCAGAAGGTGTAGCTGCCCGTGACCACCAGGCTGCGCGGGTCGCCGACCTGGATCTGCGAGCCACTGGTGGCCGAGCTGTAGTAGGTCTTGTCGGTGATATTGCTCAGCGCCGCGCGTACATCCCAGTCATGGGTGCGGTAGCCCGCCAGGGCATCCCAGCGGCCATAGCCCGGCAGCACGATGGTGTTGGCGTTGTCGGCGTAGCGGTCGCCGACCAGGGTCAGGCCGGTCTCGGCGTACCAGCCCAGCTCCGGTTTCCAGGTCACGAACAGGCTGGCGTTGCGCTTGGCCACGTCGTTGATGCGGTTGCCTTCCTGGCCGTTGTTGTCCTTGACGAGGGTGGCATCCTGCAAACCGAGGCCGCCGCGCACGTACCAGTTGCCAACCACGTTGCCGGTGGCGGTCAGCTCGATGCCGCGCGAACGCTGCAGGCCGCTGAGCTGGATCAGCTCCGGGTTCAGCGGGTCGCGGGTGCGACGGTTGTACAGCTCCAGCTCGTAGACGGCGAGGGTGGTGCTCAGGCGCTCGTCGAACCACTCGCTCTTGACCCCGATTTCCTTCTGGCGGGTGAGCTCCGGGTCGGTCTGGTTGGCATTGCCGGCAGCGCCGGGGGTGATGCCGATCAAGCCGCCACCGACCGGTGAATAGCTCTTGCTCCAGGAGGCATAGAAGGAGTGCTCGCGCCACGGCGTGTAGACCACCCCCACGCGTGGGCTGAAACTGCTGTCCTTCTGGGTCTCGGCAATGCCGCGCATCTTGTTGGTGGTCTGCACCTCGAAGCGGTCGAAACGCCCGCCCAGCAGCACTTGCCATTCATCGTTCAAGCGGATCTGGTCTTGCAGGTACAGGCCAGTGCTGTCGACGTCGGTGACATTGTTGCTGAACAGCTTCATCGCCCCGTTGTGCTGATTGCGTGCGCTGGAGCCACTGATCGGCGCGCCGGGCACACCGACACCCTGGTCGAGGCGCGAATGGCGGCGTTGCTCGCCCACTTCCAGGCCCACCAGCAGGGTGTGCTCCAGGCCGTAGGTCTGCACATGCCCTTCGAGCTCCACGGTGTTGTAGATATTGCGCGTGCTCAGGTCCTGCAACCAGCGCTGGCGCCCGACCATGCCGGTCGACGGGGTGTAGCCGGTGAGGTAGGTATTGTCGAAATCGCTCTCCAGCTTGAACAGGCTGAAGGTATGGCGCAGCTGCCACTGGTCGTTGAGGTCGTAGTTCAGGCGCGAGCGCAGCGATTGCGCGCGGTCGTCGATGTAGTCGCGCTGGGTGTCGCCGTAGGTGGTCTTGCGGCTGACGTCGGCCGGGCGCCCGGTCAGCGGGTTGCCTGGGATGCCACGATCCGGGGTGCGGTTGTAGCGGCTGTACTCGTATTGCACCAGCCAGTTCAGGTCGGGGTTCAGCTGCCAGCTCATGGACGGCGCGAACAACTGGCGGTGGTTGCCGTCGATGCCGTCACGGAAGCTGTTCTTGTCCTCGTTGCCCAGGTTCAGGCGCAGGCTCAGGGTGTCGCTGGGGTCGGCGCTGAGGTCGGCGTACAGGCTGCGCAGGTCCTGGCTGCCGCCCTGGGCCTCGACGGTCGAGCGGCGGCCGTGTTCCGGCGCCTTGCTCACCCGGTTGACGATGCCGCCCTGGCTGCCACGGCCATACAGCACCGCCGCCGGGCCCTTGAGCACCTCGACCCGTTCGATGTTGTGCAGGTCGCGGGTGTACTGGCTGTCGTCGCGCACGCCGTCCAGGTAGAAGTCGTTGCTGGCGTCGAAGCCGCGAATACGCAGGCTGTCGAAGCGGGTGTCGGCGCTGCTGCTGACGTTGGGGATGCCCTCGAGCGCCTTGCCCAGGTTGCTGCTGCCGTAGTCCAGCACGTTGCGCGTCTTCACCGAGTCGATGGCCTGGGGCACGTAGCGGGCCGGGGTCGAGGTGCGGGTCGCGGTGGTCACTTCGCGCACCCGCGGGTTGTCTTCCTCGCGGGTGCTGTCGGCGGTGACCGCGGTTTCCGGCAGGGTGGTGGTGGCGGCACTGGCCAGGCCGGCGCTGCACAGCAGCGACAGGCCCAGGGTCAGGGGGGAAAGGCGGCAAGGGGCAAGCATTGCGGGCGTCCGGATTAGCTAGTGAGAAATTGGGCGCGAATGGTAATGCTTGCTATTTGCTATTGCTCGCCTATTCGTAAAGGCTTGTCTTTACATATGTATCAGTTTGTAACATCCATTCGGATGGTTTTGCCGAATTCGCCTATTCGCCGGCAAGGCCGGCTCCTACCGCGTGATGCATGCCTTTTTGTAGGAGCCGGCCTTGCCGGCGAAGGGCGCAAAGCCGTGCGATTGATATGACAGTTGTGCGTTTGTCGCCGGCTTTGCACAAAAGAGACAAATTTGCGCTGACCCACGGCAGATATGCATGGAAATGCACCAGCGCCGACCTGGTTTTTGGTTATATCAACCTGCATTTCACGATTTTTTGACATGTATAAGCAGGCAAGGCTAGGATTCGGCGTCTACGCCTGCTGGCCATGACTTGGCCATGCGGCTGCAAGGCCCGTTGCAGACCATCGACGGGCCTTCCGGCTTGGATCCGCATAGCGTCGAACCTACGAAGGGGCGTTGGTTCCTGGCGTTCTAATGCAGAGCGTTTTTGAATACTTAATAAGGAAAATAAACATGTTGAAAACCAGGATCAGCCTGGTCGCCCTGGCGATGATCGCCGCGACCCAGGCACAGGCCAATGAGCAGGCCGAAAGCAAGGGCTTCATCGAGGACAGCCACGCCAACGTCCTGCTGCGCAACGCCTACATCAACCGTGACAAGAAGCACGGTATCGACGACCAGATCGAGTGGGGCCAGGCCTTCATCGCCAACTTCTCCTCCGGTTTCACCCAGGGCACCGTAGGCGTGGGTGTCGATGCCTTCGGCTTGTACGCCGTGCGCCTGGATGGCGGCAAGGGCCACAACGGTGGCGCAGGTGTCGACTTCTTCAAGCCGCACAACACCAAGAACGCCGACCAGAACGCCAGTGGCCCACATGACCTGGCCCGCGCTGGGGCAGCCGTGAAGTTCCGCATTTCCAACACCGTGCTCAAGTACGGTGACCAGATGCCGACCCTGCCGGTCCTGCAGTACGACGATGGTCGCCTGCTGCCGGAAAGCTTCACAGGTACCCTGATCACCTCCAAGGAAATCAAGGGCCTGGAACTGAACGCCGGTCGCTTCACCCAGGAGGCGCGCAAGAGTGCCGAGCGTCGTGACGGCGGTGGCCTGAAGTCGATCAACGTGCTTGGCGGTAGCTACAAATTCACCGACAACTTCACCGCGTCGTTGTACACCGCTGACAACGAAGACGTGATGAAGAAGCACTACCTGGGTCTGAACTACGTCTTCCCGATCGCCAGCGACCAGTCCCTGACCCTGGACTTCAACGGCTACAAGTCGGACATCGACAACAAGTACGTCAAGGCCGCCAGCCTCAATGGCGACTCCAACACCATCTGGAGCCTGGCTGCTACCTACGCCTACGGCCCGCACTCGTTCACCCTGGCGCACCAGCGCAGCACCGGCAGCACCGGTTATCAATACGGCTGGTACCAGAACGCCGGCGGCGTGGGTGACGGTGGTTCGACCATCTACCTGGCCAACTCCTACTGGTCCGACTTCAACGCCGAGGACGAGCGTTCCTGGCAGTTGGGCTATGGCCTGGACTTCGGTGCCTTCGGCATCCCTGGCCTGACCTACAAGCTCGCCTACGTGGTGGGTGACAACATCAACACCCGCACCGTCGGCAAGCCTGAAGGCTTCGGCGAAGGTAAAGAGCGCGAAATCTTCAACCAGATTCGCTACGTGGTCCAGGAAGGCCCGGCCAAGGATCTGTCGATCAAGCTGCGTAGCTCCTTCCTGCGTACCAACAACGCCGTTCGTTACGCCGACAACTACACCGACGACGGCAACGAAGTCCGCGTATTCGTCGAGTACCCGATCAGCATCTTCTGATCCTGATCCCGCGTCACCCGCAGCCCCGGCCTATGCCGGGGCTGTTTCTTTGCGGCGCGGGGCGAGCGCTGCCTGCGCCGCCTCGCCTGTCTCGCCTGTCTCTGGCGCAAAGCTGTCGCTGCGTGCCATCCGCCACATCCGCGCGTAGAACTCGCTGTTGATCGCGTCGCTGAGCAATTCCCCCGGTTTGAGGAAGGTGTGCAACTGCGAGAACAGGCTGATCTCGCTGGGGCTGATGCGCCGCGCCAGGTGCTTGGGCTTGAGTTCGGCGGGGTGGTCCAGGCCCGCGGCGGCGAGCATCTCGGCCAGGGCATGCAGGGTATTGCGGTGGAAGCTGGCGACCCGCTCGGCCTTTTCCGGCACCACCAGCGCGCGCTGGCGCAGCGGGTCTTGGGTGGCCACCCCGGTCGGGCACTTGTTGGTATGGCAGCTCTGCGACTGGATGCAGCCGATGGCGAACATGAAGCCGCGCGCCGAGTTCACCCAGTCGGCGCCGATGGCCAGCACACAGGCGATGTCGAAGGCGCTGACCAGCTTGCCCGCCGCGCCAATGCGCACGCGCTCGCGCAGGTTCAGCCCGACCAGGGTGTTGTGCACGAACATCAGCCCCTCGCGCAGCGGCACGCCGATGTTGTCGGAGAACTCCCGGGGCGCCGCGCCGGTGCCGCCCTCCTTGCCATCGACGACGATGAAGTCCGGGGTGATGCCGGTGGCCAGCATGGCCTTGGCGATGCCCATGAATTCCCACGGGTGGCCCAGGCAGAACTTGAAGCCCACCGGCTTGCCGCCAGACAGCTCGCGCAGCCGGGCGATGAACTGCAGCAGTTCCACCGGCGTGCGAAAGGCGCTGTGCGCGGCCGGCGAGATGCAGTCTTCACCCTGGCGCACGCCGCGGGTGGCGGCAATCTCGGCGCTGACCTTGTGCCCTGGGAGGATCCCGCCATGGCCTGGCTTGGCCCCTTGGCTGAGCTTGATCTCGATCATCTTCACCTGGCGGTCGCGGGCCTGGGCGGCGAATCGCTCGGGGTCGAAGCGCCCGTCCTCGGTGCGGCAGCCAAAGTAGCCACTGCCGATTTCCCAGATCAGGTCGCCGCCGTGCTCGCGGTGATAGGGGCTGATGCTGCCTTCGCCGGTGTCGTGGGCGAAGCGGCCCAGGCGCGCGCCCTTGTTCAGCGCGGCGATGGCGTTGGCGCTGAGGGCGCCGAAGCTCATCGCCGAGATATTGAAGATCGACGCCGAGTACGGCTGGCTGCATTGCGGCCCGCCGATGCGGATGCGAAACGACGCCGGGTCGGGCATCTGCACCGGCAGCATCGAGTGGCTGATGAACTCGAAGCCAGGCTTGTAGGCGTCGTTGAGCGTGCCGAAGGCTTTCTCGGCGCTTTCGTTCTTGGCCCGGGCATAGACCAGCGAGCGCTGGGCGCGGGAGAACGGCAGCTTGTCGTCGTCGCCTTCGAGCAGGTACTGGCGGATCTCCGGGCGGATGGTTTCGATCAGGTAGCGGATGTTGCCCAGGATCGGGTAGTTGCGGCGCACGGCGTGCTGGGCTTGGCGCAGGTCGTTGAGGCCGACCAGGCTGAGCAGGGCGCAGGCCAGGGTGAAGGGCCAAAGCCAGCTGTGCTGGGCGAGCAAGGGCAGGCTGGCGAGGGTGAACAGCAGGCACAGGGCCAGGCAGGCGTAACGGCTGAGGAAGGCGGCTTTCATGGGTCCATCGCAGACGAGGTGACCGGCCTAGGATAGGCAAAGCCGCACGGCGGAAAACCTGGGTGATTGGTAAAACACTGTTACCTGCAAGCGAGGGTAGTGGTTTTTGTCTTGTCGCCAGCGCTTCGAGGTGTTCGACGTTGGCGTTGCAGGGCCTGTGAGGCCCAGCGCCGCCCGCGCGGCGCTCGATCTGATAGGCGCTGCAAATCCCCCGGCAAGCACCTGGCGGCCCTCACGCGCTCGACCTACTGCTTGAACACCTGCTTCACCCGCCCGTCGATCTCGCCCTTGTCGCCCTGGCCCGAGGCCTTGGCCTGCGGGCCGCCGCCCAGGTTCAGGTCGAGCTTGCCATCGGTGTTGATGATCCCGTCCGCCGTCGCATGGATATTGAACTGGGTGCAGCTGATATTGATGGTGCCGTCCGACTTCAGCTCGATCACGCTGTCGCCACAGACCAGGCGGATCTGGTCGCCGGCATCCATCACGTAGTTGCCGTGCACGCTGTCGCGCTTGTCGCCACCGACCAGCAGGATGTCGCGCTGGCGCACCGAGCGCAGGCGGTCCTGGCCGATGGTCACGGTCTCGATCATGCCCACGGTCTTGACCCGGCTGATGCCCACCGACAACGTCTGGTTCTGCTCCACCACGCTGTCCATGTTGCGTTCGGCATGCACGTACAACTGCTCGGCGCCCTTCTTGTCCTCCATGCGGATTTCATTGAAGTTGGCCGGGCTGCCGCCCTTGCTCGAACGGCTCTTCATGCCGCTTTGCGTGGCGCTGCCGGGCAGGTCGTAGGGCACCGTCTGCTCGGCGTTGTAGACCCGCCCGGTGATGATCGGCCGGTCGGGGTCGCCTTCGAGAAAACTGACGATCACCTCCTGGCCGATGCGCGGTACCTGGATCGCGCCCCAGTTCTTGCCCGCCGTGGCTTGCGACACGCGGATCCAGCACGAGCTGTTCTCGTTGGACTGGTCGTGGCGGTCCCAGTGGAAGTGCACCTTGACCCGGCCGTACTGGTCGGTCCAGATCTCCTCGCCAGAAGGGCCGACCACCACGGCCGTCTGCGGGCCCTTGACGATCGGCCGCAGGGTGCTGCCCACCGGGCGGTAGCTTTGCTGGGCGTCGATGCAGCTGAGGTTGCTCTCGAACTGCGCCGCACCGCTGCCGCCACCGCTCTCCAGGCGCTCCTGGTGCACGTAGTAGCGGGCGGCGACGATCAGGTACTCGCGGTTCTGGTCCTGGCGGCTGAAGTTGCTCAGGCTGAACAGGTGGCCACTGCCCAGGCCGCGGGCGTTGCCGCGCAGCTCGACGCGTTCGTGCAGGCTCTGCAGCGACTCCAGGCGGGTGCGGGCGTAGTGCTCGCCGTCCTGGGTCTGCTCGTAGGCACCGGGGTAGTCGTACAACGGGTAGTCGCCGGCCTGGTGCGGGCGCGGCATCGCCGAGCGCACGTCGATGCGCGCGCTGGGGCGCTGGAAATCATAGTCGTTGAGCTCCAGCGAGCCGGGCTGGACCTCCTGGGCCAGGTGCCAGTCGTTGATATGGTCGCGCTCGCGGTGCTGGCCGTCCGGCGGGTAGTAGGGCACGGTCTCGTAGCCGGGAACCTTCTGGTGCGCGCCGTAGGCGTCGGCGAGCACCAGCACGTGGCGCTCCTGTTCGTGGCGGAAGAAGTAGTAGATGCCTTCTTCCTCCATCAGCCGGCTGACGAAGTCGAAGCTGGTCTCACGATACTGCACGCAGTATTCGCGCTCGCGGTAGTTGCGGCTCAGGGCGTCCTCGAAGTCCGAGAAGCCCAGGTCGCGGAACACCTGCTTGATGATCTGCGGCGCGCTCAGGTGCTGGAAGATCCGGCAGTCGCTGGTGCGGGTCAGCAACCACAGCCAGGGGCGCAGGGTGACCCGGTAGGCGGCGAACTGGCCCTGGTCCACCGACTGGCTGCAGCGGGCGACGATGCCGTGGAAGTAGCGCGAGCTGCCGACGCTCTGCTGCACGCTCAGGCTCATCGGCTTGCCCAGCAGTTGGTTGAGGTCGATGGCCGGATCGTCGCTGGTCAGCTGCAGCTCGAAGTCGAACAGGCGGCCGAGTTCCTCGCTGCCGCCCATTTCGGCAAGGATCAGCTTGTCCGGCCCCAGGGGGCTGTTGATCTGCGCCAGGCGCGTGAACTGCTTGAACAGCATGGTCGGTCCTGTCAGTCGGCGGCGCCGAAGTCATAGTGCAGGTCGTTGTCACGACGGCTGATGCTGACGCTGGCCAGCGGCTTGCCTTCGAGCAGGCGGGTCAGGAACTCGCGGCTCATGTCCGGCAGCAGGCCATTGGTCAGGATAGCGTCGATCATGCGGCCACCGCTCTCGGTCTCGGTGCAGCGCGAGACGATCAGCTCGACCACGTCGTCGTCGTAGGCGAAGCCGACCTTGTGAGTGCCTTCCACGCGCTTGCGGATGCGCTCCAGCTGCAGGCGGGTGATGGCCTTGAGCATGGCGTCGCTGAGCGGGTAGTAGGGGATGGTCACCAGGCGGCCAAGCAAGGCGGGCGGGAAGATCTCCAGCAGCGGCTGGCGCAGCGAGCTGGCCACCGACTCTGGGTCGGGCAGCGCCTGCGGGTCCTTGCAGGTATTGGCGATCAGCTCGGTGCCGGCGTTGGTGGTGAGCAGGATCAGGGTGTTGCGAAAATCGATCTGGCGCCCCTCGCCGTCTTCCATCACGCCCTTGTCGAACACCTGGAAGAAGATCTCGTGCACGTCGGGGTGGGCTTTTTCCACCTCGTCCAGCAGCACCACGCTGTAGGGCCGGCGGCGCACGGCCTCGGTCAGCACGCCGCCTTCGCCGTAACCGACGTAGCCGGGCGGGGCGCCCTTGAGGGTGGAGACGGTGTGGGCTTCCTGGAACTCGCTCATGTTGATGGTGATCAGGTTCTGTTCACCGCCGTACATGGCCTCGGCCAGGGCCAGGGCGGTCTCGGTCTTGCCCACGCCGGAGGTGCCGGCGAGCATGAACACGCCGATCGGCTTGTTCGGGTTGTCCAGGCCTGCGCGGGAGGTCTGGATGCGCTTGGCGATCATCTTCAGCGCGTGGTCCTGGCCGATGATGCGCTTGGCCAGGTGGCTGTCGAGGTTGAGCACGGTCTCGATCTCGTTGCGCGCCATGCGTCCCACCGGGATGCCGGTCCAGTCGGCGACCACCGAGGCCACCGCCTGGTAGTCCACGGTCGGCAGGATCAACGGGCTCTCGCCTTGCAGGGTGGTGAGGCGCTGTTGCAGGTCGCTGAGCTTCTCGCGCAGTTCATGGCTGCCCTGCACGTCCACTTCCTGGTCGACCACGCCCACTTGCTCGCGCAGTTGCGCGCGGGTGGCCAGCAGCTCGTCCACCAGGGCTTTCTCCTCGGCCCAGCGACTTTCCAGGCCGGTCAGGCGCTCGCGCTCCTCAGCCAGCAGGCTGTTGGCCTGGGCTTGGCGTTGCGCGGTGTTGACGCCGATGGCGGCTTCGCGGGCAATGATCTGCAATTCGACTTCCAGTGCCTCGATGCGCCGACGGCTGTCGTCCACCTCGGCCGGCACCGCGTGCAGGCTGATGGCCACGCGGGCGCAGGCGGTATCGAGCAGGCTCACTGACTTGTCCGGCAGCTGGCGCGCCGGGATGTAGCGGTGCGACAGTTTCACCGCGGCTTCCAGCGCCTCGTCGAGGATCTGCACCTGGTGGTGTTTCTCCATGGTCGAGGCCACGCCGCGCATCATCAGCAGCGCCTTGGCTTCGCTCGGCTCGTCCACTTGCACCACCTGGAAGCGGCGGGTCAGGGCCGGGTCCTTCTCGATGTGCTTCTTGTACTCGGCCCAGGTGGTCGCGGCCACCGTGCGCAGGCTGCCACGGGCCAGGGCCGGCTTGAGCAGGTTGGCGGCGTCACCGGTGCCGGCGGCGCCCCCGGCGCCGACCAGGGTATGGGCCTCGTCGATGAACAGGATGATCGGCTTGGGCGAGGCCTGCACGTCCTCGATCACCTGGCGCAGGCGTTGTTCGAATTCGCCCTTCATGCTGGCGCCGGCCTGCAACAGGCCGACGTCCAGGCTGCGCAGCTCGACATCCTTGAGCGCCGGTGGCACGTCGCCGGCGACGATGCGCAGGGCGAAACCTTCGACCACCGCGGTCTTGCCGACGCCGGCCTCGCCAGTGAGGATCGGGTTGTTCTGGCGGCGGCGCATGAGGATGTCGACCAGCTGGCGGATCTCCTCGTCACGGCCGACGATGGGGTCGAGCTTGCCGCTGCGGGCCTGCTCGGTGAGGTCGACAGTGAAGCGCTTGAGCGCCTCCTGCTTGCCCATCGCCGCCGGGGCCACGGCGCCGCTGGCCTCGCCCGGGGCGGCGGCGCTGAAGCCGTCGCTGGCCGCCAGGTTGTTCTCCGGCGAGTCGCCCACGTACTCGTCGAAGCGCTCGCTCAGGGCCTCGATCTTCAGCTTGGCGAACTCGCTGGACAGCCCCAGCAACGCATTGCGCAGGCTCGGCGTCTTGAGGATGCCGACCAGCAGGTAGCCGGTGCGTACCTGGCTTTCGCCGAACATCAGGCTGCCGTAGACCCAGCCGCGCTCGACGGCTTCTTCCACTTGCGAGGACAGGTCGGTGATTGAGGTCGAGCCGCGCGGCAGGCGGTCCAGGGCGTCGGTCAGGTCGCGGGCCAGGCGTGCCGGCTCGACGTTGAACTGGCGGATGATGCGGTGCAGGTCGCTGTCCTGCAGTTGCAGCAGCTGGTGCAGCCAGTGCACCAGCTCGACATAGGGGTTGCCCCGCAGCTTGCAGAACACCGTGGCCGCCTCGATGGCCTTGTAGGCGACGCTGTTGAGTTTGCCGAACAGCGCGGCGCGGCTGATTTCACCCATGGTCCTGACTCCTTGTGAGGGGGGCGGCGACCGGCTGGTCGGCGTAGTACCGGGCCAGCTTCAGGTCGCCTGCATCGTGCGATGGCCGGCCGAGCCAGGTATCGAACCCCAGGCGTTGGCCAGCGTTGAGTTGCAGCGCGGGCACTTGGTCCTGCGCAAGGATGAGGTTGAGGTCCCAGTCCAGTTCCTGGCCCAGGTACTCGGCGACCCACGCCGCCAGCTCGACGAACGCCTGCCCGCCGGGCAGCAGGGCGTGGTACTGGTCGAGGCTCAGCGGGCCGAGGCACAGGCGGAACTTGTGCTGGCGGTCCCAGACGTAGCGGCCCAGGCACAGGTCCAGGCCCAGGCGGTTGGCGCGCACGCCGAGCTGGCTGCGCTCGGGCAGCTCGAGCCACTGGCCGACGTACTCCTCGAGCTTTACCGGCACGCCGAAGTAGCCTGCCAGGATGCTGCACAGGCCATCGGGGTAGCGGGTTTGCGCGGCCAGGTGACCGGACCAGTGCAGCTTGGCGGTATCGGCCAGCGGCCCCTGGCCGTGCAGCTCCGGCTGGCCACGGCCGCTCAAGGCGGCCAGGCGCGCGGCCCAGTAGTCGTCGCCCGGACGGTCGTGGCTGACCGTCGGCCGGGCCTCGGCCCAGGCGCGGTAGAACAGGCTCAGCAGGCGGTGGTGGAAGATATCGAGAAAGCGCTTGCTGGTGGGGTCGGCATGGTTGCGCTGGCGCTCGCGCATGTACTCGGTCAGGTGCAGCGGCAGCGGGCCGTTGGGGCCGCCGAGGCCGAAGAAGAACTGCTCCAGGCGCGCCGGCTGGTCGTCCACGGCGGTGACCGAGGCCAGGGTCGCCGGGGCGAAACCGCAGTCCAGGCGCTGGCCCAGGCGCACCGGCTCGTCGGCCAGGCGCTGCGAGTGGCCGAAGCGTGGCAGCTCCGGGTTTTCCGCCTCGAGGCGGCGCAGCGCCTGGAAGAAGTCGTACGCCCAGGGCTCGGCTTGCATCGCCTGTAGCGTGTTCACAGGGTCGGCCTGCGTCCGGGCTTGGCGTTCCAGCGCATGATCTCGCCTCGTTCGCTGGTGCGCAGCACGGTTTCGGTGAAGCTGTTGATCGACACGTAGCGGGTCAGGAAGCGCTCGAACACCGCGCCCAGCAGGAACACGCCGGTGCCGCGGAAGGCGTTCTCGTCGAAGGTCAGGGTGATTTCCAGGCCGCGGCCGAAGACGATCGGCCCGGGCATTGGCAGGCGCCGGGTGCAGGGCTTGCTGCTGACCTCGCGCAGGCCGTCGATCTGCAGGAGCAGGGCGCTGTCCTGCGGGTCGCCGTACAGGCGCAGCAGTTCGCGCAGGGCGGCGGCGCCCTGGCCCTGTTCGGCCAGCGACAGGTAGTTCAGCGACAACTGGCTGATCAGGCGCCAGGCGCGATTATCGTGGGCATGGCTGGCCTTGGGCCGGCTGGGGCCGGCCAGGCAGCGCACGGCGGCGACCGGGGCGCTGTCGGCCAGGCTGAAGTCGCTGCGCCCGTCGCCGACGTTCATGAACAGCGGCAGGTCGCGGTTGCTGCACAGGGCACTGATGCCCAGCTGGCGCAGGTCATGGCGGTAGGGCGCCTGCTGGCCGTCGACCAGGCTGACGAAGGTCTCGCTGCCCATGTAGCTGGAGCGCGTGCCATTGCGCCGCTGTTCGCTGGACAGCACCCGTGGCTCGCGGCGGACGATGTAGTAGGCCTGGTCGCGGCCATAGCGCGACGGGTCGCGCACGGCATAGAACGGCAGGAACTCCTGGTCGGGGCCCGTGCCGTGGCCGCTGACCCGTTGCAACGAGTGAATCTCGAAATCGGTAGGCCGGGTGCGGTCGGCGATCACGTGGTGCTCGTGCACCCGGTCGCTCAGGTGGATGCGGTCGACCCGGCGCGGGAACAGGTTGATCGCCGGGGTGCAGAACGGCACGAACTGGCCGGCGCCGACGCTGCTCTCCAGGCTCTGCTCGAAACGCTCGAACAGCACGATGATCTCCAGCTCCTGGCCGCTGCAGCGTTGCACCGCCCGCTCCAGGCCGGCGAAATCGACGAACAGCAAGCGTTGCGGCAGGGCGAAATACTCCTGCAACAGGCGATAGCCCTGGAACGCCTGGGGCACCACCGGCAGCGCCGCCTCGCGGTCGTCGAAGCCGCACGGCAGCAAGGCTTGCTCGACCGGGATGCGCTCGACCCAGTCGGCGCCGGGCTGGCGCACGAACACCGCGCAGGCGCTGCCGAGCAGTTGCTCGTAGAGGCGGAACGGGGTTTCGTCGGCGCCGTTGAGGTATAGCGGCAGGTGGCTCAGCGGCAGGCTGGCGAACGGAATCTCGGCGCCGCTGCGCAGGCTCAGGCGCAGGCCGGCGCGGGCCTTGGGCACGCTGGCGGCCAGGCGCCCGAGCACGGCGCCGGGGTTGCCGAAGTACTCGGCGCGGGCCACCTGCAAGGGCCACAGGGTGACGTCCTGGGTGCTGCGAAACTCACAGGGGGTCTGCGAGTTGCGCCCCAGGTTGGCGCGCAGCACGCTGTCGCGCGGCAGGCGGAAACCGGCAGCCAGCGAGCCCTCGTCGGGGTCGGTCTGCAACTGCACCACGGTCATCGACGGGGTCGGCGCCAGGTAGTGCGGGTAGGCGATTTCCAGCAGGTTGTGGGTGAAGGTCGGGTACTCGGCGTCGAGTTTCAGCTGCACCCGCGCGGTGAGGTAGGCGAAGCCTTCGAGCAGGCGCTCGACGTAGGGGTCGGCGCACTCGATCCCCGACAGCGTCAGGCGCCCGGCGATCTTCGGGTATTCCTTGGCGAACTCGGCGGCACCTTCGCGGATGTGCTGCAGTTCCTGGTTGTACAGCTCGAGCAGGCGCGGGTTCATGCACGCCTCCGGCGCTCGGCGGGCGCCACGCGGACATGGCCGGACTCCAGGTCGACGTCGGTCTGCAGCAGCAGCGGCAGCGCCGCCGGCTGGGCCCACAGGTCGCCTTCGATCTCGAAGCTCAGGGCGTTGGCGTTCATCTCGCCGGGGGCGGCCTGGGCGCGCACCTTCAGGGTATGGGCGAGAATGCGTGGCTCGTAGGTGGCGATGGCCTGGTGGATGATGCGCTCCAGGGCGCTCAGGTCGATGTTCGAGGCACTGTTGCCGGCCAGGGCCGGCAGGCCGTAGTTGACCACCGAGGCACCGGCCTGGGAGTTCAGGGTATCGACGCTGTCGAGCAACGAGGTGGTGTTGAGCAGCCAGGCCAGGTCGCGCAGCACCGAGGCCTTGAGCTGGTGCAGGCTGAGCACGCGTTTGTCGGGGGCTTCCTGCGGGTTGCCCGGGTCGTCGTCGGTCAGACGGTCCAGCAGCGAGGGCTGCAGGCGGTCGCGGGTGGCGATCTCGGCTACCACTGGAACATCCCCGTGAACAGCTTCTGGTCTTCGAAACCGGTGTCGCACGAGGCGCTCGGCGCCGCTGTGGATGCCTCCAGGCCGGTCTGGGTCAGGCGCACGGCGCGCGAGGTCTTCAGGCATTCGCCCTGGAGCGTCGGGTGCGGCTGCACGTGGGTGACCAGCACGATCGGCACGCCGTTGAACTGCTCGACCCGGGCCTGGCCGGCGCGGTCCGGGCTGAGGCTGCACGGCCACTGCATGTCCAGCGCCAGGCTTTGCTCGCCACGGCTGAGCACGCACTGGCCGGCACGCTCGGCGAGGGTCACGGGCTGGCCGCCGAGGGTGGCCGCGGTCAGCAGCTCGGCATCGGCGCAGGCGCTCAGGGCCAGCAGCAGGGCACCTGCCAGGGCCGCGCGGGTCATGTCAGCTCCCAGAACCAGACCTGCTTGGACTGGTAGTTCTGGTCGGAGAAGCCCTTGGTCAGGCCGCGGTTCCACAGGTCGATATGGTCGCCGGTGCGGTTTTCCTGGCTTTGCCCGGCACGGGCGAAGCAGTCCTTGTAGAAGATGATCCCGGTCTTGGCCTTGAGCGTCTCGCGCTCCTGGGCGCTGCCGCCGATGCGCTGCGGGCGGCCGAGCTGGCGCTCCAGCCAGTTGGCCAGGGATTCGGCGCCACGGGCATGGCCATGGGCGCACTTGGGTTCGGTGTAGGTCGACTTGTTGACCTTCAGGCCCATCTCGCCATTGAGCGCGATGCTCATGCGGATGGCGCACTGGTTGTCCCACGGGCCGTCGCAAGGCGAGGACACCTTTGGGTAGGCATTCCACAGGTTGATGAAAGAAGGCTTGGCCATAAGGTTCACCGTGAGCGGGTGAGGCGTGGGGAGGGGCGTGCGCGCCGGGCGGGCCGGCGCGCACGCGGTCGATCAGATCTTGACGTTGGAGCGGATGTTCCAGCCGTACTTGATCGGGCCGCCTTCCTTGGTGCCGTCGGCTTTCTGCGGCTGGTAGTCGACGGTGACCTTGGCGAAGTTCAGGGTCACGTTCTCGGTCAGGCGGTCGTCGCTGCCCGAGCCACCGGTGCTCAGCGAGCTGATGATCACCTCTTCGAGGTTGATGATCAGGTACTCGACCTGGCTTTCACCGCCAGCCTTGCGCACGGTCAGCTTGACCTTGTCGATGTGCTTGCCGCTGGAGCAGTGGGCCATCAGGTTGGGGCTGGACTTGTCGATGTACTTGGTGATCGACAGGTCCTGGATGTTGACCTTGCCCGAGCCGCCACCGCTGCCCAGGTGCATGTTGCCGGACTGGGACATGCCCCAGCTCCAGTTGAGCACGTCGATTTCGTCCTTGTGGGCCTTGTCGTGGGACTCGCCCTTGATGTCGCCGATCTTGATGAAAATATCTACAGCCATGATGTCCTCGGGATTTCGCGTCAGGTTGGCGGTTTGGTGCAGTTGGGGCTGCTGCGCAGCCCTTTCGCGACGCAAGGCCGCTCCTACAGAAGCTGCGTCGGTCTCTCACTCAGCACATGACACAGGCCCTCTGTGTAGGAGCGGCCTTGTGTCGCGAAAGGGCCGCAAAGCGGCCCCTGGGCTGTCAGGCTCCTTTGGCCGAAGGCAGCTTCGACACCAGGCGCAGCGACACGGTCAGCCCTTCGAGCTGGTAGTGCGGGCGCAGGTAGAAGCGCGAGTTGTAGTAACCCGGGTTGCCTTCGACGTCCTCGACCACCACTTCGGCGGCCGCCAGCGGGTGCTGGGCCTTGGTGGTCTCGGTGGAGTGCGCCGGGTCGCCGTCGACGTAGTTGAGGATCCAGTCCTGCAGCCAGCGCTGCATCTCGTCCTTTTCCTTGAACGAACCGATCTTGTCGCGAACGATGCACTTCAGGTAATGGGCGAAGCGGCAGGTGGCGAACAGGTACGGCAGGCGCGCGGCCAGGTTGGCGTTGGCGGTGGCGTCCGGGTCGTCGTACTCGGCCGGCTTCTGCAGCGACTGCGCGCCGATGAAGGCGGCGAAGTCGGTGTTCTTCTTGTGCAGCAGCGGCATGAAACCGTTTTTCGCCAGCTCCGCCTCGCGGCGGTCGGAAATGGCGATCTCGGTCGGGCACTTCATGTCCACGCCACCGTCGTCGGTGGGGAAGGTGTGGGCCGGCAGGCCCTGCACTTCACCGCCCGATTCCACGCCGCGGATGCGCGAGCACCAGCCGTAGTGCTTGAACGAGCGGTTGATGTTCACCGCCATGGCGTAGGCGGCGTTGGCCCAGGTGTACTTGCTGCTGTCGGCGCCGTCGGTGTCTTCCTCGAAGGCGAAGGCCTCGACCGGGTCGGTCTTGGCGCCGTAGGGCAGGCGCGCCAGGAAACGTGGCATGGTCAGGCCGATGTAGCGCGAGTCTTCCGATTCGCGCAGCGAGCGCCAGCCGGCGTACTCCGGGGTGGTGAAGATCTTGGTCAGGTCGCGCGGGTTGGACAGCTCCTGCCACGAGCCCATGCCCATCACCGTCGGCGAGGCGGCGGAAATGAACGGCGCGTGCATCGAGGCGCAGACCTTGGACACCTCGCCCAGCAGCTCGACATCCGGCGGTGACTGGTCGAAGTAGTAGTCGCCCACCAGGCAGCCGTAAGGCTCGCCGCCGAACTGGCCGTATTCCTCTTCGTAGAGCTTCTTGAACACCGGGCTCTGGTCCCAGGCGGTGCCCTTGAATTTCTTCAGGGTCTTGTGCAGGTCGGTCTTCGAGATGTTGAGCACGCGAATCTTCAGCTGCTCGTCGCTCTCGGTGTTGTTGACCAGGTAGTGCAGGCCACGCCAGGCGCTTTCCAGTTGCTGGAAGTCATCGTGGTGGATGATCTGGTTGACCTGGGCGGTGAGCTTGGCGTCGATGGCGGCGATGATCTGCTCGATCGAGCCGATGGCATCGTTGGACACCAGGTTGGTCTGCGCCAGGGCCTGCTCGGCCAGGGTGCGCACGGCGCTCTCCACGGCTTCCTTGGCCCGCTCGGTCTTGGGCTTGAACTCCTGCAGCAAGAGGCTTGCGAACTCGCTCGGGTCCTGGGTGGCCGCCTGCGGGGCCTGGCTGTCGCGCAACGGATCGTTCATGGTCGGTCTCCTCAGGCCTTCGGCTCGGTGTCGGCGGGTTTCGGCGCGCTGGCCAGGGCCTGGAGCAGGGCCGGGTCCTTGATGGCCTTGAGGATGATGTCCTCGGCGCCGGTCTTGCCGTCCATGTAGGTCAGCAGGTTGGCCAGCTGGGTACGCGCCTCGAGCAGCTGGTTCAAGGCGTCGACCTTGCGCGCCACGGCGGCGGGGCTGAAGTCGTCCATGCTCTCGAAGGTGATGTCCAGGCTCAGGTTGCCTTCACCGGTCAGCTCGTTGGGCACGTTGAACGCCACGCGTGGCTTCATGGCCTTCAGGCGCGAGTCGAAGTTGTCGACGTCGACTTCCAGGAACTTGCGCTCGGCCACTGCCGGCAGCGGCTCGGCGGGCTTGCCGGCGAGGTCGGAGAGCACGCCCATGACGAAGGGCAGCTGGACCTTCTTCTCGGCGCCGTACAGCTCGACGTCGTACTCGATCTGTACCCGCGGCGCACGGTTGCGCGCGATGAATTTCTGGGAGCTGTCTTTCGCCACGTTGTTCCTCCTGGTCGCCGGTAGGGCGGCTCTGCTTGTTGCGGGCGTCGGTGTTTAGGCGGCCGGAGCGACGTCAGTCGTGTTCCGGGCCGCGCAGGTTCTCGAATTGCGACATCCCGTCGGGGATCAGGTCGCGGACGATGGTCGCGAAGTCGGCGTTGACCAGGTTCTTCGCCCGGCGCAGCAGCACCGGCAGCGGGCTCGAGGGCTCGTGGCGGGCGTAGTACTGGAGCAGGCGGTCCAGGCTTTGCAGCACGTCGTCGCGGCTGTTCACTTCGCCGGGGCGCGCGGCAGGGCGCGGCGCGACGGCAGTGGCGCTGGCCGTGGGCTGTGGGTCGTGGTGGGGGCCCGGCGCCGTCTCGTCGTCGCTGGCCTCCAGCGGCGCCGCGGCACCTTCCGGGCTGTAGTCGGCGAGCACCTGCTGGACCTGGCGCAGTGGCTGGCGCAGGGCGGACAGGTCGATGCCGCTGGCCGAACCGACCTGGTCGTTGACCCGGCTTTCGATGCTGTCCAGCGCTTCGCGGGCCAGTTGCAGGGCCTGGTGGCATTGCCCAAGTTGCTCGGGGTCGGCGTCGCGCAGGGCGGCGCCCAGCTCCTCGGCGCTCAGTTGCTCGCTGGCGAAGTGCTGCACGCCAGCGGCATGCAGGGCGGCGCGCAGGGTCACTGGGCCGAAGGCACGCGAGCGCACCAGCACGGCGTCGCGCAGCAGGGCGATGTTGGTGTCGCAGGTGAGGCCGGCCAAGGCGTTGACCCGTACGGTGGGGTCGTTGTCGTCGGCGGCGTCCAGTTGCGGATGCAGGTACAGCCAGTATTCGCCCAGCAGGTCGCGAATCAGCTCGAGGCTGGCGGCCAGGCCCGGCAGGCCGTGCAGGGCCAGGTTGGCCTGGACCAGGAAATGGGTGATGCGCAGGTCCTTGCTGCGTTGCAGCAGGGTGCTGCAGGACTGTTCGATGGCGCGCCACTGCGGCGGTTCGGCCGGCTGCACGGCGTCGCCCATCACGCGCTCGGGGCGGCCCTGGGCATCGCGTTCCAGTTGCAGGAAATCGGCGTCGTATTCGAGATCGTCGCCACAGGGGAAGTCTGCGGAAACAGCGGCGAGCAGCAGCGGCGAGTTCACCAGAATTCGATCTCCATATCGGCCCTTGGCACGGGCTTGGTATACACCAAGTTGCAACTGTGAACTGGCGCACAAACTTGTCAAAGAATGCGAAGTTGATATCAGTGTGATATCACTTTGGCACTCTCAAGTTGCGCATTTATGGTTTATTTCCAAATTGCTGTCAAGGTAAGCTACGCGCCGCGAGGAGGCGACTGTGAACCAGTTGGCAAGCCTTCGTGTCCATTGGTCAGGTGCCATCAAAGTGCCTTGCCGATAGGGTTTAATACGACCTTCCGGAATGAGGCTTCTCGGCGTTACCCCAGTGTTCACAGGGGGTTTGCCGGTTTGCTGGGTCGGGCTTGTGCATCCACTCAAATGGATGGATAAGTGTTTCATATATATGCAAGGAGGCATGATGGCACTTTGCCTGACCATCACCAGTTACCACAAGATCACCCCAGGACAATGTCCGGAGAAGTTGCTGGAAACCGGTGCCATTACGGTGGGAAGAGCCACGGATAATGATTGGGTATTACCCGATCCCGAGCGCCTTGTATCTTCGAAACATTGCGTCATCCAGTTCAAGGATGGCCGTTACTACCTGACCGACAACAGCACCAACGGCGTGGAGTTGGTACACGCCGGTATTCGCCTGCGCCGGGGTAACAGCGAACCGTTGATGGACGGCGAAGTTATTCGAATTGGCGATTACGAAATCCAGGCGCGCATCGATGCCGGCCTGGCCATTCCCTTGGGCGGACAGCCCGAGGTCCACAGCTTCGAGGCGCTGATGGCCAACCAGGTAGCGGCGCCCAGCGCACCTATCGGCGGCGCGCCAGCGGCCTTCCTGCAAGGGGCGTCGAGCCACGATACCCTGCCGGACCTGTTCGATTTTCTTGGCCCGGCCAGCGTGGCGCCGGTGAGCCAGCCGGACCATGTGCCGGCCCAGCAGCACGATTTTCGCCCACCAACGCCTGTGGCGCCGCCGCCCGCGCCGCCTGCCGCCGCGCCGGCTGCCCCAGGGGTGATTCCCGCCGACTGGGCGCTGTTCGACGACGCCCCTGCACCAGTACCCCAGCGAGCAGCGGCCGCGCCGCCGCCCCCGACGCCAGAGCCGCACGCCGTGCCCGCGCCCGTCGCGACCCCGCTCGCAGCGGTGGCGCCGGCCCCTGTGGCAGCGGCCCAGGCGGCCGCTGGCGATGCCTTGCTCCAGGCCTTCCTGCGCGGTGCCGGCATCGAGCACCTGCGCATCGACGCCGCCGATGCCGCCGCGCAGATGGAAACCATCGGCCGCAGTTACCGCTTGATGGTCGAGGGCCTGATCGATGTGCTGCGCGCGCGCAGCAGCCTGAAGGGCGAGTTCCGCATGCAGCAGACCAGCATCGCCCCGGTGCAGAACAACCCGCTGAAGTTCGCCCCCAATGCCGACGAGGCGCTGCTGTTGCTGTTGCGCCACGCCAGCCAGGCATTCATGGCGCCGGACCAGGCGGTACGCGACAGCTTCGACGACCTGCGCGCCCACCAGCTGGCGGTGATGGCCGGGGTCGAGGCGGCGCTCAAGCACTTGCTGGCGCGTTTCGAGCCGGCCCGGCTGGAAGAGCGCCTGGCCCCTGCCGCCGGCTTGTCGAAGCTGTTCGGTGGTTCGCGCCAGGCCCATTGCTGGCAGCAGTTCACCACCCTGTACCAGCAGATTTCCCGCGAGGCCGAGGACGATTTCCAGGACCTGTTCGGCCGCGAGTTCAGCCGCGCCTACCAGGCCCACAGCCAACGCATGCAACGCCCCTGAGGCCAACGCCGGGGCCAGGAAGAACACAACACGTCATGAGGACGAGGATGAGTGCAACAAGACTGATCGCAGCCCTGGCCATCGTGCTGCTCAGTGCCTGCAGCAAGGACACGCCGGTCGAAGCCGCCGCCCCCGCCGCGGCGCCGGCCACGGGCATCACCCTGTACTTCAGCGCCGCCGCCGGGCTCAACCCTGGGGCCGGTGGCAGCCCAGCGCCGGTACGGGTGCGCATCTTCGAGCTGAAGAACAGCGCCGCGTTCAGCCGCGCCGACTACTTCGCCCTGGCCGAGCGCGCCCCGGCGACCCTGGCCGCCGACCTGATCGACCAGGACGAAGTGCTGCTGCAACCTGGCGAGCAACTGCGCCTGGAGCGCCCGCTCGACCCGGCCACCCGCCAGGTCGGCCTGGTGGTCGGCTACCGCGAGATCGACCAGGCCCAGTGGCGCAGCGTGCTGCCGGTGCCGCCCCGCGATTATCAGATCAGCCTCGATGTGCGCGCCGTGCGCAGTGCCGTGGCCACCCCACAACCTGAGCCTGCCCGCTAGGCAGTCGGAGTACTTGATGTCCTGGAACAATCGCGTGGTCTGGTCGGAAGGGATGTTCATCACGACCCAGCACTTCCAGCAGCATGACCGCTACCTGGAGCACTTCGTCGATACCCGCAGCCGGCCGTTGAGCGCCGCTGCCTGGGGCTTCTCGGAGCTGCTCGTCGACCAGGGCCTGCTGGCCCAGGGCAAGCTGGCGATCCTCAGTGCCCGCGGCCTGCTGCCCGACGGCACGCCGTTCGATATCCCCCGTGACGACCTGCCGCCGCCGCCGCTGGAGATTGCCGACGAGCTGCGCGATGGCGTGATCTACCTGGGCCTGCCGCTCAAGCGCGCCGGCGCCCGCGACACCGTCGACGACGGCGAGGCGCTGGACGGTGCGCGCTACATCAGCCGGGTCAGCGAGGTGCGCGACGACAACGCGCCGTTCGAGAACCGCGCGCCCCTGGCCCTGGGCAGCCGTGCCCTGCGCCTGCTGCGCGGCGAGGATGGCTTGAGCGACTACGCCGCGCTCGGCGTGGTGCGGGTGCGCGAGAAACGTGCCGACCGCGCCCTGGTGCTGGACGACAGCTACATCCCGCCACTGCTGGACGTCACCGCCAACAACGCGCTGTCGGGTTTTCGCGGCGAGCTGCTGGGCCTGCTGCACCAGCGCGGCGAGGCCTTGGCCGGGCGCGTGGTGGCCTCGGCCAACGGCGGCGCCTCGGAGATTGCCGACTTCATGCTGCTGCAACTGGTCAACCGCGCCCAGCCGCTGGTCGAGCACCTCAACCAGCTGACCCCGCTGCACCCCGAGCGCCTGTACAGCGAGCTGGTGGCGCTGGCCGGCGAGTTCGCCACCTTCACCCGCGACGGGCGGCGGCCCGAGGCGTTCCCGGTGTACCAGCACGACGACCTGGCGGCGACTTTCGCGCCGGTCATGGTGGCCCTGCGCGAGGCGCTGTCGATGCTGATCGACAGCAAGGCGGTGGCCATCCCGCTGGTGGAGAAAGCCTACGGCATCCACGTCGGCATGCTCGCCGACCGCAGCCTGCTGGACAGCGCCAGCTTCATCTTGGTGGTACGCGCCGACGTGCCCAGCGAGACCCTGCGCAGCCGCTTCGGCCAGCAGAGCAAGATCGGCTCGGTGGAGCACATTCGCGACCTGGTCAACCTGCAACTGCCGGGCATCGGCCTGCTGCCGCTGCCGGTGGCGCCACGGCAGATTCCGTTCCACGCCGGTTCCACCTATTTCGAACTCGACCGCGGCAGCGAGCACTGGAAGCAGCTGCAGCACTCCGGTGGTTTTGCCTTCTACGTCGCCGGTGAGTTCCCCGGCCTGAACCTGGCCTTCTGGGCGATTCGGGGATAAATCGTGATGTTTGAAAATGCTCGGACCCCCCATCCAAGGACCGGAGACTAAGCCACGATGCAACCAGACGATCCGCAGGCCTTCGACCGCACCCAGTTCATGCCGCGCCCTGGTGGCCGTGGCCCGCAACCGGCCGCGCCGGGGCCTGTGCAAGCTGCGCCAGCGCCGCCGCTGAACGTGCCCGCCGAACCGCTGGCCGCCGGCCAGGCCGAGGGCCTCAACCCGCTGGAGCAGGCCGCCGGCCCGCTGCTGGCGCTGCTTACCCGCCTGCGCAACACCATCGCCCACCCGGCGCCGGCCAGCCTGCGCGCGCAACTGCTGGCCTACCTGCGCCAGTTCGAGGAGCGCGCCGAGGCCGCCGGGGTGCCGCGCAACGAGGTGCTGCTGGCGCGCTATGCGCTGTGCACCGCCCTCGACGAAGCCGTGCTCAGCACCCCCTGGGGCAGCGCCAGCGACTGGGGCAAGCAGAGCCTGCTGATCACCGTGCACAACGAGGCCTGGGGTGGCGAGAAAGTGTTCCAGCTGATGGAGCACTGCCTGCAAAGCCCACGCGAGCGCCTGCACCTGCTGGAGCTGCTGTACCTGTGCACCAGCCTCGGCTTCGAAGGCCGCTACCGGGTGATGAACGGTGGCCGCGCCCAGCTCGAGGCCCTGCGCGAGCGCACTGCCGCGACCATCCGCAGCGCCCGTGGCGAGATCGAGCGCGAGCTGTCGCCGCACTGGCGCGGTGTCAGCGTGGCGCGCGACCGCCTGGCGCAGTTCGTGCCGCCCTGGGTTGGCCTGGCGGTGGCCCTGGCGCTGCTGTTGCTGGTGCTGTTCGGCCTGCGCCTGAAGCTGGCCGCCGATGCCGAGCCGGTGTTCCGCGGCATCCATGCCCTGGGCGAAATCCCGGTGCAGGCCATGGACCGCCCGGTGGTGCAGCCCAAGCCCGTCGAGCGCCCGCGCCTGGCGGGTTTCCTCGCCGAAGACATCAAGGCCGGCCGGGTCGCCGTGGAAGACGCGGTGGACCGTTCGGTGGTGACCATCCGCGGCGACGAATTGTTCGCCTCGGCCAGCGCCAGCATCAAGGGCGATTTCCAGCCACTGATGCTGCGCATCGCCGAGGCCGTGGCCAAGGTCAAGGGCAACGTCAAGGTCACCGGCCACAGCGACAACCAGCGCATCGCCACGCTGCGCTTCCCGTCCAACTGGGCGCTGTCCCAGGCCCGCGCCGAGGAGGTCAAGGACATCCTCGCGGCCCGTACCGGCCAGCCTGGGCGCTTCACCGCGCAGGGCCTGAGCGACACCGAGCCGCTGGCGTCGAACGACAGCGCGCAGGGCCGGGCGAAGAATCGCCGGGTTGAAATCACCGTTCTGGCGGAGGGCGTCGAGTGAAGGCGTTTTTCAGTGTTGTCATTCGCTGGGTGATCCCGCTGCTGGGCCTGCTGGCCCTGAGCCTGATCATCTGGTTCGTCGGCCCGTTGCTGGATGTACTGGCGCCGGTCACGCCGCGGCTGGTGCTGATCGTCCTGCTGTTTGCGGCCTGGGTCGCCTACCGCGCCTGGCGCATCGTCCAGGCCCGTCGCCAGGCCGCCAAGGTGATGGCCAGCCTGGCCGCCGAAACCGCGCCGGACCCTGCCAGCGCCGCCACCGCCGAGGAACTGGCGACCCTGCGCCAGCGCATGGACGAGGCCCTGGTGCTACTGAAAAAGGCCCGCCTGGGCGGTGACGAGCGGCGCAACCTGTACGAGCTGCCGTGGTACGTGATCATTGGCCCGCCCGGTTCGGGCAAGACCACCGCGCTGGTCAACTCCGGCCTGCACTTCCCGCTGGCGGCGCAGATGGGCGAGGGCGCCATTCGCGGCGTGGGCGGCACGCGCAACTGCGACTGGTGGTTCACCGACCAGGCGGTGCTGCTGGACACCGCCGGGCGCTATACCACCCAGGACAGCCATGCCCAGGTGGACAAGGCCGCCTGGCTGGGCTTCCTCGACCTGCTCAAGAGCCAGCGCTCGCGCCGCCCGATCGACGGCGCGTTCATCGCCATCAGCCTGTCCGACCTGCTGCTGGGCAGCGAGGCCGAGCGCGCCGCCCACGCGGCGGCCATCCGCAAGCGCATCCAGGAGCTGTACAGCCAGTTGGGCGTGCGCTTCCCGATCTACCTGATGCTGACCAAGCTCGACCTGGTGCCGGGCTTCATGGAGTTCTTCGACAACCTGAGCAAGGAAGAGCGGGCCCAGGTGTGGGGCATGACCTTCGCCCTGGATGACGGCCAGCAGGGCGATGGCCCGCTGGCCCAGTTCGGCAGCGAGTTCGCCCTGCTGGAGCAGCGCTTGAACCAGCGCCTGGTCGAGCGCCTGCAACAGGAGCGTGACCCGGCGCGGCGCGACCTGGTGTACGGTTTCGTCCAGCAGTTCGCCGCCCTGCGCGGCAACCTCGGCAGCTTCCTGGACGGCATCTTCAAGCCCAATGCCTTCGAGGAGCGCGCGCTGCTGCGCGGGGTGTACTTCACCAGCGGCACCCAGGAGGGCAGCCCGATCGACCGCCTGATCGGCAGCATGGCCCAGAGCATGGGCCTGGACCGCGCGCACCTGGCGCGCCAGAGCGGCAGCGGGCGCAGCTATTTCATCGAGAAGCTGTTCAGCGCGGTGGCCTTCGCCGAGCGCGGCCTGGTCGGCAGCAACCCCAAGGTCGAGCAGCGGCGCAAGTGGATCGCCCGTGGCGCCCTGGCCCTGAGCGTGGCCCTGGTGCTGGTGGTCGGCACCCTGTGGACCCTGAGCTACCGCGCCAATCAGCAATACATCGCCGAGGTCGACAGCCGCCTCAAGCCGTTGGGCAAGAGCGTGCAGGAGCTGAGCCCGGCGCAGCGCAACGTGGTCGAGGTGCTGCCGCTGCTCAATGCCGTGCGCCGCCTGGCCGACGATCCACCGGGCTGGGCCGAGGGCCTGGGCCTGTACCAGGGCGACATGCTCGAAGGCGAGTCCGACAGCGTCTACCGCAAGTTGCTGATCGCCATCTTCGCCCCGCGCCTGGTCACCCGCATCGAGGAGCAACTGTACGCCGGTGGCCCGTCCGACTACCTGTACGAAGGGCTCAAGGCCTACCTGATGCTGGCTGACGGCGAGCACTACGACCCTGAGTTCATCAAGGCCTGGATCACCCTAGACTGGGAACGCAGCCTGCCCCGCGACCTGGCCCCGGATTTGCGCCAGGCCCTGTCGCAGCACCTGGCGGCGCTGTTCGACAAGCGTCCACCCAATGCCCGCCTCGACCAACGCCTGATCGACGACACCCGTCGCCAGTTGCAGCAGCTGCCGGTGGCCCAGCGGGTCTACGACCGGGTCAAGCGGCAGAAGCTGCCGGCCGGGGTCAGTGACTTCCGGGTCAGCGAGGCCGCCGGTCGCGACGCCGCGCTGGTGTTCCGCTTCAAGAACGGCAAGCCGCTCGGCGAGCCGTTGCCGGGCATCTTCACCGTCGAGGGCTACCGCAAGGCCTTCCTCGCCGCCAGCCTGGCCCACAGCGAGACCCTGGCCGAAGAGCGCTGGGTGCTCGGTCGCGAGGCCAGCGAGGCAGGCGATGCCAAGCGCCTGGCCGACGATGTGCTGCAGCTGTATTACCAGGACTACATCCGCAACTGGGACGCGTTGCTGGCGGACCTGGACTTCGTGCCCATCACCAGCGTCGGCCAGGCGGCCGACGTGCTGCGGGTGCTGTCCGGGCCGACTTCGCCGATGAAGAAGCTGCTGCAGGCCGTGGCCAAGGAGACCAACCTGGCCCAGCCGACCACCCTCGACAAGGTCCAGGCCAAGGCCGAACAGGCCGGCGTCGACCAGCTGCGCCAGCGCCTCGGCGGCCTGCTCGGCGATGCGCCGCTGCCCAGCGACAACCCGGCGGCCCGTGAGGTCGACCCGGTGACCGCGCACTTTGCCGAACTGGCCGCCCTGGTGGACACCGGCGAAGGCCAGCCGGCGGCCATCGATGGCCTGCTCACCGACCTCAACGCCCTGTACGTGCAGGTCAGCGCCATGGTCGGCGCCAGCGGCGATGCGCTGCTGGGCGAGGCCAAGAACCAGGCCCAGGCCGCGGCGCAGCGCGTCGCCCTGGGCGCGGCACGCCAGCCCAAGGTGGTGCAGAACCTGGTGGGTTCGGTGCTCGGCTCGACCCACAACCTGGTCATGGGCGGTGTGCGCAACCAGCTCAACGCCGCCTGGGCCAGCGAAGTGGTCAGCGTCTACCGCCAGTCCCTCAGCGGGCGCTATCCGCTGGTGGCGGGCAGCGCGCGCGACGCCACCCTGGAAGATTTCGGCCAGTTCTTTGGCGTTGGCGGGGTGATGGACAACTACTTCCGCAAGTACCTGCAACCCTACGTCAACACCTCCAGCACGCCCTGGAGCTGGCAGCCGGGCGCGGCGCAGAAGCTGGGGATCAGCAGCAACGTGCTGTACACCTTCCAGCGCGCGGCGAGCATCCGCGATGCGTTCTTCCGCAACAGCAACGGCGTGCAGCCGGGGGTGCGCTTCGAGCTCAAACCGGTGGCGATGGATGCCACCATCACCCAGTTCCTGCTCGACCTCGACGGCCAGCAGGTCAGCTACGACCACGGCCCGAGCCGACCGGTGGCGTTGCAGTGGCCCAACCCCAACAGCATCGGCGTGGTGCGCCTGTCGATCTCGCCACCTTCGGCCGCTGGCCGCTCCGGGCTGACCGTGGAAGGGCCCTGGGCCTGGTTCCGCCTGCTCGACCAGTCCGACCTGGTGGCCGGCAGCTCGCCGGAGCGCTTCAACCTGCGCCTGCGCGTCGATGGCGCCAGCGTGTCCTACGAGCTGCGTGCCAGCAGCGCCTTCAACCCGTTCCGCAGCCGAGTGCTCAGCGGTTTCAGCCTGCCGGAGCACCTGTGAGCGACCTGGGTTTCTACGGAAAGCTGGCCTGCCGCGGCGACTTCGTCAGCCGTGGCCTGCCACAGCAGTTCATCCAGCCCTGGGACCAGTGGCTGGCGGCGGGGTTGCAGGCCAGCCAGCAGGCGCTGGGCGAGCGTTGGCTCGAGGCCTACCTGGTGAGCCCGTTGTGGCGTTTTGCCCTGGCGCCGGGCGTGTGTGGGGCGGATGCGGTGGTCGGCGTGCTGATGCCGAGCATCGACCGGGTCGGGCGGTATTTTCCGCTGACCGTGGCCCAGGTGCTGGCGCCGGGGCAGCCGTTGGCGCCTGTGGTGGCCGGGGCCGAGGAATGGTTCGAGGCGGTCGAGGAGGCGTTGCTGGCGACGCTTGAGCCTGGGGCGGCCTTTGAGGGTTTTGAGGCGGCTTTGCCGCCTTTTCGCGACGCCAGGCCGCTCCTGCAGGGACCGCGCGTGACTGTCGGTGGGGTGCAGCGGTTGGATGCGACCACGCCGCAGGGACGGGCACTGGCCTTGGCCGAATGCGCCTGCGAGGGCATGAGCCTGTGGTGGGGCAGGGGCTCCGAACGTATCGCTCCGGGCTTGATGCGCTGCGCGGGCTTGCCGCGCAGCGAGGATTTCGCCGGGTTTCTTCTGGGTAGCGAGGCAGCGCACGCATGACCGACCTGCAATACACCGCGGCCAGCTACAGCCATGTCGGCATGGTGCGCAAGATCAACGAGGACGCCTGCCTGGAACTGACCTGGGCCGGCCTGTGGGCGGTGGCCGACGGCATGGGCGGCCATGCCGCCGGCGACTACGTCAGCAGCCTGGCGGTGGACAGCCTGCGCAGCCTGCCGATGCTCGAGTCGCTGGAGGAGTTTGCCGGCGAAGTGCGTGACGGGCTGTCGTGGGTCAACCGCACGGTGCGCGAGGAAACCGCACGCCGGGGCGTGGCGATGATGGGCAGCACCGTGGTGGTGCTGGCGGCGCGGGGCGACCAGGCCATTGGCCTGTGGGCCGGCGACAGCCGCCTGTATCGCCTGCGCGAAGGCAGCATGCAGCGCCTGTCCCATGACCACAGCTACGTCCAGGAGCTGCAGGACAGCGGCCTGCTCAACGAAGCCGAGGCGCGGGTGCATCCGCGCGGCAACATCGTCACCCGCGCCCTCGGCGTCGAGGACCATATCGAACTGCAGGCCGTCGCCTTGCAGGTGCAGCCCGGCGACACCTACCTGCTGTGCAGCGACGGCCTGAACAAGACCGCCGAGGACCACGAGATCGCCGATGTGCTCGGCCACAGCGACCCTTATGAGGTGGTGCGCAGCCTGGTGCACCTGGGCCTGACCCGGGGTGCCCCGGACAACATCACCGCCGTGGTGGTGAAGGCGAATTGAAGACACCATGAATATGCAGATCCCCGGATTCGACATCGATCACGAGCTTGGCCAGGGCGCCATGGCCAGCGTGTACCTGGCCACCCAGCGCTCGCTCGAGCGCAAGGTGGCGCTGAAGATCATGGCCGCGAGCCTGGCCGCCGACCCGACCTTCTGCGAGCGCTTCCTGCGTGAGGGCCGTACCCTGGCGCGGCTGGCACACCCGAACATCGCCACCATCCACGACATCGGCAATGTCGCCGAGCTGTACTACATGGCCATGGAGTACCTGCCCAGCGGCACGCTGAAAGAGCGCATCGCCGAAGGGCTTGCGCCCGAGCAGGGGCTGGCGTACGTGCGCCAGATCGCCCAGGCGCTGGGCTACGCCCATGCCCAGGGCCTGGTGCATCGCGACGTCAAGCCGGCCAACATCCTGTTCCGCGCCGATGGCACCGCAGTGCTGTCGGACTTCGGCATCGCCAAGTCGCTGGACGACCGCACCCAGTTCACCCAAGCCGGTTTTGCCGTCGGCACGCCGAGCTACATGAGCCCCGAGCAGGCCCGTGGCCTGGAGATCGACGGGCGCGCCGACCTGTATGCGCTGGGCGTGGTGCTGTACGAGATCCTGGTCGGCAAGCTGCCGTACAACGGCACCGATGCACTGTCCACGGCGCTGGCGCACCTGACCGAGCCGTTGCCGGAGCTGCCGATCGAGCACGGTCGCTACCAGGACATCCTGCGTGGCCTGCTGGCCAAGGACCCCAACCAGCGCTTTGCCGATGCCGCAGCCTTGCTCGCCGCGCTGGATCGCCTGGCGCTGCCGGCAGCGGTGGACGAGCGCGACAGCACGGTGGTTCGCCCGCTGCTGGTAACGCCAGTGCTGGCGCCGGAGCCTGTGTCCATCGAAATCCCCAGCGCCGTGGCCGCGCCTGCGCCGCGCCCCGAGGCCAAGCCACAGCCCAGGCCAGAGCCCGCGCCGGTGGTGAAATCCGCCTCGAACAAGCCCGCCAAGGCAGTACTGGCCGTGGCCGTCGCGGCGGCCCTGGGCCTGGGCGGCGCGTTCTTCTGGTTGCTCGGCGGCAGCGACGAGCCGACGGTCGCGCCGCCGCTGGCGCAGGCCCCGGCGGACGCCCCCGCCCAGCCAACCCTGCAAGCGCTAGCGCCCCACGACGATGGCCGCCCGCTGCTGATGCCCGGCAAGAAGACCCTGTTCCAGCGGGTGCTGACCAAGCCCGACGCACAACTGCAGGCCCAGCCCGGCGAGGCCTCGGGCGAGAAACTGCCGGCGTTTTCCGTGTTGTACGTGTACCAGCGCAAGGACGTGGCGGGTAAAGCCTGGTTGCAGGTGGGCGCCGCCAGTGATGGCCAGCGCGACGGCTGGTTGCTGGCCGAGCAGACCAGCGACTGGAAGCAGAGCCTGGTGCTCAAGTTCACCGAACGCTCGGGCCGCGCGCCGGTGATGTTCATGCGCCAGGTGGACGATGTGCAGCACTTGCTCGACGACACCGCCAAGGCCCGCGACAGCTTGCTCCAGGCGCAGAACA
This sequence comes from Pseudomonas muyukensis, assembly GCF_019139535.1. Classification (NCBI taxonomy): domain Bacteria; kingdom Pseudomonadati; phylum Pseudomonadota; class Gammaproteobacteria; order Pseudomonadales; family Pseudomonadaceae; genus Pseudomonas; species Pseudomonas muyukensis. Next base: position 355,850 of record NZ_CP077073.1, on the reverse strand, counting down.
ACCCCGACCAGGTGCCGCAGGTGATGGCCCTGGAGCCGACGGCCAGTGCGGTGCCGCAGAACCAGTTCTACCTGATGCCGATCTTCGACTACCGCGAGAGCTTCGATGCCGATGGCCAGCCGGTGCAGTTGCTCAACATCGCCTCCATCGACCCTGGCGCCAGTGCCCGCGACAGCGCGCCCAAGGCGGCTGGCGTGGCTGCGCTGGGCGAGAAGGGTTTTCGCACCGGCATCGTGCTGGTGGTGGATACCTCGGTGTCCATGCAGCCTTACATCGACCGCGTGCGCCAGGTGGTCAGCGAGCTGCAACAGCAGCTGGCCGCCCGTGGCGAGCTGGACAGCGTCAGCTTCGGCCTGGTGGGCTTTCGCAACAGCGTCAAGCGCACCCCCGGCCTCGATTACCTGAGCAAGACCCTGGTCAGCCTGGAGGAGGGTCGCGACCCGGCACGCTTCCTCAAGGCGGCGGCCCAGGTCAAGGCCACCAGCGTCTCCAGCCACTCGTTCAACGAGGACGCCTTCGCCGGGGTGATGCAGGCCGTCGAAGGCATGGACTGGTCCGGCTACGGCGGGCGCATCATCCTGCTGGTCAGCGATGCCGGCGCGCTGCGCAAGAACGACCCGTTCAGCAGCACCCAGATGAACGAAGCCGAAGTGCGCCAGGCGGCGTTGAGCAAGCAGATCAAGATCTACGCCCTGCACCTGCTGACCCCGGCCGGCCTGAAGAACCACGGTGCCGCGCAAGCCCAGTACCGGGTGCTTACCGCCGACAGCAACCCGCAGATCGGCGACCTCTATGTAGGCGTGCCGGGCGGCGAAGTCGGCGTGTTCGGCGAGCGCGTGCGCGAGATCGGCTCGACCTTCGCCGAGCTGGTGCACCAGGTGCGCAACCAGCAGCCGCAGGCGGTGCCGTTGCTGACCTCGGCCTCGGGCCTGGCGGCCAAGTCCCAGGCCATCGGCTATGCCATGCACATGGACTTCCTCGGCCGCCACGGCGCCAGCCAGGCGCCGCAACTGGTCAGCGCCTGGACCGCCGATCGCGACCTGACCAACCCGGCGCTGCCGACCCTGCAGGTGTGCGTGATGCTGACCAAGCTGCAGCTCAACGACCTGCAGCAGTCGCTCAAGCTGATCGTCGACGCCGCGCGCAAGACCCGCAGCTCGCCGGGTGATTTCTTCAACGAGATCGCCAGCGCCAGCGCCTACATGAGCCGCGACCCCGGCGCCCTGCGCAAGGGCGCCAACCTGGCCCAGGGCGGCGTGCTCGGTGAATATCTCGACGGCCTGCCGTACCGCAGCAAGTCCCTGGCGATGACCCAGGACCTGTGGTTGTCGCTGTCGGTGGCCGAGCAGGAGGACTTCATCGACGAGCTGGACTCGAAGATCCGCCTGTACGAAACCTTCCACAACGACATGGCCAACTGGGTGCGCTTCGGCAAGGCCGAGCCGGGCGACGCCTTGTACCGTGTGCCGCTGTCGACGCTGCCGTGATGATTCGCCTGGACGAGGTGCGCAAGACGCGCGGGCAGGGTGCCCAGCGCTACAGCCTGCAGGTCGACCAGCTGCACCTGGGCGCGGGCGAGCGGGTAGCGCTGGTCGGCCCCAGCGGCTGCGGCAAGAGCACCTTGCTCGACCTGCTGGCACTGGTGCTGGCGCCGGATACGGCGGCAGGTTTTTGCGTCGGTGGCACGGACGTGGCCGGGCTGTGGCGCGAACGCCAGCTCGACCGCCTGGCGGCGCTGCGCAGCCGCCACCTGGGTTATGTGTTGCAGGCCGGCGGGTTGCTGGGTTTTCTCGATGTGCGCGGCAATATCCGCCTGCCACGGCAATTGCTCGGGCTGGGCGACGACGGCAGCGTCGAGCACCTGGCCGAGGCCCTGGATGTGCACGACCAGCTGGCCAAAAAACCCGCCACGCTGTCTCTCGGCCAGCGCCAGCGGGTCAGCTGCGCCCGTGCCCTGGCCCATGGCCCGGCGCTGCTGTTGGCCGATGAACCGACCGCCGCGCTGGACCCGGTGAACGCCGAGCGGGTCATGCAGTTGCTGCTGCGCGAAGCCGATGCGCGCCAGGTGACCTGCGTGGTCGCCACCCATGACGAAGCCCTGGCCCGCGCGGCGGGCTTGCGCCTGCTGCGCATGAGCTGCCGGCGCGATGCCGACGGTGGCGTCACCGCGACCCTGGCGAGGGCCGCCTGATGCGCCCGTTGCTGATCGCCGGGCTGGCCTGGCAGGACTACCGCAACGATGCGCGGCTGTCGGCCTGTGGTGTGCTGGCGCTGGTGGCGGTGATCGCGCCGTTGCTGGTGCTGTTCGGCCTGAAGTTCGGCCTGGTCGGCAGCCTGACCGAGCGCCTGCAACGCGACCCCGGGGTGCGCGAGATCATCCCGCTGGGGGGCGGGCGTTTCCGTGAGGCGTTCATCGCCGAGCTGGCCCAGCAACCGGGGGTGGCCTTCGCTATCCCGCGTACCCGGCAGATCGCCGCCACCGCCGAACTGCTGCTGCCGGCGCAGGGGCGCGGGGTGACGGTCGAGATGCTGCCCACCGCCGCCGGTGACCCGCTGCTGCAACAGGTGACGCCGCCCACCGGCCTGCAACAGGTGGTGTTGAGCTTCACCGCCGCGGAAAAGCTCGGCGCCGGGGCCGGTGACCAACTGCAGGCCAGCTTCAGCCGCCAGCAGGCCGGGCAGGTGCAGTGGCGCCAGACCCGGCTGCAGGTGAGCGCGGTGCTGCCGTTGGCAGCCTTCGAGCGCGATGGCCTGTTCGCGCCGCTGGCGCTGCTGGAGGCGGTGGAAGACTACCGTGACGGCCGCGCGGTACCCGCGCTGGGCTGGCAGGGCAGCGCGGCGGATGACGCGCGCCAGCGCGTGTACCCGGCGTTTCGCCTGTACGCCCGCGAGCTGGGCGATGTCGAGCCGCTGCGCCAGTTTTTTGCCCAGCGCAAGTTGCTGGTGTCGACCCAGGCCGCGCAGATCGCCCAGGTGCAGTCGCTCAGCCGCAACCTCGACCTGGTGTTCTGGATCATCGCCAGCCTGGCCGTGGCCGGGGCGGTGGCGGCCATCGCCGCGGGCGCGGTGGCGGCGGTGGAGCGCAAGCAACGCGAACTGGCGGTGCTGCGCCTGCTGGGCTTCGGCACCGCCGCGCTGCTGTTGTTCGTGATGCTCCAGGCACTGTACAGCGGGCTGTTCGCCGCCGCCCTGGCGGGCCTGCTGTACCTGTTGGCCGAGCACGGCCTGAACCGACTTTTCATGCAGGTGCCCGGCGAATTCGCCAGCCACCTGCTACCCATGCACTACCTCGTTGCGCTGTGCGCCGTGCTGCTGGCCAGCACTGCCGCCGCCGCCCTCGGCGGCTGGCGGGTGGCGCGCATCGAGGCTTGCCAAGGAATCCGTGATGTCTGACCGCCGTCTCGGGGCCGCTGCCCTGATCCTCACCGCACTGAGCCTGGGCGCCTGTTCCCAGGCCGATGGCGACGACAAGGCCAAGCCGGTCGCCCAGTCCCAGGCTGGGAGTGAGAGCAAGCTTGATAACCCCAAGCCGCTGCCGGGCGATGTCAGCCTGCCGCTGCCCTGTGGCGGCGAGCTGGTTTTGCGCAGTGTCTACGTGCTGGCCCAGGGCAGCCTCGACGACCGTGAGGTCAACCTCGGCTACCCGTTCAGCGAAGGCGAGGCCGGCTACAAGCAGTCGTTCATCTCGGGCTACCGACGCGACTTCATCAATGGCCAGTTCAGCCTGCAGGACTTGGCGCCGCAGTGGCAGAAGGCCGTTGGCCCGACCTTGCCGAAGGTCGACAAAGGTAGCCCGCTGACGCCGATGATGTACTTCATCGGCAAGTACGAGGTTACCGCGCGCCAGTATGCCCAGGTGATGGCCCAGGCGCAGTCGCTGGCCAGCGGCGAGGCTGCCCCGGCCTGCGACGCGAGCAACGATGCGGCGGGGCGTCTGCCCAAGGTGAAGTTGTCGCGCTTCGAGGCCGAGCGTTTCGCCGCGGTGTACAGCGCCTGGCTGATGAAACATCACCGCGACCTGCTGCCGGTCAGTGGCCGTGGCAGCAAGGCCGAGGATGGCGGCACGGGCTTCGTGCGCCTGCCCACCGAAGTCGAGTGGGAGTTCGCTGCCCGTGGTGGTTCGGCGGTCAGCCGCCAGGAGCTGGAAGGGCGTCTGTTCCCGCGCAAGGTCGAGGGCGCCGACAGCGAGGGGCCGCTGGGTGATTTCGCGGTGTTCAACCAGGTGGCCGGCGGCACCGGGCAGGCGGCGCGACTGATGCCGATCGGTAGCAAGCAACCCAACCCGCTGGGCCTGTTTGATGTGATCGGCAACGCCGCCGAGATGGTCCAGGAGTCGTTCCAGCTGGTGCATGCCGGCCGCCTGCAAGGCGCCTACGGCGGCTTCGTGGTCAAGGGCGGCAACTACCTCGAAGGCGAGGGCACGCTGTTCACCGGCATGCGCCGCGAGTACCCGCTGTTCGGCGCCGATGGCACCGAGCAGCGCAACGAGACCACCGGTTTCCGGGTCGCCATCGGCGCCTTGTCGGCGCCGCGCTCGCGCTACCAGGAGCTGTTCGAGCAGTGGCAGAAGGAAGGCCGCCTGGCCAGCCTGACCGATGACATCGACGCCGCCCAGGACCCGACTAAGCGCCTGGACAGCATCATCGCCGCCGCCAGCGACCCACGCCAGCAGGCCGAGCTGGGGCTGGTCAACGAAGAGCTCAAGCGCAACGTCTCGCTGATCGCCCGCCAGCGCGAGGAAGCCGCCGGCAACCTGATCCAGTCCGCCGCGCTGGTGGCCGAGACCATCAATAACTACAACATCCGCCTGACCAACCTGCAGAACACCCAGGCCAAGGCCCAGGCCTCGGGCGACCAGACCAGCGCGCGCATGTACGGCGCGGCCATCGCCAACGGCCGCGCGGCCCTCGACGGTGCCGTGGCGATCTACATCGACAACCTGGCCAGTGGCACGCGCTACACCGATGCGGTGATCCAGGCGCAGTTCCAGCGGGTCAAGGAAGAACTCAATCGCAAGCCGGTCCTGGGCAACAGCCTGGTGACCCGCGCCACCCTGTTCGTCCGCCACGTCGGGGAGTACCGCCAGAACCGGCGGGCCGATCCGGCGACGATCCTCAAGGAGCTGCTGGCATCGGCCGCCCCGCGAGCCTAAGGACAGCTTCCCTAGAAAGGACTCCCGGGAGGCATGACGCCCCCGGTTACCGAGAAACCCAAGAAGAGAAACCAGACCATGTCCACCCGCAAACCCCTGATCACCGCATCCCAGGCCCGTACCGCGCTGCTGCTGGCCGCCGGTTTCAGCACCGTGCTGCTGAGCGGTTGCGCCAGTTCGCCGGCGTCCAAGGTCGGCGCCACGACCAAGGTCGAGTACTACCCCAACTGCTACGAGCCGGTGCAGCACCTGCGTTCCACCGACGGTGACATGACCCGCTCGGTCACCACCGGCGCGCTGCTCGGCGCGGTCGGCGGTGCCCTGACAGGCGCCCTGGTCGACAAGGAAAACCGCGGCCGCAACGCCGCCATCGGCGCCGCCGGGGGTGCCCTGGTCGGCGGCGCGGCTGGCTACTACACCGAGCGCCAGAAGCAGATCAGCGACGACAAGCAGCGCATTGCCTCGTACGCGGCCGACATCGACAAGAGCGCCGCCGACCTGGACCGCACCACCGCCTACGCCAAGTCGTCGCAGAGCTGCTACCAGCGCGAGTTCGCCAGCCTGATCCAGAACCGCAAGTCGGGCCGCATCAACGACACCGAAGGCCGCAAGCGCCTGGCCGAGATCGTTGCCGGCTTGCAGGAGTCGAACAACCTGCTGACCACGGTCAACGGCCGTCTCGGTGAGAACCTCAACAACTACACCCAGGCCTACGAGCAGGACCTCAAGCAGGTGGGCGTGCAGCGCACCGAGGTGGTGGCCGTGGCCGAGCCGCCGAAGGTGGTCACCACCGGCAAGAAGAAGGACGTTAAAAAGGTTCAGCCGGCCAAGACCAACACCAAGGTGCCGCAGGAAGCGGTAGCCACCGAGAAGACCCTGCAGAACGCCAACGGCAAGAAGACCGAGGCCCAGCAGGTGGCCAAGGCTGGCGCCGACCAGGTCAACGCCATGTGCCGCAACCCGGACATGGGTGACTGGGCGCCGGTGCCTTGCCCTAACGTTTGATACCGCGGCCGCGTCGGCAAGCCGGCTCCCACATCCGCCGCGCGGAACATGTAGGAGCCAGCTTTGCTGGCGAACCAGGCGGCGCGATGGCTGGCACCGGCTATGCCGGTGTTCGCGGCTGAAGCGCTCCCACAGGGATCGCGCCGGACTGAGAAATCTCGGTGCCAGCGGCCTGCGCTGTTTCTGTGGGAGCGGCGGTGCGCCGATGCGACTTGCCCTGAAGGCCCTGATCTTTGTGTAAGGAAACCGATTCGTGACAGACCTGCTTGCCAATCCCCTGGGCAACACCTCGCAATTCATGGCGCGTCAGCGCATGCAGGGGCGTATCGATCAGCAGAAGCTGTTCAAGGCGATTGACGCCGACCCCGGCATCGTCGGCGCGGGCGTCGTGTATATCGACGCCGACTACAACGTCATGACGCTGCGCGAGTTTCAACCGATCTGCAGTATCAAACCCAAGCGCATCATCCTGCGCGAGGCACCGCGCTACACCTCGCCAGAGCAGTTCATGAACCAACTGCAAACCAACCCACGAGAAGCGCGAGTGGTGAAGGAGGCGGTCAACACCACCCTGTCATGCGCCGGCGCCGTGCTGGGGTGGATCGTCATGTTCAGCGGCACCATCGCGGTGCCGTTTTCCGGTGGTGCGAGCCTGGCCCTGACCGCCGTCGGCTACGCAGCCGCCACGGCCAGTACCGCGCAGTGCGGCATCGGCCTGGTGCGCACGGCCTTCGAGGCCACCGATCCGTCGCTTAATGACGCCATGGACCAGGAAACCTGGTACCAGGCGGCCACGCCTGTACTCGATGCGGTGTCGCTGATGGGCGTGGGGGCATCGGGCCTGACCACCTTGAAGTTTCTCCAGGTGCGCAAGGCCGCTACCGGCAACAGCTGGTATCAACTGACGCGTTCGCTGAGCCGCCAGCAACGCAAGGCTTTGACTACCGAGTTGCTGACCATCAAGCATCCTGCCTTGACCGCCAAGCAACTGAAGCTCAGGCAGAGCGCGGGTGAACTGGTCAAGCGCTTTACCCCAACCCAGATCAGCCACTCCACCCAGACACTGATCAAGGACTCTGTGGGGGGCTTCATCGGCCTTGCTGGTAGCGGCACGGTGCAAGGATTGGCTGTCGGGCTTTACGAGGAACTCAGCGAATGACGCGCCATGCCCCGCTCAAGGATTTTCTCCGGCGCTACTTCGGCGTGTTCATCGCTGCGTTTTTCGCCTCGATCATCGCCGTTGCCTGGACCTTCGCCCTGGCCTGGAGCACCTACTGCCGTCATTGTGCGCAGGACGGCCTGTTCCCCTTGGGCCTGTATGGCCTGTTTGCGCTGTTCGCCCTGGGCCATGGCGCCGTGGTGCGTGGCCGGGCCTGGGGTTGCTGGCTGATAGCCGGGATGTGCGTGGCGTGCATGCTGATCACCTTGCCCACCTATGGGCATGGACCGAACATGTTCATCTACAGCGGCAGCCTGCTGGCGGCATTGGTGGCCTTGCTGCTGCTCAACAGCCAGCGCTATCGCGAGATGCGCATGCGCCTGGCGGAGTACCGCCAGCAAAGGCGCCAGGCGCGTCGCTAGGCCCTGGGCAGTTTTGTTGGCGAAAGATCGCGCATCACTTCTCTGCTTCGCAACCCGGATCCCCTCACCATACTTGCCCCACTCGGGGTGCCCGCTCGTCGCCGTGGTGGGTATGGTGTTGATAATGCTTGTTTGGTGGTTATACTAACCACCAATCGGCCAGCCCAAGGAATGGGTTCATGAACAGCCGTGAAATGATTTCGGTGATCGAGGCCGATGGTTGGTACCTGGTGCGTTGCAAAGGCAGCCACCATCACTTCAAGCACCCCGACAAACCTGGGCTGGTAACCATCCCGCACCCGAAGAAGGACCTGCTGCCCGCCACCGCGGCCAGCATCCTGCGCCAGGCGCGGATCGTCTACGCCAGCTGACGAGGAGGCTTTATCCCATGTTGTTTCCCATCGCCATCCTTCCCGGTGACGACCAGTACGCTTGGGGCGTGGAAGTACCGGACATCCCTGGCTGCTTTTCGGCGGGTGAAGACCTCGACAACGCCATCGCCATGGCCCGCGAGGCGATCGAGGGCCATCTCGAGCTGCTTGCCCAGGACCAGCAGGAGATCCCCAAGGCCAGCAAGGTCACCGCGCATGCGGCCAATCCGGCCTACGCCGGTTGCACCTGGGCGTTGATCGATATCGATATCACCCGCTACCTGGGCAAGGCCGAGAAGCTCAACATCACCCTGCCGGCCTACCTGCTCACCCGCATCGACAGCTACGTGCAGAACCACCCCGAACACAAGAGCCGCTCGGGCTTTCTGGCCGAGGCGGCGCTGAAGATCCTCCAGGGCGAGTGCAAGTAGTCAGGCCGGGCCACCTGCGGGCAGGCGCACGCTGACCCGCAGCCCACCGTCTGCCCGGTTGCTTAGCTGCAGTTCACCGCCGTGGCTGGCGGCGATGCGCTGGGCGATGCTCAGCCCCAGGCCGTAACCGCCCGAGGCCTGGTTGCGCGAGCCTTCGCCACGCACGAACGGGTCGGTGACGGTCGCCAGCAAGCCCGGCGCGATACCGGGGCCGCGGTCGTCGACGTGGATGCACAGCCCATGGCGGGTGCTTTCCAGGGTGACCGACACGTCCTGGGCATAACGCAGGGCATTGACCAGCAGGTTCTGCAGGCAGCGCTGCAACAGCAGGGCGTCGACCCGCGCCTGGCCCGCCTGGCCATGCATGGGCAAGGGTTCCTCGGTGCTGGCAAGGTCGACGCACAGCCGGGCCACCAGGCGGTCGAGGTCGACCTGTTGCAGGTTCTGCTGTTCACCGGCGCGCAGGTAGTCGAGCACCTGGCCGATCATGCCGTCCATTTGCGCGATGTTGTGGCGCAGGCGCTCCTTGTGTTCGCCATCTTCCAGCCGCTCCAGGCGCAGGCGCATGCGCGTCAGCGGGGTGCGCAGGTCGTGGGACACGGCGGCGAGGAAGTAGGCCTTGTCGTTGACCATGCCGATCAGCCGTTGCTGCATGGCATTGAAGGCCTGGGCGGCTTGGCGCACTTCCTCCGGGCCATCCAGCGGCAGCGGCGGTTGTTCGAGGTTGTGCCCCAGGCCCCGGGCCGCATCGGCCAGGCGGCGCAACGGGCGCAGGCACAGGCGCACCGCCACCAGGCACACCAGCAGCACGGCGACGATGCGCAAGGCATAGACCCGCAGCAGGTAGTCGCTGATCAGCACCCAGGCCGACTCGCCGCTCCAGCCCTGCAGCTCCTGGCCATCGATGGTCAGCCAATGGCCGTCGGCCAGGGGCACGGCGAACTCCAGGTGGGCCTGGGCGGTGCGCAGGCCGAACAGGCTGCGCCAGACGATTGGCTGGCCCTGTTCGTCGGTGAGCCGCACCTTGAGCAAGCGCGCCTGTGGGTCGCGGCCCAGTTCGTAGGCCAGCGCCTGGTGCAGCAGCAGTTCGATCCGCCGTCGGCCGCGGCGTTCGTCGTGCTCGCCCTCGGGCAGGGTTTCGGCGCAACGCACCTGGTAGTGACGGGGCACCGCGAGGGCCGCGCCATGGCAGTCGGCCTGGGCGATCAACGGCGCGCTGCGCGCCGCGATCAACCGCACCGGCGCCTCCAGCACCTGGGCGAAGCGCACGTCGAACCAGATACTGCTGGACAGCAACTGGATCACCAGGGTGCCGCTGATCATGATCAGCAGCAGCTGGCCGAACAGCGTGCGCGGCCACAGCCGGCGAAGCCAGCGCACCTCAGGCGCCCAGGGCTTCGCGGGCCAGGCTCAGCAGGTAGCCTTCGTTGCGGATGGTGAGAATCTGCGCGCCCTGGCTGGCGGCGCGGCGCAGTTGCTGGCGCAGGCGGCTGATGCACATGTCCACCGAACGGTCGTCGGGCAGGTGGTCGCGACCAAACGCGCTGCGCGTCAGCTGATCGCGCGAGACCACGCGGTTGTTGGCCTCGAGCAGTTCGCGCAAGACCCGGTAGTCGGAGCGGGGCAGGGTCAGCGCCTGGCCGTCGGGGAGGGTGAGCAGGCGCTTGACGTGATCGAGGCGAAAGCCGGCGAACCGCTGGGGCTCTACTGTGGCGTCCTGCGCCGCGGTTTCCAGGCGTTGTGGCCGGCGCAGCACGGCCTTGATCCGCGCCACCAGCTCACGGGGCTCGAAAGGCTTGGCCAGGTAATCGTCGGCACCCACCTCAAGGCCAATGATGCGGTCCAGGGTGCTGCCCTTGGCCGACAGCATGATCACCGCCAGGCCGGGTTGCGCCTGCAACTGCCGGCACAGGCTCAGGCCGTCCTCGCCGGGCAGCATCAGGTCGAGCACCACCAGGTCCACGGCATGGCGCGCCAACTGCTCGCGCATCTGCTCGCCGTTGCCGGCGGCCAGGGCCTGGTAACCGGCATCGGCCAGGTAATCGCAGAGAAGTTCGCGGATTTCGTCGTCATCGTCGACGACCAGCAGGGTCGTGCTCATGGTGCGGGGATACCTGTGCGAGGCAGCAGCCTGGCTGCGCATTACGTTCGATTACATCCCCGTACATGCCGTCCATGGCGCCGAAGGGGCGGATGCCTAGAATCGTAACAAAAAATCATCTGCGAATACGAAACCTTCCCAAATGGTACGACAGAGCATCATGACCGACGCATACCCCGTTCACCGAGGCGGCAGTCGCCTCACCCCGCTTGCCTTCTTCGTTGCCCTTGGGCTGTCAGCCACCGCCACGGCCGGCAACCAGGCCGTGGAGCTGGATGCCACCACCATCGACAGCAGCGCCCTGCCGGTGGCCGACGACAGCGGCCAGATCGGCTACACCGTCGAAAGCACCCGCAGCTCGACCGGGCTGAAGCTGACGCCGCGGCAGACCCCGCAGTCGGTCACCAGCATCACCCGCCAGCAGATGGACGACCGCGACATCCACACCATCGAGCAGGCGCTGGACACCACCCCCGGGGTGAGCATGAGCAAGATGGAAGTGGGCGGGCGCACCGACTTCCGCGCCCGTGGCTATTCGATCAGCAACTGGAAGATCGATGGCTTGCAGTTCCCCGGCGGTTCGGACTTCAGTGGCGGCGGCAACGCCCTGAACATGGACCTGTACGAGCGCATCGACATCGTGCGCGGCGCCAACGGCCTGCTCGGCGGTACCGGCGACCCGTCGGCCACCGTCAACCTGATTCGCAAGGCGCCGGGCAAGACCTTCGGCGGCAGTGCCTACGCCACCTATGGCAGCTGGGACAAGCGCCGCCTGGGGGCCGACCTGAACCTGCCGCTGAGCGAGGACGGCCGCCTGCGCTCGCGTTTGGTCATGACCCAGCAGGACGCCAACTCGTTCCGCGACAACCAGTCCGAGCGCTCACGCGCCGCGCTGGCCAACTTCGAATTCGACCTGGACGATGCCACCACCCTCGGCGCCGGCTACCAATACGAATACAACAAGGTGGTCGGTGGCGGCTGGGGCGCCAACATCCCGATCTGGTACGGCGACGGCAGCAAGACCGACCTGCCGCGCAGCACCAACGTGGTGCCGAGCTGGAGCTTCGGCGAATACATCACCCGCACCACCTTCGGCTCGCTGTCGCACCAGTTCGACAACGACTGGAGCCTGGACCTCAAGGTCGCCCAGAGCAGCGGCGAGGCCCTCAACCATCGCGGCCTGGCCAAGGTCAACTCATCCGGCCGTGGCGTCTACGGCGGCTACTGGGACCAGGACGGCAGCGGCGCGGTGCTCAATGGCGTGCACAGCTCCACCGACACCACCCAGCAATCGGCGCAGATCGACCTGTCCGGCCCGTTCCAATTGCTCGGCCGCACCCACCAGGCGATGGTCGGCTACAACGACAGCCGCACCGTGGCCTGGTCGCCGCAGTACAGCTGCAGCATGGTCGGCGGCGGCAAGACGGTGAACGGCGGCGCCGGCTGCCAGTTCCGCGCCAACAACGGCCTGGGCCTGAGCAACTGGCTCGACGGCGTGGACGACGACTACGCCATGCTGGCGTCGAAAACCGGCCTGCACAGCAAGACCACCACCCGCCTGCAAGGGATGTATGCCGCCACGCGCCTGAGCCTCAGCGACCCGCTGGCGGTGATCCTCGGCGTGCGTACCACCGACTACTCAGCCACCAGCCGCAACGTCAGCGGCGTGCGCAGCAACCAGCAGAACAATGGCATCGTCACCCCCTACATGGGCGTGGTCTACGACCTGAACGACAGCTACTCGCTGTACGCCAGCTACACCGATATCTTCAACCCGCAGACCGAGGAGACCGCCAGCGGCACCAAGGTCGAGCCAATCCGTGGCCAGAGCTACGAGAGCGGGATCAAGGGGGAATGGTTCGATGGCCGCCTGAACGCCTCCGCCGCCTACTTTCGCACCAAGCAGGAAAACAAGGCCGTCATGGACGGCGACCTGCTGACCCCGACCGGCGCCACCGCCTACAAGGCGGGTTCCGGCCAGGAAACCGACGGTATCGACCTGGAAGTCGCCGGCGCCCTGAGCCCCAACTGGAATGTCTACGGCGGCTATACCTACCTGCACTACCGGCGCCTGGACAGCGACGGGCGCAGCGACCCGTCGCACCTGTTCAAGGCCTCGACCACCTATCGCCTGTCCGGCCCGCTGGAGCGCCTGACCCTCGGCGCTGGGGTCACCGCGCAGAGCAACATCCGCGCGATCTCCTCGCCAGCCGGCCAGCCGAGCAACGGCGTGAGCCGCGGCGCCAGCGATGTGAACTGGTCGGGCTATGCCATCTGGAATGCCATGGCCAAGTACCAGCTGACCGACGACACCAGCGTCAGCCTCAACGCCAACAACCTGTTCGACAAGCACTACTACACCCGCTACGGGTTCTATGCCGGGGCGATCTACGGCGACCCGCGCAACCTGGCGTTGACGGTGAGTACGGCGTTTTGAGGGCTGTTGGCTGGGAGATCCTGCGCTGGTGCTATCGGCTGGTCCAGCCGCGCATCAAGCTGGTCCCAATCCTCGCCGAACAGCTCCACCGGGTGCATGGTCCGCTCCGCCCCATTGCCGCAGGCCAGCGCCTTGGCCGGGCAGTACAGGTCGCAGCCCCAGCAGATCCGCTCCGGATGGCTGGGGTTGCTGGGAAATTTCTTGGCCATGGTCTCCCTCCATGAAGTGAGTGCCTGCGCTCAGGCTATGCCGCGCATGGCCAAGTGGCTTGACCGAGGTCAATGCCGCTAGCGGATCGGCCCCGGTGCTTGCAGCTGGCTCATCAGGTCGTCGTTCCACTGGCCCTCGACCTGCACATGCGCCGCCGCGCCGAGCATCACCGCCTCGATCAGGTTGTGGTTGAGGTAGGTGTACAGCCCCGGCTGGCGGAAGGTGTACAACGCCGCCCCCGCCGCGCCACCCGGGATGAACCAGGTTTCCAGGTTGCGTTGCGGCGGGTTGGCGAACTTGCCCGCCGCCCAGACATAGTCACCGTGGCCGCCGATCAGGTGCGGGCGGGTGTCGCGGTTGGCCTGGGAATGGACGATCAGCACCGTTTCGCCGACCTTGGCGGTCAGCGCCTGCTTGCCGGTCAGCGCGCCGACGCTGCCGTTGAACACCACATGGCTGGGCACCAGCCCCTTCATCAGCTGGCTCATGTCGCCGAAGCTGGCCATGGGGTTGGCGTAGCGCTTGTACTTGCCGTCCTTGTCGCGGGGGATGTAGTAGTCCTGCTCGCCGATGTACCACACCTTGTCGTACTTCAGCCCCCGGCCCTCGGCGTCCTTCAGGCCATCGCGCGGCAGCACCATGATCGCCCCGTTCATGCCGCACACCACATGCCAGGGGATCATCGCCCCACCCGGCGCGCAGTGGTACACGAACACCCCGGCGCGGTCGGCCTTGAAGCGCAGCTTCACCTGCTCGCCCGGTTTCACATGGGTCAGCTCGCCGCCCCCCAGGGCGCCGGTGGCGGCGTGGAAGTCGATGTTGTGCATCATGCTGTTGCTGGCCGGGTTGACCAGGGTGAGCTCCACATAGTCGCCTTCGTGGACCACCATCAACGGCCCCGGCACCGAGCCGTTGAAGGTCATGGCATGGATGTAGGCCCCGGCCGTGTCGATGGCCAGCTCTTTTTCCTCGATGACCATGCGGAACTCGACGATCCGCGGCTTGCCCGGCGCCCGCTGGCTGTGGGCATGCACCTGCGGCGGCGGCACCAGCTCGACGCTGACCCGCTCCAGCTTGGCCAGGTCCACGGCGGGGACGGTGCTGGCAGCGGGGGCGGCGCTTGCGGCCCGGGCCAGGCCAGTGCCGAGCACCGAGGTGCCGACGCCCAGCAACACACTGCCGGCGAGCATGCCACGCCGGGTCAGGGCAACGCCTTCTTGCTCACTCATGGGACTTCTCCTTAAGTCGACGGGAATCGTCGGGCACAGGAATAGCCGCTTTAAACGTAAGGTTTATTGAGCGAAAACAAGAAGTGGGTGGGGTGGGCGATGTGTCGCAGGGGGGGTGGAGAGCTGAAACGAAAAAGCCTCGACAGAAGTCGAGGCTTTTGGGAGATGGTGGCACCAAGAATCGAAAAAGTTTTTAACTAATTGATCTGTAAGGCTTTTATTTGTATGTGATGATTCGTCTATCTCTAAAACTATCCCGGCACCTGGGGCTTGCTAAGCATTGATACAGGCGGAAATGTCAAAATGGGACCGATTGCCCCCAGTGCATGGCTGCCTCTCATGCTTTCCTGAAGCAGGGGCTCGTTCTCCAACGACGGTAAGCGACACCTATCGATGAAAGGCTACCGTTGCTAGACGGCATCTATCGGCCAAAAGCGGTTTTCGGACCGCGTCCGTGGTAAAAAGCACTCGCAAGATCTGGAGCGCCAAGCCCTAGGCCATTTGGGAGTAGGCTCTCGACAGGGTTGATAGCATTAAAGGTGGTCAATTCGCGACTTAGAATAATCGGAATTAGATGGAATTGGCCTTTTAAAAATCCTAGATGGATCTACTATGTCTCAGTCAACTGAATTAACCGGTGGCGCCGGGTTTGTCTATGAAAGCCATGTGGCTGCATATTTCATGTCTGCTCTTCTGGCGGAGACCGTCAGGCCACCATTACAAAGTAAAATTAAAAGTGTACGTCTTCAACAAGCCGCTCTGGGCGCTCCTCTTGATGATGTTGTCATCGAACTTGATACTTCAATTCAGATGAAGGCGCACTTTCAAGTCAAACGACATCTTATAATATCTGCCTCTAAAACCAATGAAGATTTCAAGGAGGTTGTTGTTAACTCTTGGAAGACCTACATCATTTCAAAAAATGAAAACCGTAATGACACTTATGGGGCGCTAACAGACGAAATCGCCAGCTCATCGCTGAGAAATGTTCAAACTGTCTGTGAAAGTGCTCGAAGTAGCGAGAGTAGCGAATCATTCTGGGCTATAGAAGCTCAGGCTAGCGTAAAATTCAGGGAGTTCATTGATGTGCTATGCAAGATTTTAGATAGCGCACAGATCCAGGCGACCCCGCACGAATTATATGAATTTCTCCAAGGGTTTTATATAGAGTCTTTACGAGTCATGACTTCGGGTGCACCATTGCTCACGTCAGCGATAAATGAACTTAAGACAGTTCTCAGAGCGGAACATCGCGCTACTGATTTATGGGAGGCTCTTAAAGGAATAGCAAGAGAAGGAGCGGGCCAAGCTGCCACCTACAACAAAAGGTCACTTCAACGTAAATTGGTATTGTTTTCCTTCAAAGACATAGCTGCTCAGCAGGAAGTAAAAGCGATAGCCGAACGATCCGGCAGTGGAGCCTCGGGCGCCACCCCAATCACTTGCTCTCTTGCGTTCTCGCATGTTGGTATAGAGCAGAGCGATGTCGCAGTTACCGCATTAATTGTAACAGACGAACCTGAAGAGTTATCTGATCAGATACAGTCTTGGAAAGAGCAAGTTGCTCGGAGCGCATTAATCCCTGATGAGAATAGATCTGAGATTGTTCGGGAGCCACTAAAAAATATAGTCGCGCAACCGGTGTTAGCGTATGTCCTCCTTCAGAACCTGGCTGTGGCAGATTTTTCTGCCTATATTTATTACGCAAAAAAAACAAATATTGAAAAATGGGATGAGGCTAGATACGAACTAGAGTTTAAGACACTGCCCTTGCTTCACAGATTAAGCAGCAAGCGCGAAATGATTTGTGAGATTTACACTGCTGAAGCAAACGCCAAACGATTTTCAGAAGCCGCCATAAGACTTGTATCTAAAAACTATCACCGTGAAATCGAAAGCCCTATACTAAAGGCCAGCTTTGGAAAAATATCAGCAATTAAAGAGCTTGCGGATGTTATCGCTAAAATAACTGCTAGCTTCATCGCAGGTGATCAAGTTGCAGTTGGCCAGATCGGCTATATAAAAACGAGAATCAGATATGGCGAGAATGTTGCCACGAGGGAAAAGCACTTACGAGACCGCAATCCGCTAGCGTGACTGCCTCAAAAGCTTCCATAGTTTTTCTGCGAAATCCGGCTCAATTGAGTGTGCATAAGCTATCATGCCTTTCATCTGAGCCCAAGAAGGTGTAACTGTATCTACGTGCCTACTTCTTTCAAAATGTTCTTTTCCATACTTGCTTGCGTAGTAAACTGCAAGCCTAAGCCTGCTTTTCAATTTTTTTGGAAGTCGTGGTCTTTCTCGATCAACTACGGATAGCCCTGTGACAAACTGTCTCGAGCCTCGTCGCTGAATATAGCAGCCGCTCCCCCTAAGCTCAAACCCATTGTTTTTAACAATTGTACTAATAGCGCTAATATCTGGGGTTTCCGCCCCTGATATGGTCATATTGTCCGCATAGCGACTATACATGCAGTCATGGGTGGAGGCTAAATCTAGCATCGCTTGATCCAGCCCCTTGCAAACTAGATTCGAAATTATTGGACTGCAGCGAGTTCCTTGACGCAAGAATCCGTCAATGGTAGAAATCCTTGCTAGTAATTTCGAAATTTCAGGAGTCGCCCCAATTGTTAAAAAAGCTTTTGCAACTTGTAGTTCTGTAATTGCGTTGAAAAAATTTCTTATATCCGCATGAAGGATTAGGCTTTTACGGAGGTGGAGTTCAGCGTTAGTTAGGGTCGAACGCCCCTTGAGAAAACCTTGAACGTGCCGACCAAAGCTTGCACTGTTCGTAACCAACATCGAAACAGATCGGTGAAGCTGGGTGACCCACTTGTGGTTTGCCTTATAGACTTCTCTAAATTCCCCTTTACGATTTCTTCCACGCTTTGGGATTTCGAGCTTTTCGTAAAATCCTTCCTGGCAATCCGAAACTGCGTACTCGAATATTTTTGACTCGCTCACACCTACGGCTTGAGCTAGCTCATGGGCGGAATGAATGTCTTTCAGGCGTCTTGTAGTCATTAGAGGCTGCAGAGTATGAGGGGCGGCTGGATGGAATATGTAAGACCTCAAAGGTCGAGCACGGACTCGTGCCCACGGACATAACCGCGGTCAGTCATCCAGCCGCCGCGCAAAATATAGCATATGCTTGGCTTGAATGTGAAGCCCGTCTTCGATTCGCTCTTCTACTCTAGTCGAATACCTCGTAGGAAACGCTAGAGAATTGGCTAAAACGAAGCCTTGGACAGAGCCCGAAGCAACGCATGAACCTCAGCTACTAGACATTGAGCACCTAAAAGTTGAAAGTACGGTTTTCGCAATCAGAAAAATACATGATGAAAAACTTAGGTCGCCCCATGACACCGCCGAGTTGGTTTCACGATCGAGGGCCATCCCCTATTGAGGACGAGTTCAGTAAAGCTGCTTCTGACCTCGCGGGCCTGATTGAAAGAGAGCATTGGTTTGGTGATGCGGATAAGCACCATCGCTATCGGGTGGATTTTATCTTAAAAGATGCGCGACTAATCATTGAGCTTGATGGTCATTCCTCACATTCAACAAGAGAACAGTTGGAGAAGGATGCTGTCAGACAACGCTATCTAAGCCGAGCCGGCTACACTGTTATCCGTTTCACAGGTCGAGAGATCGCGAAAGACGCACTGGGGTGCGTTTCGGAGGTGCGTCAGATGTACGAAGAGCGCATGCAGCGGGCTCCTGCTAAGTATCGGGTTATGTACGTTGACTACTCATTTGTCAAAAAGCAGATGAATGAGGCTCTAAAGTTTTACCGCGAGATTCACCCCGAGAAGAAACTCACCCCTCAGTCGCTTGAAAAAATTATCCCTCATGCAATTGAGTGGCTGCATGAAAAATCATTTGTCACGGCTTTCGTATTCTGTCCTAAAGAATTACACAATGAAATAGAACATCTGAATGCAACTATCGTGGAGTATGATAAGGGTGAAATTAAGTTCAATACTTTGGCAAGTGAACTTTATTCGTTGGATTTGGGCGAACACCTAGAAAGTTTTGCGCATTTTTTTGACGAGTTCATGGTGGTTGCAGATGATCCGGTCTATAGAGCCCCTATTCGTGCTGTGCTGCCAGAAAAGATCAGTGAAAACACTATCGGAGCTTACACTCACAAATACCTTGCTAATGCCAAACTTTTACGCCTAGGAAACGATGAGACCTCCTTCGCGGGTACAGAGTTAGCTTACGTACGCTGGCAAAACATATTTTACCCAATCGGATTTGCTCTGGGACTGAGCATATACGAACTATAGTTATTTGAACTGTACTTTTTTCGAGGTGAATGGCACGCAGAGGGTGGGGTAGTCATTAGCTGTTGACCTATTCCAATCTCGGCAATTGCAGGCGACCGCTTTTGGCCGTTTGCTGCCTGTTGCGAAATGCTGCGACCGACCCAGAGCGGACCTTCGCTAGATCCACAGTCTCGGGAACCCGTTAAGTAAACTCAAGCGATCAAAGCCCAAATGTCGAGTGAGGTGCGCAGGTTGCCCCCTTTGCAACCGTGGAATGCGTAAGCCTCCTCAAAGATTGATCTCACGGAGCTAAACCGCATAGAGGCAGAAGCTGCGTGACGGCAGCACCATGGAGCAACAGGCCCCCGCACTACTGACTGTAACTGGTGGTAACGTACCATATCGCATAGGGTAACTACATAGGCGCTCCGATTGCATTTGTGATCGCAGCGATGGTGATGCTTATATTCGCTGTTGGCTTCCTGGCGACGACACCCTATGTTGAAAAAGCTGGCGTGTTTACGCTTACATGACACGCGACATAGGTGTTTTCATGAGTACTAGCGTCACGCTATTAGCGCTGTTGACTTACACCTGCATTCAATTTGTGGTCTATGCCTATTTATGGAGCGTGTTGCAGATTTGGTCAAAGACCTACGCGGTCCAGATGTTGCCTGGTGGGCCTATACTCAGCGACAGCCCCTGTTGTAGGTGTGCAGGGCTACAGGCAATTTATCCGCATGACAGTCACAATTGATGTCGTAATTGTTAAAATGCATAGCCACAGTATGACTGACTTTTTTCTTGTGCGTTTAATGTAGTTTATGTCTCGGTTAAAATCTTTGTCATTGTTAAAAATAAAGCTAATATCTTCTTTGCTGAGAAGGTCGGTGTACCGGGATTTGAATGCCTTATAGCTCTTGATATATCGAATTTTTTCTGCGTTAGTTTCTGCGAGTGCGTAGGCCAGAATCGCAAGGGAGATACCGGCTATAAGCAGAAACAGCCAGTATACGCTAGGTGTTATTATTGATGGTTCGGCAGCTGTCGGTTTGGCTAGGGTTCGAACTAAAAAGGCTGAAAAGAGAAAAGATGTCAGTGAGAAAATAGATGTGCGTAGATAGTTGGTGATATTTTTTGCGATGTCGGATGCCTTTTCTGAACCTTTCTGTATTTGTTCAGAAAGTTTGTTCTTTAAATCAATGTACTGTTTTAGGTTGTCTTTTAAGTAAATTGAATGATTGGACGTGATTGATTCTAGCAACCCCTCTTTCAGCTTTAAGAGCTTTCCATCAGTTGCATGTATAGTGAGGAGGTTTCGGCAGATGCCGAGTTTGTCTATTATATTGCCTTCAGTATACGCCCATTGATAAACGGCGAGGTATTGATGGATTGAAGATGTGTCCACATCTGAAAGATTGGTTACAGAAAGTTTTTCGGTGGTGTACCCTTTGACTGTATAAGCTATCTCTCCACTGGAATCAATTTTGGTGATGTCAGACAGTGCCATTAGGCAGCATATTAAAGATAGCCTGTCAAAAGTTTCAGATAGAGGATGCCCAAGGATACTCTTATCAAATACAAAGTCAGATGGTATAAAGTTAGTATTGATATTTGCGTAAACGGAACAGGCCTTTGACCTAAGCTCAATGTGTTTTGACTTGTAGCTGGGCTCAGGATTTGTGGGGTAGTTGTCAGTTGCCAGCTTCGGACCAAAGCATAATAGCGAGCTTTTGGTCAATTGGTTAAGCTCGCTGGATTCAAGATAATATGCGGTTTTAGCTAGGTTGAAAACCTTTCCTATTACCTCGGCTGGGCTGCCTTTGCATAAATAGTCTGCAAAAGCGGAAAGTGAGTAGATCGACAGAGTTTTTCTTTGGGCGACCTTACCTACCCTGAGCTTCAATGACCCGCTGAGGCTTCCGAATGCGTCATTCCAAATTTTCAGGTTTTGATAAAATTCTTCAATTTTGCCTGGGTCACGACTAGAAAGCGAAAACGAGGTTTCAGATGATCGCGGTGTGAACGCTAAGGTAAAACTGTCGCGAGAGTTGATCTCTTTAAGGACCTCCGCTAATGCTTCAGAATTTGTATTAAAAGCTGAACAGTTATATGCCGTGGTGTAATCCTCAGTGGACTCGGTGGCCGATTTTAAAGTTGCACCAGGTGATATAGAATAAATTATGTTACCCAATGGAATCATCATCGCTTTCCTTGCGATTAAATGCGTTATAACCTTCTTCAGAGTATATCTTCAGAAACTTTCTTCCATTTTCTTCGCCTGTGGAAAAGAAGTTTTTAATGTCTTCAACTTCGCCAGTAATGCGAAGGTCCACGTTATGTGATAGTTTGATCTGTCTTTTGATTTTTGCATTGATGACTGAGGGGGTTAGATCAAAATGGGTATCAAATCCATCAATTTTCTTACTGGGGAGCAAGTTTGCTGCCACTATAAATTCCGGCATAGAAACATCCGGATTATCAGGCTTGTACGCGCTAAATAACTCGTTCACCATGTCCGGGTAGCTGCATTGGGGGCGTGTTGTAAAATATCCCACAAGAGCGTTGCGGAGTGTCCAGTAGTCACTTTTTGATTTTGGCTTCACCTTAGCGGCTAGGAGGCCTTCTACGGCGGTGAATGCTCGAA
Organism: Pseudomonas muyukensis; assembly: GCF_019139535.1. Lineage (NCBI taxonomy): Bacteria > Pseudomonadati > Pseudomonadota > Gammaproteobacteria > Pseudomonadales > Pseudomonadaceae > Pseudomonas > Pseudomonas muyukensis. The sequence continues at coordinate 334,418 of NZ_CP077073.1, read as the reverse complement.
GCGTGTTTATCTGGGGTGAAGATAATGCTGTGAGTGTTAAAAAGTCTTTCCACCAGTACTCGGTTACCGAAGGTGCACTATCAATAATGATAACCGTCTCAGCAAGTATTCCATTAATTATCTCGAAAATAGCACATTTCTGAGCGCGATGTTTGGCGGGTAATCCAGTGTCTTTTATGAAGGTGGTCTCGTTTATGAAGTCGGCGTGGTCAACCTTTACAATTAGTAAGCATGCTTTTTCATCAAGCTGAAAATGACAGCAAAATAGGCTGCCGCTGCGTAAGGTGGTAAATTTACCTAGCTGAGTCTGAACGTTGACTTCGAGATTAAGAAGCCGTTCACTAAGATCTTTTGCAAATTCTTTAAATTTTGTTGTTGAAAGTCCGGTTACTAGTTTTCCGACTTCGCCTGTTGTCTCGATTTTGAATGACTGATTCCTTTTGTTTTTCAAAAGCTCGTCAATCAGACCTGTTAGGTAATTTTTAATGTCAGTTTCAGCTGTCCGATAGAATGGATCTCCCAAAGTCTGATTCTGAACATCAATTTTTTGAATTGCAGCATTAAAAATTTTGAGCTGATTCGGTTGAAGAGCTGCGCCGTCTGCGGGCTGCGGACCATTCACTGCCCCGTCCATGGTTTGAATTTGGTTCACTACGGCTCCCGAGAATGATGGCTATTTGACTTCATCATAGCTCGAAAAGCTTCGTCGGACTAGAAAGCTGATCGTCGGTGTATTGATGCGCAACATGAATAGATTGTGAGCGCCAGCAGTGTCCCCATCAGGGCTTGAATACCCATGACGTTCCTAGACGTCGCGCTAGCAGCCGGACCGTCAGCACGTAGTAATACTGCGTTGCATGACTGTGATCGCTCAAGCGATTTTCAAGAAACCACACCACATGCTTCCTTTGCCAAGTCCAAGGGTTTTCCCGCTGCCAGCGCTCTTCGATTGCAGCCTGAATGATTTTTGCCTGGCGCAAATGACGTCGCCGCGTAGCGTGCGAGCCTGTCAGCACTCCAGCGAGGAACAGCTCCATGTCGAAGGGCTTGCTCATGGCCGGCCTCCTACATAGGCAGCGACCACATCGATCCGACCGTGCCCCAGCTCATAGCTGATTTGTCTCCGGGCTTCGCGGTCAAGGTGCTGATTTAGCTCACAGCGTTGCCCGCCGTTGATAGGCGCCCGGTGCTGAGTGATTTGCTGATAGCGCTCACATGCGTACGCGGCGCGGAGTTCATGGAAGCCTCTGAGATTGTGTGCATGCAGGATGTCCCGGGCAGGGCGGACGATTGTCTGCAAAACTTTCAGGAAGCTTTCGCTTGGCGCAATCAGATTGCGGCTACCGGCAGGCGACACCTGCCGTGCAAAACTAAGTGCACCTCGAACATGGTCGTCCACCGCAATCCAACGCGGCGCCGAGGCACCGACGCGACCGCCTTTGGTGCCATCCTGAATGTTGATCCTGCCTAGGTCGTTAGCCTCACGGCTTAGTCTTGGCAGATCAGCCAAGATGGCCTCACGCAAGCGCATACCGGTGGCACGTGCCAGTTGCACGATCGCTGCAGCCCTTGGATGTTGACAGCTGCAAAGTGCCTCGACTATTCGCTGGATGTGGTCGCGATCTTGGCCCTGCGGCACCGATTGACGACCCCCGGTGCGCTGCATGCCCAGTGCCTTGCTCGGACTTGGCAATTTTACGTACTGATCACCGCGAAGCGCTGCCATGGTCCTGTTAAGGCTGGAGAGCCGGTTTTGCGCGGTGCTGATGGCGAGGTCACCGCGCTCAACGACTTCGCGTAGATACGCCGCATAGTCGGCCAACACTTTCCGATCAATCTGCCGCGCATCATTGATACCGGGCCCTTGTTCGGAGCGGCACCACTTCACGAATGCCTGCCACCGATCACAGTGCGCCTTGACCGTACCGTAGTGGCCACCGCCGAACATGTCTTTCAGCGCCTGCGGCCCTGCATAGCTCAATTGCCTGCCATAGCCGAAATTGCGGCCATCTCGTCTACCCACCAATGCCATGTCAGTCACCTCACTTTCCGATATCCGATCCTCGCCCCACGTCATCCCGCCAAGAATGTTGAGTGTTATCAGGGATCAAGGCCCCTGCGACCTGTGGGGATGTCCTCTAACGCGGGACTGGCGGCTCCTTACATCCGGGAGCAAGGGCATCTCATGATCTGGCCTCCTAAACACCGATACCGGTGGGCGGGTGGAGGCAGCACTGGCTGACGTGACCAGCGCCTGAAGATCCTGAGCCGGGTGAACGCAGCGGTGCGATGACCGGGGGCATGCCTGACTGTCAGTCAGGTGCAGTCCATTTCTTGGTCTGCGGCACCATCATCTGCATGGCTGTTGCTGGTGACATCGGCGTTTGTCACGCCGATTGTCACGAGGGGGATTGCCGCAAAGCCATGTGCGACAAGGGTTGCAGCAGTGGTAGAAGTGCCCGTCTCTTTCCACAGAAAGAGACGGGCACAGGTTGGCGCAAGATTCGGCCAAGCGGATAGGTTGCTGCAGGGCAGCGAGGTACGGAGTATCTGGCGCACGAGCGCCATATGTGTAAGAGCATCCATCACATGGGTAGTGACCGGGCGAGCTGCCGGATGCGAATCACCCTTGGGGAGAACCACCGCGGGAGCGGCGTGACCTTTAAGGTTCGGGTCACCTGGGGTGCTGTCATTGACAGCGCTTGCAACTCCCGGTCTACGCCTGTGGACAATATTCGTCAAGCAAAGAGATTTCAGGGATTTAGCGCCTGTGGATAAAACTATCCCCCGGTGGACATCAGTGGTTTTCCACAGACGTGAGCTGTGCCAGCAGTTTTTTTCTTAGGTATGGTCCTTTCAAACGGGGCGGCTTTGCAGCCCCGTTTGAAAGGACCCGCGCGGAGGAGCTTCATGCAGTGCTGTGGGTAACTTCACAGCGAGTTGAGGCGGTGGTGCGGCGGGTTACTCGGTCCTCTTGGCACTGCGAAGGCGCGTGACGTTCTCGCCCGTCTGCTTGGCAAACTCATGCGGCGTCACATGGTCCTCGCGGTTTGCCTCTAGAAACCGGCTCCACCAGGTCATGATCATCCGACGCTCTTCGAGGAACTCGGCCTTGTGGGTATAGGCGGCCCGCACGTTGTTGCGTTCCTTGTGGCTCATCTGTCTCTCGATAGCCGTCTCCGACCACAGGCCGGACTCGACCAGCGCACTGCACGCCATGGCTCGGAACCCGTGGCCGCAGATATCCACCTTGGTGTCGTAGCCCATCGTCCTGAGCGCGGCATTCACCGTGTTCTCGGACATCGGTTTCCACGGTTTGGCATCTCCCGCGAACACCAGGTCGAACTTGCCAGTGATCGCGTGGATTTGCTCAAGCAAGGCCACTGCCTGCGGCGATAAGGGTACAACGTGAATGTCTCCGGCCATTTTCGTACCCCTTGTGGAAAACGGTACGCCGTCGAGCGCCGGGCGAGTGTCGGGGATCTCCCAGATGCCGCGCTTGAGGTCGAATTCGTTCCAGCGGGCGAAACGCAGTTCACTGGAGCGTACGAATACATGCAACGACAGCATCACCGTGAGGCGCGTGAGCGGGCGACCTCTGTAGTCCTCGATGCATGCCAATAGCTCTGGGAGTCGCGATAGGGGTAGTGCGGGTCGGTGAGTTACCCGTGGTGTCTTGATCGAGCCATCAAGGTCGTGAGCCGGGTTCGCCGTGATCAGTCGCAGCCGTTTGGCTTCACGCATGATGCTTTGCAGGTAGTTCTTGATCCTGAGCGCCACGTCGATGGTGCCGCGCTTCGTCACGGCTTCCAGGGGCTGCATGAGATCGTGGGTGTCCAGCTCAACGATTGCTCTGGCACCGATTAAAGGGAACACGTGGGTCTTCAATCGGCTGAGTACAGTCTTGGCGTGGCCGGGCGCCCACTTCGGCACCATGCTCGCATGCCAGTCGAGCGCAACGCTTTCGAAGGTGCGGCCATTTATCACGGCTTGGGTCTTGGTTTGTTGCTTGTACTGGATGGGGTCTATGCCGTTGGCGAGCTGCTGCTTGATCTCGAAGCGCTTGCGGCGTGCGTCGCCCAGCCCGACCACCGGGTAGCTGCCGAGGGCGGTCAGGCCTTCGCGGCCATCGGGTTTCACGTACCTGAGTCGCCAGCCTTTGCGGCCGTTGGGTTGCACAAGCAGGTACAGACCGTCGCCGTCAAAGAGCTTGTACTCGCGCTCTCTGGGCTTTGCCGTGCGACAGGTGGTGTCTGTGAGCGGGGCAGTGGTGCGTGCCATAAGGGTAGTCTCCGATATCGAAACGGACCTCTATCCTTAAAACTACCCTTATTAGCGCTGGCTACCCTCGGAATCCGACGGAACGCCAAAACGAAAAAACCCGCCAGAAGGCGGGTTTTTCGGGGGTTCCAGAGATTTTGAAAGCCTTCTATGGAACCTTGAATGGTGCCGGCACCAGGAATCGAACCCGGGACCTACTGATTACAAGTCAGTTGCTCTACCATCTGAGCTATACCGGCACAGGGGCGTCATTATAGCGATGGATTCGCGGCTGTAAACCACTTCATCGCATCCATCGCACAATCCCCTAAGTCACCGGGCAGAAAGGAGAATTTTCCTACCAGCCGCGGTGCATGGAGTTGACGCCTGGCTCCATTTTGCCGGGGTTGAAAATCAGCTTGCTGTTGTCGCAACCGCGCTTGCGGCAGCTGCCGTCGAGGTTGTGCAGCGGCAGGCCGCGGTCGCCGCCCAGTTGCATGCCGGGCATGTTCCAGCCCAGTGGGGCTGGCTTGCTGGCCGGGAAGTCGTTGGCGCAGCCGGTCATGGCCAGGAGGGCGGTCAGCAGGGCGAGGGATTTCACGTGTTTCACGATGTTCGAGTCCGTTCCGGGTTCAGTCTTTGATCAAAATGCGCTGGATGGTGCCGCCGCAGGCCATGTAGCAAGAGTCGTAATCAGACCCGCAACTGTAGCTGCTGCCCGTGTTGAACGGGTAGCTCGGGTAGTGGCAACTGTGACGCGCTTCTTTTTTGCTCTTGCCTTTCTGGCAGTACTCGTAGGTGCGCATCTCGGCCTGGTACAGCGCGCGTTCGCTGTTTTCCTGCAAGCGGGCCATCTGCTTGCAGTGGTTGCGCTCCATCGAGCAGCTATTGATGCAGTTCATGCCATGCGCGCTGGGCGGTGGCGAGTATCTATAGGTGTAGCTCGGGCCGCAGCCGGCCAAAGCCAAGGCCAGGCAGGCCAGCACGAAGGCGGCCAGGCCATTGTGGAAAAGTGCCATGGGTGTTGCAGTCCTTGATCATTCGTCGCTGAACTCCAGCAGATCGCCAGGCTGGCAGTTCAGGGCGCGACACAGCTTCTCCAGGGTCTCGATCTTGAAACCCTTGATCTTGCCGTTCTTCAGCAGCGACAGGTTTGCTTCCGTGATGCCGATGATTTCCGCCAGGTCCTTGGAACGCATCTTGTTCCGGGCCATGACGACGTCGAGGCGGATGATTATCGGCATAGGAGGCGGTTAGACATAACAGTTGTGTTCATCGCTGATGGTCTTGGCGTCACGCATGAGCAGCGAGAAGGCACACAGCAGGATGCCTTTCATGATCTCGTAGACAGCCTGCGATGATACACCGATCGAGACGTTGAAGCTTCTCTCGCCGGCCGGCAGGTCGATGGCCAGTGCCAGGCCTTGCAGGGTGTAGGTCACCGGCCACAGCAACGGCGTGCCAATGCACAGCAGGCCGACCCACCACAGCATCTTGATGTTGGCCGAGGTCCAGGTCTGGCCACGGGAGAGACGGTGGAAGAACAGGCCGGTCAGCCCCAGGGCGGTGACCGAGATGAATGTGGGGATCATCTCGACTGCCAGCACCAGGCTGATCGCCAGGGTCGATGCCTGATAGCCGGGCTCCAGCAGCAAGGGCATGTGCTCGCCGTGGATTTGCAGGTAGGCCGCCTGCATGTCGGGGTAGTCGAACATGCACAGCAGTGGTGTGGCGAGCAGTTCGAGGGCGGCGGTGGTCCAGGCCATATAAGCGGCGAATACGCCAATGGCCCGTAGGCGCGAACGCGCATAGGCCACGGATCTACTGTTCATGGGGTGCCTCCGTACAGTGATGAACGGGGTGGATTATTCTTGATAAATTATCGTAAAACAATAATTAATTCTTGATCTGTGACAATGGCGACGCTTTGTCGCAGGGCCGGGCCGTGGCGCTGGATGCCTAGGGCGTGAGGGTGTCGCGCGAGCGTGGGCGCGGGCCTGGCCCAGGTTGGCGCAACCTGCGGCTGCGCAAGCGCTGGCTGCCGGCGAAACCGGGCGGGGAATATAATTTACGAAGCTTTCAGCAAGCTTTAAGGGGGATTTTCTGAAAGACGCAATGTACGCGCGAGAAATTATTAGTCTCTAGCTATCATTTTGACTTAATCGATCACCTGAGCTAATCTTCTGTTCATTATGTTGAACAGTAAAGCTTTCAAGCTCCTCTCTTCCTCCCGCCTGGTTTCCCGTGAACGTCACTGGACCGGCGACCTCTAGCGCCACCCTCCCTCTGCAGCCGTAAACATTTCTTTCTGCCGGTGCCTGTGCGCCCGGTCGCTGTCGCCCATGGGAGGGCACCATGCGTTCCTGGATCTATCTGAGCGTCGCCATCACCGCCGAGGTGATCGGCACGGCGTCGATGAAATTCGCCGCCACGCATTTCCCGGTGATGGGTTATGTCGTCATGTACGGCATGATCTGTCTGTCTTATTTCTTCCTCGCCCTGGCGGTCAAGCGTGTGCCGGTGGGTGTGGCCTACGCGCTGTGGGAGGGTATCGGTATTGTCCTGATTACCCTGGTCAGCGTGCTGTGGCTGGGCGAGAGCCTGGGCTGGACCAAGGCCCTGGGGCTGGCGGTGATGATCGCCGGCATCCTGTTGGTAAAAGCCGGTACCCGCAGCAAGCCGACCGCGGCTGAAGGGGAGGCGCTGCCATGCTGATGCCATTCGCCTGGCTGGCCCTGGCCATCGTGCTGGAAGTGCTGGCCAACCTGCTGCTCAAGTATTCCGACGGTTTTCGCCGCAAAGGGCTGGGCGTGGCCTCGATCATCGCCGTGCTGGCGGCTTTTACCGCCCTGGCCCAGGCCGTGCAGGACATCGAGCTGTCGCTGGCCTACGCCATCTGGGGTGGCTTCGGCATCCTCGCCACCGTGGCCATGGGTTGGGCACTGTTTGGCCAGCGTCTGGCCGGGCGTGGCTGGCTTGGCCTGGTGCTGTTGCTGGTGGGCATGAGCCTGCTGAAACTGGCGTGAAAACAGCCCTCGCGCAAAGGCTTATGCACAAGAGGCATTTGCCCGTTGCGCGAAAGGCATGCCGACCGGTGTAACCACCGGTCTTTGCGCAAAGGCCTGTTTTTCCTGGTTTTCAGGACGTCATCGGAATAAGCAAAGCGGCGCAAATAGCCCTGGGATCGAAGATTTCGTGATTTTCATCACAAGCTTGTTCACAGACTTATCCACAGGTTTTCAAGGGTTCTGCGGCGATCCGTCGCGCTCGCCCAGCAGCAGCAGGTTGCGCGGGGTCAGCGGGTAGTCGCAGAAGGTCCCGAGGCGCACTGCGTAGCCTTGCTCCTGGAGATACAGGGCACGGTCCAGCACCAGCCACATTTCCAGCGGGCGGCGGAACAGGTTGCGCACCAGCTCCAGGTTGCGCACGGCGGCCAGGCGCTGCCAGCCGGCGGCTTCCAGGGCCGTCCAGTCGGGTTCGCCGCTGATGGCCACCTGGCGCAGGCCTGCCAGGTCACGGCAGTACTGGGCGAAGGGTTTTTCCAGCCAGCTGATGGCCAGGGAGGGGGTCGACAGGTAGTCGTCCACCCCGCGCTGCTCGCGTTGCAACAGGTCGAAGCCCAGGCGACGGGCCATGGAGGCATCGCGCTGGCGGCGCACCCGGGCGCTGGAGGTGACCGCTTCGTTCAACGGTAGCCCCAGGTCGGTTTGCGACAAGTGCAGCGACGAGTGCCGGGCGGCGGTGGACAGCGCCTGGTAGCTGCTGCCCTGGATGCGGTTGTAGCAGCACGGGGCGATCGCCACTTGCCGGCAGCCTTGCTGGCTGGCCAGTTGCAGCAGGCGCACATGCAAGTCGCCGCAGGCATGCAGGGCCACCGCGCTTTTGTCGTGATCCAGGTGCTGCGCGCTGTCGGCTGCCAGCACGTCCTGGCGCAGATGGCGAGCGGGCAGGTGGTGGTGGTCGCTCAGGGCCTGGCCGGCGGCGACCAGTGCGCCGTCGTACTCCAGGCAGGTCAGTTGCTGGCCGGGTTGCAGCAGGCGGCGGCCCAGGTGGCCTTTGCCCGAGCACCAGTCGAGCCAGTGGCTGCTCGGCTGGCTGAAGGCCAGGCGTCGGGTGAAGGCTTCGATCTGTTGCCACTTGCGGCCAGGGACGTTGACGTCCAGGCGGTGGCCGGCCGGGTGCAGGCCGGCGTCGGGCAGTTCGCCGACGCTGGATAACTGCAAGGCCTGGGCGGCTAATTGCGCGAAGGGGGCCGGGGCCGGCAGTTGCTCAAGGTGTTGCTGGGCGGCTTCGGCTTGCTCCAGGGTACGGTTGCGTAGCCAGGTGGCGAGTTCGGGGTGTTGGGTTTCCCACTCCAGGCGTGGCTGGGTGAAGGGCCGCGGGCGCCATAGGTGCTGGTGCTGGGTCAGGAAGTGGTCGAGGGCTTGGAAGCGCTCGATGAGCTGCTGGCCTTGGAGATGGGGGATGGTTTGCATGGGGCACCGCGGCGCTATCGAGAGGGAGCGCTGTGCGCTCCATCGCGACACAAGGCCGCTCCTACAGGGCATTGCGTCCTGCCTGTAGCAGCGGCCTTGTGTCGCGATGGGGCGCGCAGCGGCCCCGGGTTCACTGTCTTACTTATCGCCCCTGGCAGGCATCCACGCGCAACCAGCGCTCCAGCAGCTTGAAGCCCTGGACCAGGCCGAACGAGATCACCAGGTAGAACACGCCCGCGGCGAAGAAGATCTCCACCGGCAGGTAGGTGCGCGCGATGATGGTGCGGGCCATGCCGGTCAGTTCCAGCAGCGTCACGGTACTGGCCAGGGCGCTGGCCTTGAGCATCAGGATCACTTCGTTGCTGTAGGCCGGCAGGCCGATGCGCGCGGCGCGCGGCAGCATGATGTAGAACAGCGTCTTGGCGCGCGACATGCCCAGTGCCCGGGCCGCCTCGATCTCACCCTTGGGGATCGCCTGCAGCGCGCCACGTAGGATCTCGGCGATGTAGGCGGCGGTGTGCAGGGTCATGGTCAGCACCGTGCACCAGAACGGGTCGCGCAGGTACGGCCACAGCGAGCTGTCGCGGACCAGGTCGAACTGTGCCAGGCCGTAGTACACCAAAAACAGCTGCACCAGCAGCGGCGTGCCGCGGAAGAAGAAGATGTAGCCGTAGGGCAGGGCGCGAACGTACCAGTGGCGCGAGGAGCGGGCGATACCCAGCGGGATGGCCAGGATCAGCCCGGCGATGACGGCGATGGCCACCAGTTCCAGGGTCAGGGTCGCGCCCTGGGCCAGGCGTGGCAGCCACTTGATGATGACTTCCCAGTTCATTTACTCAGCCCTCACGAAGCCGCGAGCGGCGCGCTTTTCCAGGAAATGCATGCCGGTCATGGCAATCACCGTCAGGCCCAGGTAGATACAGGCGGCCACGGCGTAGAAGGTGAACGGTTCCTTGGTCACGGTCACGCCGATCTGCGCGTGGCGCATGATTTCTTCCAGGCCGATCACCGACACCAGCGCGGTGTCCTTCATCAGGATCATGAACAGGTTGCCCAGGCCCGGCAGGGCCACGCGCCACATCTGCGGCAGGATGATCCGCGACAGGATGCGGCCCTTGGACAGGCCCAGGGCCAGCCCCGCTTCGCGGTGGCCCTTGGGGATGGCCAGGATCGCGCCACGGAATACTTCCGTGGCGTAGGCGCCGAAGCACAGGCCCAGGGCGATAACGCCGGCGGCGAAGGCGCTGAGCTCCAGGCCTGGCATGTTCAGGGCTTCGCCCAGGCTGTTCATCAGCCCGACGGTGCCGAAATAGATGAGCAGCACCCAGAGCAGTTCAGGTACGCCGCGCACCAGCGTGGAATAGAAGCCGCCAAGCCATTGCAGCGGCTTGACCGACGAGGTCTTGGCCAGGGCGCCGAGCAGGCCCAGGACCAGCCCCAGCAGCAAGGCGCAGAGCGCCAGTTTTACGGTCATCAGGGTGCCGGCCATCATGGCCGGGCCGAATCCGTGCAGGTCGATATTCATGGGTAAGTTTGTTCAAGGGACAGGCATCACCAGGGCGGCGATGCCTGTCGGGGCGAATCAATAGATGCTGAACGGGAAATACTTGTCGTTGATCTTCTTGTAGGTACCGTCAGCGACGATTTCCTTCAGCGCAGCATTGAGCTTGTTGCGCAGCTCGTTGTCGCCCTTGCGTACCGCGATGCCGACCTTGTCGCTCTCGTTCACCGGCTCGCCTTTGAACTCGTAGTTCTTGCCGGCTTCGGATTTCAGCCAGTCGTAGTTGGCGTACTTGTCGGCGAGGATGGCATCGACGCGACCGGAGGTGAGGTCGAGGTAGGCATTTTCCTGGCCGTCATACAGGTTGACCTTGAACTCGCCGTCCATGCCGCCGTTGTCGTCCAGCCAGGTAGCCGCCTGGGTGGCGCGCTGGGTGCCGATGGTCTTGCCCTTGAGCGAGGCGCGGTCGGTCTTGAAGTCGACGTTTTTCGGCGCGATGAACTGCTGCTTGTTCGAGTAGTAGGGGTCGGTGAAGTCAACGGCCTGCTTGCGCTCGTCGGTGATCGACAGCGAGGAGATGATGAAATCGGACTTCTTGGCGTTCAGTGCCGGGATGATGCCGTCCCAGTCGGAGACGGCCACTTCGCATTCGACCTTCATCTTGGCGCACAGGGCGTCGCCGATGTCCTTGTCGAAGCCGACCACCTGGCCGCTGGCATCTTTGTTGTTGAACGGCGGGTAAGCCGCCTCGATGCCCATTTTCAGCTTTTCGGCTGCCATGGCATTGGCCGAGAACACCAGGGTGGCGGCAGCGGCCAGGAGGAATTTCTTGTAGGTCTGCATTCGTGTTGCTCCGTTAGCGGTGGCTGGACATGAATTGCTTGCAACGCGCCGAGGTCGGGTTTTCGAAGACCTGTTGCGGCGATCCCTGCTCTTCGACCAGGCCCTGGTGCAGGAAGACCACTTCGCTGGACACCTGGCGGGCAAAGTTCATCTCGTGCGTCACCAGCAGCATGGTACGGCCTTCTTCGGCCAGTGCGCGGATGACGTTAAGCACTTCCTGGACCATTTCCGGATCGAGCGCCGAGGTTGGCTCGTCGAACAGGATGACCTTGGGCTTCATGGCCAGGGTACGGGCGATGGCGGCGCGCTGTTGCTGGCCGCCGGAAAGCTGTGCGGGGTAGCTGTGGCGCTTGTCGAAGATGCCGACCTTGTTCAGCAGGGCCTCGGCCTGCTCGATGGCCTCGGCCTTGCTCTGGCCGAGCACGCGGCGTGGCGCCTCGATGATGTTGTCGAGGATCGACATGTGCGGCCACAGGTTGAAGTTCTGGAAGACGAAGCCGATCTCGCTGCGCAGGCGGTTGATCTGGCGGTTGTCGGCGGCGATCAGGTCGCCGTTTTTCTGCGCCTTGAGCTTGAGCGCCTCGCCGGCGACGAGGATCTCGCCCTGGTGCGGGTTCTCCAGCAGGTTGATGCAGCGCAGCAGGGTGGACTTGCCGGAGCCGGACGACCCCAGGATGGAAATCACGTCACCGTCGCGCGCGGTCAGCGAAATGCCCTTGAGAATTTCCTGCTCGCCATAGCGTTTGTGCAGGTTGCGGATTTCCAGCGCGGGCGTGGCCTGGGCCATGTGCGGTCCTCATGTATACGGGTGCGTTCCCAGCTGTTGGCGGCCTTCCTGGCGAGCGCCACGCTAGCATAGCGGCGCAACGACGGCCAACGGGGTCGCGAGGGGCTCTGGTCGCTGGTGGGACAGTTTGTCGCATCGCTGCAGTGGACTGTCGCCAGGATGTCCGCAGGGGCGTTTGCCCAGCACCGGAGCCTTGATGAAAAAAGGCGCGATGGTGCCAGTTTTGGCCCGCTCTGGGAAGCCGTTTTTGGCCGGGTGGTACTGCTTTGCCCGTTATCCTGGGGCGGGGTTGCGCCGTTGGGTTGCTCTTTTTCTGCTCATCATTTGGGCAAAGGTGTTACCGGGGAGCGCCTTTGCTGCGTTTGTAAGTGAGTATTTCAGTAATCTGCACTTGGCACGGCGTTTTGATGGCCTTTCGGCCAGGCCTTGGCACTATGCCCTGCAAGCCGCGCCGTTATTGGTCGCTGAAGCATTTCAGACGAAAGCGATTGTCGCCTGGCCCGGTTATTGCCGTCTGGAAAACACTGAATGCAGCGCTGCCATTCTCACCCCGGGCGTGCTGGCAGTCATTCGTGTAGTCCACCTCCTTGCAAAGGTAGTTTTATGAGCGGTAACAATTCCAATGACCTCGCTCAGGGGCTCAAGCAACGGCATGTGACCATGCTGTCCATTGCCGGTGTGATCGGTGCCGGTCTGTTCGTCGGCTCCGGCCACGCCATCGCTGCCGCCGGCCCTGCCGTGCTGCTGGCCTACGCCGCCGCCGGTACCCTGGTGGTGCTGGTCATGCGCATGCTCGGTGAAATGGCCGTCGCCTCGCCGGACACCGGTTCGTTCTCCACCTACGCCGACCGCGCCATCGGGCGCTGGGCCGGTTTCACCATCGGCTGGCTGTACTGGTGGTTCTGGGTCCTGGTGATCCCGCTCGAAGCCAACGCCGCCGCGGCCATTCTGCATGCCTGGTTCCCCTCGGTGGACCTGTGGGCGTTCTCCCTGGTCATTACCTTGGCGCTGACCATCACCAACCTGTTCAGCGTGAAGAACTACGGTGAGTTCGAGTTCTGGTTCGCCCTGCTCAAGGTGCTGGCGATCATCGGCTTCATCGTCGTCGGTTGCGCGGCCATGTTCGGCATGGTGCCGAGCAGCCAGGTCAGCGGCATCAGCCACCTGTTCGACACCCAGGGCTTCATGCCCAATGGCCTGGGCGCCGTGCTGGCCGCCATGCTGACCACCATGTTCTCGTTCATGGGCACCGAGATCGTCACCATCGCCGCCGCCGAATCGAAAGACCCGGGCAAGCAGATCAGCCGTGCCACCAACTCGGTGATCTGGCGTATCTGCCTGTTCTACCTGGTGTCGATCTTCCTGGTGGTGGCCATGGTGCCGTGGAACGACCCGACCCTGGCGGAAAAAGGCTCCTACCAGACTGTGCTCAGCCTGATCGGCGTGCCGAATGCCAAGCTGATCGTCGACATCGTCGTGCTGATCGCCGTGACCAGCTGCCTGAATTCGGCGCTGTACACCTCCTCGCGCATGCTGTTCTCCCTGAGCAAGCGTGGCGACGCCCCGGCCATCGCCCAGCGCACTACCAAGGCGGGCACCCCGCACTGGGCGGTGCTGTTGTCCACCGCCGCGGCCTTCCTGTGCGTGTTCGCCAACTTCCTGGCCCCGGCCGAGGTGTTCGAGTTCCTGCTGGCCAGCTCTGGCGCCATCGCCCTGCTGGTGTACCTGGTGATCGCCGTGTCGCAACTGCGCATGCGCGCCCAGCGTGAAGCCAAGGGCGAGAAGATCTCGTTCAAGATGTGGATGTTCCCGGGCCTGACCTGGGCGACCATCGCCTTCATCGTCGCCGTGCTGGTGGTGATGGCCCTGCGTGAGGATCACCGTGCCGAGATCATCGCCACGGCCATTCTCAGCATCGGCGTGGTCGCTGCCGGCTTGCTGGTGCATCGCAAGCGTGGCGTTGCCGCGCGGGTGGCGCTGGATAGCTGATCTGCGGGTTGAATGAAAAGGCCGCGTCCTGTGAGGGGCGCGGCCTTTTTGTTTGCCTGGGCGGGCCCTGTTCGCCGGCAAGCCGGCTCCTACGAGGGGCGTGTGTAGGAGCCGGCTTGCCGGCGAACAGGGCCCGGAAGGTCAGCCGAACTGCTTCTGCTGTTGCTGCTGCTTGGCCACGACTTCCGAGGCGGTAACGTAGGCGTCCTGGAACTCGTCGCTCTCCAGCCAGGCCATGGTCGCGTCCTCGTCGGTGCCGTCGAGCCATTTGCGGTAGGCGGTGAACACCATGACGATGTAGTCGGTGGCGTGTTCTTCCTTGTGGCCCTTGAGCACCAAGGCCAGCAGCGGGTCGACCAGGAACACCGAGATCATCGGCACCAGGCCGTTTTCCTGGGCTTCCTTCATCTTGTCGAACAGGCTGTTGTAGCTGCCCGACTCCATGGCTTTGTTGAACACCTGCTCGACGCTGGCGCTGTCACCGGCGCTGCTCTTGACCGCCTGGCCGCTGCGCACCATGCGGTTTTGCTTGGCCTTGGTGGCGGCGCGCTTGGCGCGTTTCTGTTGTTTGCTGTTGGTGGCCATGGGCGGCAGGTCCTTGGGGTGTCGGTAAAGGCGCGTATTGAAGCGTAGTTGCCCGGGAAACCCAAGGGGGATTCGAGATCGCCGGGGGCGCAAGGCCGCTGCTACAGGCGATCGCGTAACCTCTGTAGGAGCGGCCTTGTGTCGCGAAAGGGCTGCGCAGCAGCCCCAGGGGCTTAACTGACCAGCACCGCCGGCTCATCCTCCTCGAACCCCCGCGAAGCCCGGCCAACCAGCAACGCATCCGGCGCATGCGCCACGCTGTGGTCCTTGCCCGGATAATCCAGCGAATGCAGGAAGTGGCGGATGCAGTTGATCCGCGCGCGCTTCTTGTCGTCCGACTTGATCACCGTCCACGGCGCATCGGCGGTGTCGGTGTGGAAGAACATGGCTTCCTTGGCGGCGGTGTAGTCCTCCCACTTGTCCAGCGACTTGATGTCGATGGGCGAGAGCTTCCAGTGCTTGAGCGGGTCGTCGCGGCGGGAGATGAAACGGCGCAGTTGCTCTTCGCGGTTCACCGAGAACCAGAACTTGAACAGCAGGATGCCGCTGTTGCACAGCATGCGTTCGAGGTCCGGCGCCTGGCGCATGAACTCCAGGTATTGCAGCGGCGAGCAGAAGTCCATCACCTTCTCGACCCCGGCGCGGTTGTACCAGGAGCGGTCGAAGAACACCATTTCACCGGCGGTGGGCAGGTGCTGGATGTAGCGCTGGAAGTACCACTGGCCCTTTTCCTGCTCGGAAGGTTTCTCCAGCGCCACGATGCGCGCGCCGCGCGGGTTCAGGTGTTCCATGAAGCGCTTGATGGTGCCGCCCTTGCCCGCGGCATCGCGGCCCTCGAACAGCACGACGATGCGCTGGCCGGTTTCCTTCACCCAGTTCTGCACCTTGAGCAGCTCGATCTGCAGGTCGTGCTTGGCCTTCTCGTAGTCCTGGCGGCGCATGCGCGTGCGGTACGGGTAGCTGGCCGGCAGGCGCGCCGAGGTGCTGTCCTCGCTGCTGCCCTTGCGCGCGTTGGCCACTTCCAGGGCGGCGGGCTGCTGGCTGACCTGGGTGATGGTCTCTGGCGCGGCGGCGCTGGCGGCAGGCTTGCGCTGGCGCGGGCGACGGGTGCGAGGGATGGGCTTGGCGCTGCTGCCGGCCTCGGCAGGCGCTGGCAGGAGGAGGGTGGCGGATTCTTCGCTCATGGAGGTCCTTGCGGGGTCGTTCGAATGTCCACCTGCCATCCTATGAGCACAGGGCGGGTGGCTTTTTGATGTCGATCAACCGGGCGTGAAGGAACGTGAGACAAGAAATCGCAGGCAACAAAAAAACCGCACTAGGCGGGTTTTTTGTGTCGCTTCGGGTAACTTTGCAACCACCAGAAGCTGAAGGTGGTGCCCAGAGACGGAGTCGAACCGCCGACACGAGGATTTTCAATCCTCTGCTCTACCGACTGAGCTATCTGGGCGACGAGGTGCATTAAATAGATTTCCGAACGGGTCGTCAACGACTTTTTCGAAAAAATTTAAATTAATTCCGTCGCTTACGTTTTCCGGGCTCAATTCGAAGGCGGAACGTAGCCTTCGGCCTGGGCGTAGTCCTCGCCGGCGAAGAACTTGTCCATCTCGGCCTGGATGAACTTGCGGTCCTCGGCGTTCATCATGTTCAGGCGCTTCTCGTTGATCAGCATGGTCTGGTGGTCCTGCCACTCCTTCCAGGCCTTCTGCGAGATGTGCTCGAAGATGTCTTGGCCCTTGGCGCCCGGGTAGGGTGGGCGGTCCAGGCCTGGGAGTTCTTCGTTGTACTTGCGGCACTTCACGGTGCGGGTCATGGCTTCTCTCCTGCAATCAGTTCGTCGGCCGCGCGTTGCAGCAGCTTCTTGACCGGGGCAGCGAGGCCCAGGCGCGGCGGGGTGGCGAGGTTATACCAGAGCCAGTCGGGCTCGGCCACGTGCGCGCCGACGGGCTCGACACGCACCAGCCACGGCTCGATGGCCAGCTGGAAATGGCTGAAGGTGTGGGTCAGCCCCTCCAGGGCCTGGCGGCCGGCCAGGCTCAGGCCGTGCTGGTAGGCGAGGTCGTCGAGCTGTTCCAGGCTGTCCAGCTCCGGCAGGCTCCACAAGCCGCCCCACAGGCCGGTGGAGGGCCGGCGGTAGAGCAGGATCGCGCCTTCGTGGTTGCTCAGCAGCGGCATCAGGGTCTTGCGCTGGGGCAGGGCCTTGCGTGGCTTGGGCTCGGGGTAGCGGGTCTCTTCGCCGTGCAGGTGGGCTTCGCAGCCGCGCTGCAACGGGCAGATCAGGCAACTGGGCTTGCTGCGGGTGCACAGCGTGGCGCCCATGTCCATCATCGCCTGGGTGAAGTGGTTGACCCGGGTCATCGGCGTGAAGCGCTCGGCGGTTGCCCACAGCTGGTTGGCCACCTTCGGCTCACCGGGGTAGCCGGCCTGGGCGGTGAAACGGGCCAGTACGCGCTTGACGTTGCCGTCGAGGATCGGCGCGCGAATGCCCATGCTGATGCTGGCGATGGCCCCGGCGGTGGAGCGGCCGATGCCGGGCAGCTCGGTGAGCTGCTCGACGCTGCGCGGGAACTCGCCGCCATGCTGCTCGACGACGATCTTCGCGGCCTTCTGCAGGTTGCGCGCGCGGGTGTAGTAGCCCAGGCCCGTCCACAGGTGCAGCACCTCGTCCTCGGGCGCCTCGGCCAGCGCCTGCACGGTGGGCAGGGCCTGCATGAAGCGGTCGAAGTAGTTGAGCACGGTGCTGACTTGCGTCTGCTGCAGCATGATTTCGGAGACCCACACCCGATACGGGGTGATGCCCTGTTGCCAGGGCAGGTCATGCCGGCCGTGCTGGTCGTACCAGTCCAGCACGGCGCTGGAGAACTGCTGTGGGCTCATCGTTTGAACAGCCCCTTGAGCGCGTCCTTGAGTTCCGGGCTGACCTTGTCGCCGAGTTTTTCTTCAAGCTTCTGGTCGATCTTGTCTTTCAGGCGGTTGCCGGCCAGCTTGGCGGCCACCTTGCCCAGGCCGTCCTGGTCCAGGCGGCAGGCCTTGGCACCGAGCTCCAGCGGGCCGCGGCAGCGCAGCGGCACTTCGACGCCGACATAGCGCTCGTTGACCTGGCAGGCCGGGTCGGGCATGGCGCGCTGGTCGCCTTCGACGACCACGCCGACGTTGTAGTCCATGCCCAGCACACGCAGGTCGAGGTCGCCGTGGCCGTTGACGGTCAGGCCTGGGATGCGCGCCTTGAGGTCCGGGTTGCTGGCCACGCCGTTGCGGATCACCAGGCTGCCGCGCAGTTCCTGGAACGGCGTGTCCTTGCCGCGCGGCTCACCGCTCAGTTGCTTGCGGTTGAGGGTGGCGATGGCCTGGCACAGTTGCTGCTCCAGGTTGGCGTTGACCAGCACGCCATCGTTGATGGTGAAGCTGGCGTTGCCGTTGAGGGTGTCGACCAGGGCCTTCTGGCTGTTGCCGGTGGCGGTGAGGTCGCTGTTCAAGGTCAGCAGGCCCTTGACCGGCGGGGCCTGGTCCGGGCCTTCGCGCTTGATGAAGTGCTCCACCGGCACGCGGTTGATCTTGGTGTTGATGCCGATCTGCGGCACGGCCGGGCGCACATCGACGTTGCCCTTGGCCTCGAAGGTGCCGTTGTACAGGCCGCCGCGCAGGGCCTGCAGGGTCAGCAGGCCGCCCTGGCCGCTGGCGCTGAGCTGGGCGTCGCTGATCGGCAGCTTGTCCAGGGTAAGGGCGCCGAACGACAGCTCGGCTTGCAGGTCGAGGGCGCGCAGGCGGTCGACCGGCAGCAGCTTGTCGGTGCTCCAGGCGACCTGGGTCGGGGCGTTGGGCAGCGGCGTGGAGCCGGCGCCGGCCACCGCCGTGGCCTCCTGTTGCTTGACTTCGGCCTGGCGCGCGGCGCTGGCGCCCTTGGCCTGTTCGCTCTTGGCCGGCAGGTAGCGGTCGGCGTCGAAGGTATCGCCCTTCAGGCGCACGCGCAGGGCCTGCTTGGCGAAGTCTTCCACGGCCACGCGGCCGCTGAAGGTGCTGTCGTCCAGTTTCACCGCCAGGTCTTCCAGGGCCAGGCTGTTCGGCGTGCCTTCCAGGCGGGTGACCAGCTCGAGCTTCTTGAACGCGGCAGGGTCGGCGGTGGCCGGCAGCGGGTGGCCGATGCCATCGAGGAAGGTGCGCAGGTCGAACTGGGCGATGGACAGGCCACCGCTGACCTGCGGCGCCTTGTCCAGGTCGCGCAGGTTCAGCTCGCCAAGGGCGCGCAGCTGGTTGGCCGAGACCTTCAGGCCGCTCCACGAGGCGACGTTGGCGGCCAGGTCGACCAGCACCTGGCCTTGCGCCGCAAAGGTCATGGTCTTGCCGGCCAGCGGTTCGCCCGAAGTCTCGCCGGACAGGCGCATGTCCTCGAGGTTGTAGCGCTTGAGCTTGCGATCGAAGCGCAGCTCGCCGGTCAGCTCGGTGCGTGCCTTGAGGTTCGGCTGGCTGGCGCTGAGGAAGGCGCTGGCCTTGAGCGGGATGTTCGCGCCTTCGTGCACCGGCCCGGTGCTCAGCTGGATGCTTTCGGCGCTGTAGCTCTGGCCGGCTTTCTCGTCGGTGTACTGCACCCGGGCGTTGTTCACGGTCAGGCTGTCGATGTCGAGCTTGACCGCGCGCTCGCTGGCAGCAGGCTTGGCCGCTTCGCTGGCTGGCACTTCACCTGGCGTGGCGGCTGGCGCGCTGGCCACGGCCGGGTCGGGCAGCGGCTTGCCGATGTCCTCCCAGTTGCCATGGCCGTTGGCGTCGCGGGTGAGGGTCAGGTTCAGGCCCTCGACGCGCACGTCGCTCATCTGCACTTCGCGGCGCAGCAGGGGCAGCACGCGCACCGAAAGGCCGAGCATCTGCAGGTCGGCGAATGGCACCTTGGGGTTGTTCAACGTGGCGATGCTCGCCTCGTGCAGCTCCAGGCCCAGCCAGGGGAACAGGCTCCAGCCGATGTCGCCGTTGAGGGTCAGCTCGACGTGGGCCTTGTCACGGGCCAACTGGCGGATTTCGTCTTTGTAGTCGTTGGGATCGAAGAGGTGGCTCAGGGCGAAGCCCAGCGCCACGATGATCAGCAACAACCCGAGAAGCCCCAGCCCCAGGATTTTGCCGAACGCTTTCATGGGCGAGTCCTTGTAGTCCGAAAGTGAAATTCAGCGGCGAGTATAGCGCCGTGGCGCCTGGCTCTGCGCATTCGACGTTTCGACCGTGCGTGGGTGGACCGGTTCGCCGGCAAGCCGGCTCCTACCGAAGCCCGTGGGGGCCGGCTTGCCGGCGAACCGGTGGCAATACCGTTTCAGTTGTCGAAAAAAACACGATATCAGATTGCTTTCATGTCACCGGCTGCTGGTAATCTTGCGCCCGCCCGTGGAACCCCGCGACCCATTGTCGCGGGCGATGCCGCAAACGGCCGGGCTGCCTTGCGTGCAGCCAACTACAGAGCCGTCCACGCGCACAGCCCACCTACAAAAGGAACAATCCATGAACAGCAGTATCACGGCAGGAGCGGTGGCCAGCGCCCCGGGCTTCCTGTCGAAGGAGCGCATCATCGCCCGTCCGGGCTTCAACCGCTGGCTGGTGCCGCCGGCGGCCCTGGCCATCCACCTGTGCATCGGCATGGCCTATGGCTTCTCGGTGTTCTGGCTGCCGTTGTCCCAGGCCCTGGGCGTCAGCGCGCCAGTGGCCTGCGCCGCCGACATGGGCTTCGTCGCCCGCCTGTTCAGCGCCGAGTGCGACTGGCCGATCTCCATGCTCAGCTGGATCTACACCCTGTTCTTCGTGTTCCTCGGCTGCTCGGCCGCGGTGCTCGGCGGCTGGCTGGAGCACGCTGGCCCGCGCAAGGCCGGGCTGGTCTCGGCGCTGTGCTGGTGCGGTGGCCTGCTGATCTCGGCAATCGGCGTGAAGACCCATCAGCTGTGGCTGATGTGGCTGGGCTCGGGGGTGATCGGGGGGATCGGCCTGGGCCTGGGCTACATCTCGCCGGTATCGACCTTGATCAAGTGGTTCCCGGACAAGCGCGGCATGGCCACTGGCATGGCGATCATGGGCTTTGGTGGCGGTGCCATGGTGGGCGCTCCGTTGGCCACCGCGCTCATGGGCCACTTTGGCAGCAGCACCGAGGTGGGGGTATGGCAGAGCTTCGTCGCCATGGCCGCGATCTACTTCGTGTTCATGACCGCCGGCGCCCTGGCCTACCGCGTGCCGCCGACCGGCTGGAAGCCTGAAGGCTGGACGCCGCCGGCGAAGAAGGCCAACGCCATGGTCACCGACCGTCACGTGCACGTCAGCGTGGCCTGGAAGACCCCGCAATTCGCCCTGGTATGGCTGGTGCTGTGCCTGAACGTCTCGGCCGGCATCGGCATCCTCGGCATGGCCTCGCCGCTGTTGCAGGAAGTGTTCGCCGGCAAGCTGCTGGGCAACGGGTTGACCTTCGGCGAGCTGAACGCCGCGCAACTGGCGCAGATCGCCGCCATCGCCGCCGGCTTCACCGGCCTGCTCAGCCTGTTCAACATCGGCGGGCGTTTCTTCTGGGCGTCGTGCTCGGACTACATTGGCCGCAAGAACACCTACTTCGTGTTCTTCGCCCTGGGCGTGGGGCTCTACGGCCTGATTCCGAACCTGGGGCACCTGGGCAACGTGGCGCTGTTCGTCGCGGCGTTCTGCATCATCCTGTCGATGTATGGCGGCGGCTTCTCGACGGTGCCGGCCTACCTGGCGGACCTGTTCGGCACGCAGATGGTCGGCGCAATCCATGGCCGCCTGCTGACGGCCTGGGCCGCCGCCGGCGTGCTCGGCCCGGTGCTGATCACCTACCTGCGCGAGGCGCAGCTGGCGGCGGGGGTGGAGCGGGCCGCGGCCTATGACATGACCTTGTACATCCTCGCCGGCCTGCTGGTGCTGGGCTTTGTCTGCAACCTGCTGGTGCGGCCGGTGGCGGACAAGTACTTCATGACCGACGCCGAGCTTGCCGCCGAGCGTGCGCTGAGCCACGACAAGGGCGTCGATTCGGCGCGCGCGCTGGAATGGCACGCGGCGCCGGGCAGCCTGCCGCTGGTGCTGCTGGCCTGGGCAGTGGTGGTGATTCCGCTGGCCTGGGGGGTGTGGGTGACCTTGCAGAAGACGGCGGTGCTGTTCCAGTGAGTTAGCTGGCCCTGGGGGGCGCTTTGCGCCCCTTTCGCGACCCAAGGCCGCTCCCACAGGCATTGCGTACCTTCAGGGGTTACGAGGTTTCTGTAGGAGCGGCCTTGCGTCGCGATGGGCTGCGCAGCAGCCCCAAGGCGCAGTTGTATAGACCTGTAGGCCTGTCCCACCCCCGTAATTACTAGCCCTGCCATATGTCATCCGCGTTTCAAGCCGGCGCGTTCTGGGCCTATAATGGAGCCCTTTTCGCCCAATGATTTAGCGGAGCTGGTGATGGTCGAACGTAAGGCTTCCGTCGAGCGCAATACCCTGGAAACCCAGGTCAAGTGCTCGATCAACCTCGATGGCAGCGGCAAGGCCCGATTCGAAATCGGCGTGCCTTTCCTTGAACACATGCTGGACCAGATCGCCCGACATGGGCTGATCGATCTGGACATCGAGTGCAAGGGCGACCTGCATATCGACGATCACCATACCGTCGAGGACGTCGGCATCACCCTGGGCATGGCATTCGCCCAGGCCATCGGCGACAAAAAAGGCATCTTCCGCTACGGCCACGCCTACGTGCCGCTGGACGAAGCGCTGTCGCGGGTGGTCATCGACTTCTCCGGCCGCCCGGGCTTGCAGATGCACGTGCCCTACACCCGCGCCACCGTGGGCGGCTTCGATGTCGACCTGTTCCAGGAGTTCTTCCAGGGCTTCGTCAACCACGCCCTGGTGACCCTGCACATCGACAACCTGCGTGGCCACAACACCCACCACCAGATCGAGACCGTGTTCAAGGCGTTCGGCCGTGCCCTGCGCATGGCCATCACCCTCGACGAGCGCATGGCCGGGCAGATGCCTTCCACCAAGGGATGCCTGTAAATGCAGACGGTAGCCGTAATCGACTATGGCATGGGCAACCTGCACTCGGTGGCCAAGGCCCTGGAGCACGTGGGCGCCGGCAAGGTGCTGGTGACCAGTGACGCCGCGGTGATTCGCGAGGCCGACCGCGTGGTGTTCCCCGGCGTTGGCGCGATTCGCGACTGCATGGCCGAGATCCGCCGCCTGGGCTTCGACAGCCTGGTCCGCGAAGTCAGCCAGGACCGTCCGTTCCTCGGTATCTGCGTGGGCATGCAGGCGCTGCTTGAGCACAGCGAAGAAAACGACGGCGTCGACTGCATCGGCCTGTTCCCCGGCCAGGTGCGCTTCTTCGGCAAAAGCCTGAAGGAAGACGGCGAGCACCTGAAAGTGCCGCACATGGGTTGGAACGAAGTCAGCCAGACCAACGACCACCCGCTGTGGCACGACATTCCGGATCGCGCGCGTTTCTACTTCGTGCACAGCTACTACATCAATGCCGGCAAGCCGAGCCAGGTGGTCGGTCGCGGCCACTATGGCGTCGATTTCGCCGCCGCGCTGGCCGAGGGCTCGCGCTTCGCCGTGCAGTTCCACCCAGAGAAGAGCCACACCCATGGCCTGCAGCTGCTGCAGAACTTCGTGGCCTGGGACGGGCGCTGGTAAATGAGCAGATCGCGGAACAAGGCCGCCGTCATCACCCTGGCCCCCGAGCAGGAGCGCGAGGCGCTCGACACCCTCAAGCGCTTCCTCGAAGAGCGCTTCGAGCTGCAACTGGGGTCGTTCGAGGTGGCCGAGGTCCTCGAGCTGTTCAGCAAAGAGATTGCACCTCACTACTACAACAGGGCGATTAGCGATGTTCAGCTGCACCTCAAGGAGCGGTTCGAGAGCATCGAAAGCGACCTGTGGGCGCTCGAGAAGCCCTGAATTCCAACGATTAGACAGGTTCCTCACATGCTGATTATCCCCGCTATCGATCTCAAGGACGGTGCCTGCGTACGTCTGCGCCAAGGCCGCATGGAAGACTCCACCGTATTCTCCGACGACCCGGTGAGCATGGCCGCCAAATGGGTCGAGGGTGGCTGCCGCCGCCTGCACCTGGTCGACCTCAACGGCGCCTTCGAAGGCCAGCCGGTCAACGGCGAGGTGGTCACCGCCATCGCCAGGCGCTACCCGACCCTGCCGATCCAGATCGGCGGCGGCATCCGCTCGCTGGAAACCATCGAACACTACGTCAAGGCCGGCGTCAGCTACGTGATCATCGGCACCAAGGCGGTCAAGCAGCCTGAGTTCGTTGCCGAAGCGTGCAAGGCCTTCCCCGGCAAGGTCATCGTCGGCCTGGACGCCAAGGACGGCTTCGTCGCCACCGACGGCTGGGCCGAAGTGAGCAGCGTGCAGGTCATCGACCTGGCCAAGCGTTTCGAGGCTGATGGCGTGTCGGCGATCGTCTACACCGACATCGCCAAGGACGGCATGATGCAAGGCTGCAACGTGCCCTTCACCAAGGCCCTGGCCGAAGCCACGCGCATTCCGGTGATCGCCTCGGGCGGCATCCACAACCTGGGTGACATCAAGGCCCTGCTGGACGCCAAGGCCCCGGGCATCATCGGCGCCATCACCGGCCGTGCCATCTACGAAGGCACCCTCGACGTCGCCGAGGCCCAGGCCTTCTGCGACAACTACCAAGGCTGAGGAGCGACCATGGCACTGGCCAAGCGCATCATCCCTTGCCTGGACGTGGACAACGGCCGGGTGGTCAAGGGCGTCAAGTTCGAGAATATCCGCGATGCCGGCGACCCGGTGGAAATCGCCCGGCGCTACAACGAGCAAGGTGCCGACGAGATCACCTTCCTCGACATCACCGCCAGCGTCGATGGCCGTGACACCACCCTGCATACCGTCGAGCGCATGGCCAGCCAGGTGTTCATCCCGCTGACCGTGGGCGGTGGCGTGCGCACCGTGCAGGACATCCGCAACCTGCTCAACGCCGGTGCCGACAAGGTGTCGATCAACACCGCCGCGGTGTTCAACCCGGAGTTCGTCGGCGAGGCAGCGGACCGTTTCGGTTCGCAGTGCATCGTGGTGGCCATCGATGCCAAGAAGGTGTCCGGCCCCGGCGAAACGCCGCGCTGGGAGATTTTCACCCACGGTGGGCGCAAGCCTACCGGGCTGGATGCCGTCGAATGGGCGAAGAAGATGGAAGGCCTGGGTGCCGGTGAAATCCTGCTGACCAGCATGGACCAGGACGGCATGAAGAATGGCTTCGACCTAGGGGTGACCCGGGCCATCAGCGATGCGCTGGGGATTCCGGTGATCGCCTCGGGTGGCGTGGGCAACCTGCAGCACCTGGCCGATGGCATCCTGGAAGGGCATGCCAGCGCGGTGCTGGCGGCCAGTATCTTCCACTTTGGCGAGTACACGGTGCCTGAGGCCAAGGCCTACATGGCTGCGCGCGGGATCGTCGTGCGCTGACAGATCGCCGGGAGGGCTTCGCCCTCCTATCGCGACACAAGGCCGCTCCTACAGGGATACGCGTTCCCCTGTAGGGGCGGCCTTGTGTCACGCAGCGGCCCCAGAGGCATCACCCGTGGTTCTTGCCCAGCAAGGCATGGTAAAGCTCGGTATCCCCAAGAATTCCCACCACCTTGTCGTTATCCTGCAGCACCAGCTTGTTGCCCGTGTGATAACGAATCTGCAGCGCTTCGCGCATGCCGATATTGGCGTTGACCAAGGTTGGCCGGCGATCGAGCAGTTCCACATCCTGCCCCGGCGCCCAGTTTTGCAGATCCAGGCCGTTCTGGCCCTGGCGTGCACGCTTGATCGAACCGCCCTCGCCAAGGTCGAGCCAGGAATCGATGCCCGGGTCGATGCACACCGAGCCGTTGACCCGCTTGCAGTTGTCCAGGCTGCGCATCAGGCTGCGCCCGCACAGCACGTTCAGTGGGTTGGTATGGGCGACGAAGGTGCGCACGTACTCGTCGGCGGGGTTGAGCACGATCTCTTCGGGCTTGCTGTACTGGATGATCCGCCCGTCCTTCATGATGGCGATGCGGCTGCCCAGCTTGAGGGCCTCGTCGAGGTCGTGGCTGACGAACACGATGGTCTTGCTCAGCTTGCTTTGCAGGGCCAGCAGCTCGTCCTGCAGGCCCTGGCGGATCAGCGGGTCGAGGGCCGAGAACGGCTCGTCCATCAGCAGGATGTCGGCGTCCATCGCCAGCGCCCGGGCCAGGCCCACGCGCTGCTGCATGCCACCGGACAGTTCATCGGGCTTTTTATTGCGCCACTGGGTCAGGCCGACCAGCTCGAGCTTTTCGTCGACCAGCTTGCGCCGTTCCTTTTCCGGGCGGCCCTGCATCTCCAGGCCGAAGCTGATGTTCTCGCGCACCGTCAGCCAGGGCATCAGGGCGAATTTCTGGAACACCATGGCGATGCGCTGGGTGCGCATCATCTTCAGCTCTGCCGGGGTGCAATGGGCGATGTCGATGTGCTTGCCTTCATGCTCGACGAACAGCTTGCCGCGGCTCACCGTGTTCAGGCCGTTGATGCAGCGCAGCAGGCTCGACTTGCCCGAGCCGGACAGGCCCATCAGCACGCAGATCTCGCCCTTGTTGATGTCCAGGTTGGCTTTTTCGACGCCGACCACCAGCCCGGTCTGCTTGAGAATCTGCTCGCGGGTCTGGCCCTGGTCGAGCAGCGCCAGCGCCTCGCGCGGCTTGCTGGAGAAAATGACGTCGACGTCTTCGAAACGAATGATGCTCATGCCTCACCCCTTACCGGCAGCTCCGGTTGCTTGCAGATACGGTCGAGCATGATCGCCAGCAGCACGATGGCCAGGCCTGCTTCGAAGCCCAGGGAGATATCCGCGGTGTTCAGTGCGTTGACCACCGGCTTGCCGAGGCCGTCGGCGCCAACCAGGGCGGCGATCACCACCATCGACAGCGACAGCATGATGCACTGGGTGACCCCGGCGGCGATGCTCGGCATGGCGTGGGGCAGTTCGATGCGGGTCAGCAACTGGCGGCGCGAGCAGCCGAAGGCCTTGCCGGCGTCCAGCAGCTCCTGGGGCACGTCGCAGATCCCCAGGTAGGTGAGGCGGATGGGCGCGGCGATGGCGAACACCACGGTGGAGATCAGCCCCGGTACCACGCCCAGGCCGAACAGGGTCAGGGTGGGGATCAGGTAGACGAAGGTAGGCACGGTCTGCATCAGGTCCAGCACCGGGCGCATGGCGGTATAGAACATCGGCTTGTGCGCGGCGGCGATGCCCAGCGGCACGCCGATGACCACGCACACCACCGTGGCGAAGGTCACCTGCGCCAGGGTTTCCATGGTTTCCTGCCAGTAGCCCAGGTTGAGGATCAGCAGGAACGACAGGGCGACGAACACGGTGAGCGCCCACTTGCGCTGGATCAGGTGGGCCAGGGCGGCGAACAGGGCGACGAGCACGAACGGGTTGAACCAGGTCAGGGCACTGGTGACGCCATGGATCATGAATTCCAGGCCTTGGGCGATGGCGTCGAAATAGCTGGCGCCGTTCTGGGTCAACCATTCGACGAACGAGGCGATGTACTGCCCCAGGGGTATTTTCTGATCGATAAGCATGATAGCGAGCTTCCACCTGCAAAGATTGAAATCAGTTCGGGGCGGCACGGTTCCGCCCCGCGGTAGTGCTTGTTGCTACTGCGAATTTCGTTGTTATTGCGACAGCTTGGCCTTGACCGCCTCCAGCCCCGGTTTGCCATCAACGGTCGTCACCCCGGCCAGCCAGGTGTCGAGCACTTGCGGGTTGTTCTTCAGCCACGCCTTGGCGGCCGCGTCGGCTTTGATCTTGTCGTCCAGGACATTGCCCATCAGCGTGCTTTCCATGTCGAGGGTGAACGACAGGTTCTTCAGCAACTGGCCAACGTTGCTGCACTCCTGCACGTAGCCCTTGCGGGTGTTGGTCAGCACGGTCGCCTTGCCGAACTCGGGGCCGAAGAAGTCATCGCCGCCGGACAGGTACTGCATCTTGAAGCGCTTGTTCATCGGGTGCGGTTCCCAGCCCAGGAACACCACCGCCTCGCCACGCTTCTGCGCCCGGTCGACCTGCGACAGCATGCCCGCCTCGCTGGACTGCACCAGCTTGAAGCCGGCGCTCTTCAGGCCGAAGGCGTCCTTGTCGATCATGCTCTGGATGGTGCGGTTGCCGTCGTTGCCCGGCTCGATGCCGTAGATCTTGCCGCCGAGCTTGTCCTTGAACTTGACGATGTCGGCAAAGTCCTTGAGGCCCTGGTCGTAGAGGGCCTGGGGCACCGCCAGGGTGTACTTGGCGTTTTCCAGGTTGGCGCGCACGGTCTCGACGGTACCGGCGTCGCGGTACTGCTTGATGTCGTTCTCCATGGTCGGCATCCAGTTGCCGAGGAACACGTCGAGGTCCTTGCCGCCAGCCAGCGACTTGTAGGTCACCGGCACCGAGATCATGTTGGTGTGGGTCTTGTAGCCCAGGGCCTCGAGCACGACGCTGGTCATGGCCGTGGTGACGGTGATGTCGGTCCAGCCGACGTCGGAGAAGCGCACCGTCTGGCACTGCTCTGGTTCTGCGGCCTGGGCCAGCAGTGGGGTGGACAGCAACGCGGCCAGCAACAGCGAGGGTGAAGCTTTCATAGGTGGACTCCTGTGATTTTATCTTCGGGTTCGCGGGGGCCGTCGGTGCGTGCTGGGGCGCCGATCGGCCAGGCCTGCAGAGGGCAGGATGCGAGGCCGTGCAATACGAGTCGCTTTCGATAATCCTCCAGCGTCGGGCAATCGCCTACTGGTGGCGTCGTATCCAGTACAGGACGGGTCGCATCCAGTACGGACGATGTCGCAACTGGGTTTTTCCACCCCCACCCCCGGGTTTTTGCGGCATCCGGCCACCGGAAAACGGCGCGCGCAGCAGCGGATCAGCAGCGGCGCTGGTGGACAAAAGTACGTCGGTTGCAGACGGCGAGGGGCTGGGCAAAAGCCCGATGATGCGAGCATTCCAAGGCGGCTCGACGATTCAGCCTAGCAGTTGCGCAAGGTGTCGTATGGCGCGTCCAGACAAGCCCAGCAAGAGGTGATCCGACAATGGCCATCAGCGTGTTCGACCTGTTCAAGATCGGTGTCGGGCCTTCCAGCTCGCACACCGTCGGCCCCATGCGCGCCGCCGCGCTGTTCGTCCAGGGGCTGCGCCAACGCGGCGAGCTGGAGCAGGTGCGGCGCATCGAAGTGCGCCTGTATGGCTCGCTGTCGGCCACCGGCGTCGGCCATGGCACCGACAACGCCACGATCATGGGCCTGATGGGCGAATGGCCCGACGCCATCGACCCGTCGCAGATCACCCCACGCATCGCCGACCTGCGCGAAACCAACGTGCTCAAGCTCGACAACCGCCTGCCCATCGAGTTTGTCTGGGCCCGCGACATGCTGCTGCTGGACGAGAACCTGCCGTATCACCCCAACGCCATGACCCTGATTGCCCAAGGCCAGGGCGGCGAGCTGCACCGCGACACCTACTACTCGGTGGGCGGCGGCTTCGTGGTCGATGCCGCGCAGGCCGCCAGCGGCGTGCTGGATGCCGACCAGACCGTGCTGCCCTACGATTTCAACAGCGCCGCCGAACTGCTGCGCCTGTGCCGGCAAAACGACCTGAGCGTGTCGCAATTGATGCTGGCCAATGAGAGGGTCTGGCGCAGCGAGGAAGAGATCCGCGCCGGCCTGCTCAAGCTCTGGCAGGCCATGCAGGAATGCGTGAACAACGGCCTCAGGCACGAGGGCATCCTGCCCGGCGGGCTCAATGTACGGCGCCGCGCCGCCCGTCTGCACCGCAGCCTGCAGGAGCTGGGCAAGCCCAACGTGATCGGCTCGACCATGAGCGCCATGGAGTGGGTCAACCTGTTCGCCCTGGCGGTCAACGAAGAGAATGCCGCCGGCGGGCGCATGGTCACCGCGCCCACCAATGGCGCGGCGGGGATCATCCCGGCGGTGCTGCACTACTACATGCGCTTCTCCGATGCGGTGGACGAGTCCAACGTGGTGGACTTCTTCCTGGGCGCGGCGGCGGTGGGCATCCTGTGCAAGAAGAATGCGTCGATCTCCGGCGCCGAGGTTGGCTGCCAGGGCGAGGTCGGCTCGGCCTGCGCCATGGCCGCCGCGGGCCTGGCCCAGGTGCTCGGGGCCACCCCGGCGCAACTGGAGAACGCCGCCGAGATCGCCCTGGAGCACAACCTGGGGCTCACCTGCGACCCGGTCGGCGGGCTGGTCCAGGTGCCCTGCATCGAGCGCAATGCCATCGCCGCGGTGAAGGCGATCAACGCCGTGCAGATGGCCTTGCGCGGCGATGGCGAGCACTTCATCTCCCTCGACCAGGTGATCCGCACCATGCGCGACACCGGCGCCGACATGCACGACAAGTACAAGGAGACCTCCCGGGGCGGCCTGGCGGTCAGCGTCATCGAATGCTGATGCGCTGTCCTGGCCCATCCATGACCGTGGCGCCACATTCTGGCGCAGCGGTGCCAACGACCGACCGTCGGCTGTCGTTACCAGTAGCGTCGTTGTCGGTGACACTCAAGTCTGTCGCTTCTGGGCAACCTTCCCACAAGTGCTACCGAACTGCTCAGCAGTAAAACGCAAAGGCGCTGGCGCGCCGTTTTGCGTGGCAACACCGACTCGATGAAAAAGGCTCTTGCGGCAACAGGATGACGTCGTTTTTGGGTTTTTTTGGATGGCCGTTCAATTTCAGGCACGGCGTTTGCGTCGAGATTGACAAAGCCCTTGCATCCGAACGGGGGCGCTAACAAGAAACCCGTGCTCGCCTGAAGCACACCCTGCATTGTGTGAGGAGAAATCGCGATGACGTCGTACACCTCCGGGAACCCAACCCAGAACCGCACAGCACCCCAGTCCATCGGCTTTCTCCTGCTGGACAACTTCACCCTGATTTCCCTGGCCTCGGCGGTCGAGCCGCTGCGCATGGCCAACCAGCTGTCCGGCCGCGAGCTGTACCGCTGGCATACCTTGACCGTCGACGGTGGCCAGGTGTGGGCCAGCGACGGCTTGCAGATCACCCCTGACGCCGCCATGCACAGCGCCCCGCCGATCGACACCGTGATCGTCTGTGGCGGCGTAGGCATCCAGCGCACCGTCACCCGCGAGCATGTCACCTGGCTGCAAGCCCAGGCTCGCCAGTCGCGCCGCCTGGGCGCGGTGTGTACCGGCAGCTGGGCGCTGGCTTGCGCCGGCCTGCTCGATGGCTTCGATTGCAGCGTGCACTGGGAATGCCTGGCGGCGATGCAGGAGGCTTATCCACGGGTGAACATGAGCACCCGTCTGTTCACCCTCGACCGCAACCGCTTCACCAGCTCCGGTGGCACCGCGCCGCTGGACATGATGCTGCACCTGATCAGCCGCGATCATGGCCGCGAGCTGTCGGCGGCGATCTCCGAGATGTTCGTCTACGAACGCATCCGCAACGAGCAGGACCACCAGCGCGTGCCGCTCAAGCACATGCTTGGCACCAACCAGCCGAAGTTGCAGGAAATCGTCGCGCTGATGGAGGCCAACCTCGAGGAACCGATCGACCTCGACGAACTGGCGGTGTACGTGGCGGTATCGCGGCGCCAGCTCGAGCGCCTGTTCCAGAAGTACCTGCACTGCTCGCCATCGCGCTATTACCTGAAGCTGCGCCTGATCCGCGCGCGGCAACTGCTCAAGCAGACGCCGATGTCGATCATCGAGGTGGCGTCGGTGTGCGGGTTCGTCTCCACGCCGCACTTCTCCAAGTGCTACCGCGAGTATTTCGGCATTCCGCCACGTGACGAGCGGGTGGGCTCGAACACCACCCAGCAGGTGGCGATGATGCCGATTCCCCAGGCCATGGCCCTGTCGCCGCACAGCGGGCCGATGGCGGCGCTGAGCCAGGCGCGCAACGAGTCGACCTTTGCCAGCGTGCGCCTGTAGCGGAAACTCGCCCTTCAGCCGCGCCTGTTGAACTGCGCCAGCGCCGGCAGCAACTGCTTGTCGATGGCCTGGCGCACCGCCGGCAGGATCGTCGCGCTGCCGGTGTACATCTGCTCCACCATGCCCTTGAGTGCCCGCGCGTTGGGCTCGGTCAGGCCCCGCACCACCACCTCGCAGGCCTGCTCGGCACTGGCGCCGGCCGGAATATCGAAACCCCGCGAGCGCAATTGGCCCAGCAGGTCGTCCTGGTCGATCAGATCTGCATGCATCATGGCTGTTGTCCTTCGCTTGTGTTGTTTGCGACCGATTCTGTGACCGCCAGGGGCAGCCCGGCAAGGGCAGATTGTCACCATGGCCGCTTTGGCTAAGAACAGGTCGTTTACGGCTAAATCGAGGGGCGGGGAAGGCCGCACACTGAGGTCATTCACGGCACCGAGGGTTTGGTCACCCTCCCGCGCGCCCAGTGGATGTTGCTCGCTCTTGGCCCCGGATGCTCACGGCTTTCCGGGGTTATTTTTTTGTGGGCAAGCGCAGGAGCCAGCGCTGCTGGCGAACACCGGCATGGCCGCTGCCATCCACCGCTGCACTTACCTGGAGTGTTCCGGCAGTTGCAAGGTGCGCCCGACGAATCGAGGGGCTGGCAGATCACCCTGGTCGCGCGCCAATGCCTGCAGCAATTGCCCACTGCTTTGCCCGAACGGCGCCGAGCGCGGCCCGGCCAGATCCACATGCAGCAGCATCTGCTCACTGGCCGCCAAGGCCTCGTCGAACCCCGCCCGGTGCAGGCTGTGGTACAGGTGCAGGCGCTTGCGGTCGAAGCCGATGATCTGCGTCTGCACCCACACCTCGGTATCGAGCTTCACCTCGTGCAGGTAGTTGATGTGCGCCTCCAGGGTGAACAGCGAATGCCCGCTCTGGCCCCGTGCATCGGCATCCAGGCCGATGCGCTCCATCAGCGCATCGGTGGCGTAGCTGAAGATCAGCAGGTAGTAGGCGTCGCGCAGGTGGCCGTTGTAGTCGACCCAGTCCGGCAGCACCCGGGTGCGGTAGGTGGTCAGTGCGGGCATCCTCGTCTCCTTATTCGCCGAAGGCCATGCCATGGCTGGCCTTGCTGGCGCGTACCGCCTCCAGCACCGCCAGCAGGGTGTCGTCACGATAGCGCTCCAGCGCGGCGATGCTGCGCTCGCCCAGTTGCTCGGCAGTCCCTTCGACCACATCGTCGATCAGCTTGTCGGTCAGCTCCGGTGCCGGCAGGTAGGTCCAGGGCAGCTTCAGCGCCGGGCCGAACTGGGCCATGAAGTGGCGCATGCCGGCGTCGCCACCGGCCAGGGTATAGGTGAGGAAGGTGCCCATGAACGACCAGCGCAAGCCGGCGCCGAAGCGGATCGCATCGTCGATCTCGCCGGTGCTGGCGACCCCGTCGTTGACCAGGTGCAGGGCTTCGCGCCAGAGCGCTTCGAGCAGGCGGTCGGCAATGAAGCCGGGGACTTCCTTGCGCACATGCAGCGGGCGCATGCCCAGGGCGCTGTAGATGGTTTTTGCCGCTTCGATGGCCTCTGGGGCGGTACGATTGCCGCCGACGATCTCCACCAGCGGCAGCAGGTAAACCGGGTTGAACGGGTGGCCGACCAGGCAACGCTCGGGGTGGCTGGCCGACTCGTAGAACTCGCTGGGCAGCAGCCCCGAGGTGCTGGAGCCGATGATCGCATTGGGCTTGGCCGCGGCGCTGATCTTCGCGTGCAGGTCGAGCTTGAGGTCGAGGCGTTCGGGGGCGCTTTCCTGGATGAAGTCGGCGTCGCGCACGCACTGCTCGAGGGTGGCGACGAAGGTCAGGCGCTCCTGCGCGGCGCCGGGCGCCAGGCCCTGTTTATGCAGGGCTGGCCAGGCGTTGGCGATGCGTTTGCGCAGGGCGGCTTCGGCGCCGGGCGCCGGGTCCCAGGCGACCACGTCCAGGCCGTGGGCCAGGGCGCGCGCGACCCAGCCGCTGCCGATCACGCCGCTACCCAGGGCGGCGAAGGTCTTGATGTCGGTGATGAAAGGCATGTCGAACTCCAGGGCATCTGAATAAGCGGTGGCTGGCACCGGCTTTGCCGGTGTTCGCCGGCAAAGCCGGCTCCTACAGGGGTTAGCGGCGCTTGAGGTTCATCTTTTCCCGGCCTTCGGCCGGGGTCAGCACGCGAGCGCCCATGCGGGTGATGATTTCGGCGGCGCGTTCCACCAGCTGGCCGTTACTGGCCAGCACGCCACGGTCCAGGTACAGGTTGTCTTCCAGGCCGACCCGCACGTTGCCGCCAAGCAGCACGGCCTGTGCGGCCATTGGCATCTGCATGCGGCCGATGCCGAAGCCGGCCCAGGTGACGTTGGCTGGCAGGTTGTCGACCATGGCCTTCATGGTGCTGGTGTCGGCCGGGGCGCCCCACGGGATGCCCAGGCACAGCTGGAACAGCGGGTCTTCGAGCAGGCCTTCCTTGATCATCTGCTTGGCGAACCACAGGTGGCCGGTGTCGAAGATTTCCAGCTCGGCCTTCACCCCCAGCTCGGTGATGCGCTTGGCGCCGGCCCGCAATTGCGCCGGGGTGGAGACATAGATGGCGTTGCCATCGCCAAAGTTGAGGGTGCCGCAGTCCAGGGTGCAGATTTCCGGCAGCAGGGCTTCGACATGGGCCAGGCGCTCCAGCGGGCCGATCAGGTCGGTGCCTGGGCCGAATGCCATCGGCGACTCGCCCGGGCCGATCTCCAGGTCGCCGCCCATGCCGGCGGTGAGGTTGACGATGATGTCGACGTCGGCTTCGCGGATGCGCTCCATGACCTCGCGGTAGAGCTTGACGTCGCGGCTGAAGCGGCCGGTTTGCGGGTCACGGACGTGGCAGTGGACCACGGTGGCGCCGGCCTTGGCGGCCTCGACGGCGGATTCGGCGATCTGCTTGGGAGTGACCGGGACCAGGTGGCTCTTGGCGACCGTGTCGCCGGCGCCGGTGAGGGCGCAGGTGATGATGACGTCGTGGTTCATGGTGGTTCCTTCTGGAATCGTGTGTGGGCTTTTCGCGGGTGCATCGGCTCCTGCAGGGGGGGGCTGCCGCCTGTAGGTGCGGATTCATCCGCGATGCGATCTGTCAGTTGGCGCTGAGCTTGAGGTTGTCCGCGGCGGGTTTGCCGTCGAAGGTCGTGACCCCTTCAAGCCAGCGGGCCTGGTCCTCGGGGTGGTCCTTGAGCCACTGGCGGGCGGACTCCAGGGCATCCTTGTGATCGAGCAGCGGCTGCATCATCCGGCTCTCGTCCTCGGCGCTGAAGCTCAGGTTGGCCAGCAGCCGACTGGCATTGGGGCAGCGCTGGGCGTAGTCCGGCGCGGTCACGGTCCACACCGTGGCGCGGCCTTCGTCGGGGCCCAGGGCGTCCTGGCTGTCGCCCAGGTAGACCATGTCGATGTTCACGTTCATCGGGTGCGGCGCCCAGCCGAAGAACACCACCGCTTCCTGGCGCCGCACCGCGCGGTCTACCGCGGCGAGCATGCCGGCCTCGCTGGACTCGACCAGCTGGAACTTGCCCAGGCCGAACTGGTTCTTGGCGATCATCGCCTTGATCTGGGTGTTGGCGCCGGAGCCGGGTTCGATGCCATAGATCTTGCCGCCCAGTTCCTTCTCGAACCTGTGGATATCGGCGAAGTTCTTCAGGCCCTTGTCGGCCAGGTACTTGGGCACCGCCAGGGTGGCGCGGGCGTCTTCCAGGCTGGGCTTGTCGAGGACCTTGACCTGCTTGGCCTCGACGAACGGGGTGATGGTCTGGGTCATGATCGGGTTCCAGTAGCCCAGGAACAGGTCCAGGCGCTTGTCGCGGATACCGGCGAAGATGATCTGTTGCGAGGCGCTGGTCTGCTTGGTCTGGTAGCCCAGGCCGTCGAGCAGCACCTGGGCCATGGCACTGGTGGCAATGACGTCGGTCCAGTTGACCACGCCCAGGCGCACATTTTTGCAGGCCGCAGGCTCGGCGGCGAAAAGCGGGGTTGCAGCGATGCTGCTCAGGGCAAGGGTGGTCAGGCTGCGGCGGATCAAGCGATGCATGGTGGCTCTCCATCGGCAGGGCGTTTTTTATTGTGGGTCGGTGCGTTTTTCGAACCCTCGCACCGTGTGAACACGCTACCCTGCTGCCAGGGTGGAAAATCGCACCCTGGCGACCAACACTTGCACGCAGGCGACCCCCTTCAACCCTGGAGCATGCAATGGCGCAATTGATTCATTTCCTGCTGTTGCCCGGCTTTTCGGCAATGGGTTTCATCAGCGCCCTGGAGCCGCTGCGGGTGGCCAACCGGTTCAAGGGCCCGTCGTACCGCTGGCGGGTATTGAGCCTGGATGGCGGCGCGGTATTGGCCAGCAACGGCATGTCGGTGAACGCCGACGCTGCGCTGGGCAGCGGCGAGTCGGGCGCGGTGCTGCTGATCGTCGCCGGCTTCGAGCCGCTGGCCTGCTTTGGGCCGCGCTTGCAGCAGGCGCTGCGCCGGCTCGACCATGAAGGGGTGACGTTGGGCGGTATCGATACCGGCCCGGTCGTGCTGGCCGAGGCCGGCCTGCTCGACGGTTACCGCGCGACCCTGCACTGGGAGGCGCTGGATGCGTTCAAGGAGCGCTATCCACGGCTGCAGGTGACCCAGGAACTGTTCGAGATCGATCGCCGACGCATCACCTGCGCAGGTGGCACCGCCTCGATCGACCTGATGCTCGACCTGATCGCCCAGGCCCATGGCAGCGAGCTGGCGGTACAGGTGTCCGAGCAGTTCGTGCTCGGCCGCATTCGCCCGCGCCAGGACCATCAGCGCATGCAGATCGCCAGCCGTTACCGGATCAGCAACAAGAAGCTGGTGAAGGTGATCGGCGAGATGGAGCGCAACACCGAGCAGCCACTCAACACCCAGGTGCTGGCCGATGCGGTGCAGGTGACCCGGCGCCAGTTGGAGCGGCTGTTTCGCCTGCACCTGGACGACACCCCCACAGGCTTCTACCTGCGCCTGCGCCTGGACAAGGCGCGGCAGTTGCTGCACCAGACCGACATGAGCGTGCTCGAGGTGTCGTTGGCCTGTGGCTTCGAGTCGGCGTCGTACTTCACTCGCTGCTATCGGGCACGGTTCGCGCGCTGTCCGCGCCAGGATCGTCAGGCGAGCGCTGCTCGTGAGTAGGATCTGTTTCCCGATTATTGTCGGAGGCATTCATCTTTAGCGTAGGCAGTCCATTGAACGAACAAGGAATGCCGAGATGTTTCCTGCAATACATATCCCAAAAAACGGCTGCCTGGCCTTGGCACTCGCTTCGCTGCTCGCAGCCGGGCACGCCAATGCGGCGGTGCAGGGCTGCGAGGACACCAGGACCGACACCTACGAGGATTATTACCAGCCCGGCTGGAACCAACTGGTGGATTACCCTCAAGGCCGGCAGAAAATGATCATCGCCTCCGACCCGCAGGCCTTTCGCTACATGAGCCAGCGTTTCGACGAGTACCTGGAAGAAACCGACTCTTCCGGCTGGCACAAGACCGAGCCGGTCTATGAGGCGATTGCCCGCGAGCGTGCCGAGCCCTACCACGTGCCGGTGGTGATCAATGGCGATATCACCGAGTACGGCCATGGCGGCGAACGCAGCGCGGTGCAGAAGATGTTCCGCAAGATGGCGGTTGGCGTGGGCGGGCCGCTGATGCTGCCTGGGTTGGGCAACCATGACTACGACAACAATGTGAACAACTGCGGCAACAACGGCTGCGCCCGCGATGCGGTCTGCGACCAGATTGCCTGGGTCCAGGCCATGGGGCCGGTCAACGCCTTCGATTACCGCTATGAAAACGACACCCATGAGGGGTCGCTGTCCTACTCGGTGACCGTGGGGCGCGTGCGTATCATCCAGCTCAACAACGAACCGACCTATGAGCGGCAATGGAGCACCGGCGGTGGCTGGTCATTCAAGCCCAAGCGCCATTTCGCCATCAACCGCTCGCTGGATTGGCTGGAACGGCAGTTGGAAGAGGCCCAGGCCAAGGGCGAGACGGTGATCGTCAACATGCACATGTCCGAAGACTGGCAGGACAAGAGCATCCGCTACCATGAGTTTCCCAAGTTGCTGGAGAAGCATGGTGTGGCGGCGGTGTTCACCGGCCATACCCACTGGAACCTTGGCTTGCACCACGACAGCTTTGGTCGTGTGCCCAACTTTAAGACCGGTGCCCTGAATGCAGGCACTTACCTGCGCCTGACCTTCGATTGGCCGGCGCAGCAGTTGCTGGTGGACGAGGTGAGCATGGACGGGCATTTCAACAAGACCCATGTGGTCGAGCTGAAATCGGCAGAGGCCTGATTGCCTACCCCTGTAGGAGCCGGCGTGCCGGCGAACACCGGCATGGCCGGTGCCATCCACCGCGGCGCTTGGTTCGCCAGCAAGGCTGGCTCCTACGGGAATTTGGCCTGACGCCTTACTGCTGCCCGATCGACTGCAAGTACTCCGAGCGCTCATCGCTACGCTGCGCCACACAGGTGTTCCAGGCCGCTTCGAAGGCCTTGCTGCCGGGTTTCTCGGCATAGGTCTCGACCTTGCAGTCGGCATCGCGCAATTGCCCCCAGAGTTTTTCCGCGGCGTCCATCTTGGCGCTCAGCGCCGCGGCCTTGTCGCTGTCATCGGCGTACTGGTCGCGGATGCGCTGGATCAGGTCGTCGTAGGCTGCCTTCAGCTCGCGCTCGGCGGTCTGCTTGTTGTAGGCGGCGCACGCGTAGCCCTGCTGGTCGGTCTCGACGTTGTCGCAGGGCGTGCTGTCTTCCTCGGCGGCGTGGGCGCCGCCGGCCACGGCCAACAAGACCAGCCATGCCATTGCTTTCATCCGTTTTCTCCTGATCAGGCTAACGAAACGCTGGGATTCTCGCTCAGCCTCGGCCCTGGCGATAGCTCCCTGGTGAAAAGTTCATCAAAGCCTTACAGCACCAGCAGACGAGACTTACTCTCATCTGCCCGGGGCGGGCCAGAGCCTGCCGTGGCGGCCCTTGACGCTTTCGGCAAACCCCCTGTCGTTTTTGCATCGGGGCGCCGCGGGCGGCAGGCATATGCTGGCCCCAAAGCGCCGGCACAAGGTTCGGCGCGGGCAAACTTCAATAAAAGGGGACAGCCTGATGAGCCCAGCCGAACTTCACGCCGACAGCATCGTCATCGATGGCCTGATCATTGCCAAATGGAACCGCGAGCTGTTCGAGGACATGCGCAAAGGCGGGCTGACTGCGGCCAACTGCACGGTCTCGGTGTGGGAGGGCTTCAAGGCCACTGTCGACAACATCGCCGCCAGCCAGAAGCTGATCCGCGACAACAGCGACCTGGTGATGCCGGTGCGTACCACCGCCGACATCCGCAAGGCCAAGGAGCTGGGCAAGACCGGCATCCTCTTCGGCTTCCAGAACGCCCATGCGTTCGAAGACCAGATCGCCTACGTCGACGTGTTCAAGCAGCTCGGCGTGGGCATCGTGCAGATGTGCTACAACACCCAGAACCTGGTCGGCACCGGTTGCTACGAGCGTGACGGCGGCCTGTCGGGCTTCGGCCGCGAGATCGTCGCCGAGATGAACCGCGTCGGCATCATGTGCGACCTCTCGCATGTGGGCTCCAAGACTTCCGAGGAAGTCATCCTCGAGTCGAAGAAGCCGGTCTGCTACTCCCACTGCCTGCCTTCAGGCCTGAAAGAACACCCGCGCAACAAGTCCGACGCGGAGCTTAAGTTCATCGCCGACCACGGCGGCTTCGTCGGCGTGACCATGTTCGCGCCGTTTTTGGCCAAGGGCATCGACTCGACCATCGACGACTACGCCGAAGCCATCGAGTACACCATGAACATCGTCGGTGAAGACGCCATCGGTATCGGTACCGACTTCACCCAGGGCCACGGCCAGGACTTCTTCGAGTACCTCACTCACGACAAGGGCTACGCCCGGCGCCTGACCAACTTCGGCAAGATCATCAACCCGCTGGGTATCCGCACCGTCGGCGAGTTCCCCAACCTCACCGAGACGCTGCTCAAGCGCGGCCATTCCGAGCGCGTGGTGCGCAAGATCATGGGCGAAAACTGGGTCAATGTCCTAAAGGACGTCTGGGGCGAGTGAGCACTGCTGGGGCCTACTGCGCACGCCGATCGCTGCGTCAGGCCCTCACGAAAAGCTCGCCGTGCCTCGGCACTGTCTCGCTTTTCGCTTCGGCCCTTCCTTGCGCTCGACGCGCTCGCTACGGCCCCAACAGCACTCACTGCGGCTTTTTATAAAAGCAAAAGCCAAAGTGGCTTTTGATCGAATCCAAAAATTTTATGGAGTTGAGTTTCCATGGCCAAGATCGCCCCGCAATTGCCAATCGAAGTCGACAGCGAGACCGGTGTCTGGACCAGCGACGCCCTGCCGATGCTCTATGTGCCGCGGCATTTCTTCGTCAACAACCACATGGGTATCGAGGAAGTCCTGGGTGCCGACAAGTATGCCGAGATCCTCTACAAGGCCGGCTACAAGTCTGCCTGGCACTGGTGCGAGAAAGAGGCCGAGTGCCATGGCCTGGAAGGCGTGGCGGTGTTCGAGCACTACATGAAGCGCCTGAGCCAGCGTGGCTGGGGCCTGTTCCAGATCCAGGACATCGACCTGGATAAAGGCACCTGCAGCGTCAAGCTCAAGCACTCGGCGTTCGTGTACGTGTATGGCAAGTGCGGGCGCAAGGTCGACTACATGTTCACCGGCTGGTTCGCCGGTGCCATGGACCAGATTCTCGCTGCCCGCGGCAGCAAGATCCGCACCGTGGCCGAACAGGTCTACGGCGGGTCGGAAGAAGGCCACGAAGATGGCCTGTTCGTTACAAAGCCGTTGTAAGCCGGAGATAGCGTCATGGCCTTCGAAGCAATGTTCCAGCCGATCCAGATCGGCAAGCTGACCATCCGCAACCGCGTGCTCAGCACCGCGCACGCCGAGGTCTATGCCACCGACGGCGGCATGACCACCGACCGCTACGTGAAGTACTACGAAGAGAAGGCCAAGGGCGGCATCGGCCTGGCCATCTGCGGCGGCTCGTCGGTGGTGGCCATCGACAGCCCGCAGGAGTGGTGGTCGTCGGTCAACCTGGCCACCGACCGCATCATCCCGCACTTCCAGAACCTGGCCGACGCCATGCACAAGCATGGCGCCAAGATCATGATCCAGATTACCCACATGGGCCGCCGCTCGCGCTGGGACGGTTTCAACTGGCCGACCTTGATGTCGCCGTCGGGCATCCGCGAACCGGTGCACCGCGCCACCTGCAAGACCATCGAGGTGGAAGAGATCTGGCGGGTGATCGGCAATTACGCGCAAGCGGCGCGGCGTGCCAAGGAAGGCGGC
This sequence comes from Pseudomonas muyukensis, assembly GCF_019139535.1. Classification (NCBI taxonomy): domain Bacteria; kingdom Pseudomonadati; phylum Pseudomonadota; class Gammaproteobacteria; order Pseudomonadales; family Pseudomonadaceae; genus Pseudomonas; species Pseudomonas muyukensis. Next base: position 293,679 of record NZ_CP077073.1, on the reverse strand, counting down.
CTGGACGGCGTCGAGCTGTCGGCGGTGCACCAGCACATGATCGACCAGTTCTGGAGCCCGCGGGTCAACAAGCGTACCGACGAATGGGGCGGCACCTTCGAAGGCCGCATGAAGTTCGGCCTGGAAGTATTGAAGGCCGTGCGCGCCGAGGTCGGTGACGACTTCTGCGTGGGCATGCGCATCTGCGGCGACGAATTCCACCCCGACGGCCTCAGCCACGAGGACATGAAGCAGATCGCCGCCTATTACGACGCCACCGGCATGATCGACTTCATCGGCGTGGTCGGCTCGGGTTGCGACACCCACAACACCCTGGCCAACGTCATCCCCAACATGAGCTACCCGCCGGAGCCGTTCCTGCACCTGGCGGCCGGCATCAAGGAAGTGGTCAAGGTCCCGGTGCTGCACGCGCAGAACATCAAGGACCCGAACCAGGCCACGCGCATCCTCGAAGGCGGCTATGTCGACATGGTCGGCATGACCCGCGCGCACATGGCCGACCCGCACCTGATCGCCAAGATCAAGATGGGCCAGATCGACCAGATCAAGCAGTGCGTCGGTGCCAACTACTGCATCGACCGCCAGTACCAGGGCCTGGATGTGCTGTGCATCCAGAACGCCGCGACTTCCCGTGAATACATGGGCGTGCCGCACATCATCGAGAAGAGCACCGGTGCCAAGCGCAAGGTGGTGGTGGTTGGCGCCGGCCCCGCCGGCATGGAAGCGGCCCGGGTGGCGGCCGAGCGTGGCCACGACGTGACCCTGTTCGAGAAGAAAGAGCAAATCGGCGGGCAGATCACCATCGCCGCCAAGGCGCCGCAGCGCGACCAGATTGCCGGTATCACCCGCTGGTACCAGCTGGAGCTGGCGCGGCTGAAGGTCGACCTGCGCCTGGGCACCGCCGCCGACGTGGCGACCATCCAGGACCTGCGCCCGGACATCATCGTGCTGGCCGTGGGCGGGCATTCGTTCCTCGAGCAGAACGAGCACTGGGGCGCCGCCGAAGGGCTGGTGGTCAGCAGCTGGGACGTGCTCGACGGCAAGGTCGCGCCGGGCAAGAACGTGCTGGTGTACGACACCATCTGCGAGTTCACCGGCATGTCGGTGGCCGACTTCATCGCCGACAAGGGCAGCCAGGTCGAGATCGTCACCGACGACATCAAGCCGGGCGTGGCCATGGGCGGCACCACCTTCCCGACCTACTACCGCAGCATGTACCCCAAGGAAGTGATCATGACCGGCGACATGATGCTGGAGAAGGTCTACCGCGAGGGTGACAAGCTGGTGGCGGTGCTCGAGAACGAGTACACCGGCGCCAAGGAAGAGCGGGTGGTCGACCAGGTGGTGGTGGAGAACGGCGTGCGCCCTGACGAGCAGCTGTACTACGCGCTGAAGGACGGTTCGCGCAACAAGGGCCAGATCGACGTGGAGGCGCTGTTTGCCATCAAGGCGCAGCCGATCCTCAGCCAGCCGGGCGAGGGCTACCTGCTGTACCGCATCGGCGACTGCGTGGCCCAGCGCAACGTGCATGCGGCGATCTACGACGCCTTGCGCCTGTGCAAGGATTTCTGATCGCACCGCCTCGCTAGAGGCGGGACTGGCCCCCCTGTAGGAGCGGCCTTGCGTCGCGAAAGGGCTGCGCAGCGGCCCCAGCAATTCATCAGCGCTGAGAATGCTGGGGCCGCTTCGGCGACCCTTTCGCGACGCAAGGCCGCTCCTACAGGGGTCCGCGCCGCTCTTGGGAGTGGCGCAAGAATCCAGCTGTTGTGGGAGCTTCCCATGTTGAACACCCTTCTACCCATCCTGCTGTTCACCGCCCTTGCGCTGGCGGTGCTTGGCGCCCTGCGCCGGGTGCGCATGTGGCGGCGTGGGCGGCCAAGCAAGGTCGACCTGCTCGGCGGCCTGCTGGCCATGCCGCGGCGCTACCTGGTGGACCTGCACCACGTGGTCGAGCGCGACAAGTACATGTCCAAGACCCACGTGGCCACCGCTGGCGGCTTCGTGTTGTCAGCCGTGCTGGCGATCGTGGTGCACGGCTTGGGCCTGCACAGCAAGATCCTTGGCTATGCCTTGCTGGTCGCCACGCTGATCATGTTCACTGGCGCGTTGTTCGTCTTCAAACGGCGGCTCAACCCTCCTGCGCGCCTGTCCAAGGGCCCGTGGATGCGCCTGCCGAAAAGCCTGCTGATGTTCGCGGCGAGCTTCTTCATCGCCACGCTGCCGGTGGCGGGCATCCTGCCGGAAGGCACCGGCGGTTGGGTATTGGTGGCCGTGCTGGGCGTCGGCGTGCTGTGGGGCGTGTCCGAGCTGTTCTTCGGCATGACCTGGGGCGGGCCGATGAAACACGCCTTCGCCGGCGCCCTGCACCTGGCCTGGCACCGCCGCGCCGAGCGCTTCGGCGGGGGGCGCTCCACCGGCCTCAAGCCGCTGGACCTGGAAGACCCGAACGCTCTGCTGGGCGTGGAAAAACCAGTGGACTTCACCTGGAACCAATTGCTCGGCTTCGACGCCTGCGTGCAGTGCGGCAAGTGCGAGGCCATGTGCCCGGCCTTCGCCGCCGGCCAGCCGCTGAACCCGAAAAAGCTCATCCAGGACATGGTCATCGGCCTGGCCGGCGGCACCGATGCGCAGTTCGCTGGCAGCCCCTACCCTGGCAAGCCGCTCGGCGAACACGGCGGTCACCCGCACCAGCCGATCGTCAATGGCCTGGTCGATGCCGAAACCCTGTGGTCGTGCACCACCTGCCGGGCTTGCGTCGAGGAATGCCCGATGATGATCGAGCACGTCGATGCCATCGTCGACATGCGCCGCCACCTCACCCTGGAAAAGGGCGCGACGCCGAACAAGGGCGCCGAGGTGCTGGACAACCTGATCGCCACCGACAACCCCGGCGGCTTCGCTCCCGGTGGGCGGATGAACTGGGCGGCCGACCTCAACCTGCAACTGCTGGCGCAGGTCAAAGCCACCGATGTGCTGTTCTGGGTCGGCGATGGTGCCTTCGACATGCGCAACCAGCGCACCCTGCGCTCGTTCGTCAAAGTGCTCAAGGCCTCCGGCGTCGACTTTGCCGTGCTCGGCCTGGAAGAGCGCGACAGCGGTGACGTGGCACGGCGACTGGGTGATGAAGCGACCTTCCAGCACCTGGCCAAGCGCAATATCCAGACCCTGGCCAAGTACAAGTTCCAGCGCATCGTCACCTGCGATCCGCACAGCTTCCATGTGCTGAAGAACGAGTACGGCGCGCTGGGTGGTGAGTACCAGGTGCAGCACCACAGCACCTACATCGCCGAACTGATCGAAGCGAAGAAACTCAATCTCGGCCAGCACAAGGGTGGCAGCGTCACCTACCACGACCCGTGCTACCTGGGCCGTTACAACGGCGAGTACGAAGCCCCGCGCGCCGTGCTCAAGGCGCTGGGCATCGAAGTGCGCGAGATGCAGCGCTCGGGATTCCGTTCCCGCTGCTGCGGCGGTGGCGGCGGTGCGCCGATCACCGACATCCCTGGCAAACAGCGGATCCCGGACATGCGCATGGACGACATCCGCGAGACCGAGGCCGAACTGGTGGCCGTGGGTTGCCCGCAGTGCACCGCGATGCTCGAAGGCGTGGTCGAACCGCGCCCGCAGATCAAGGACCTCGCCGAGCTGGTGGCCGATGTGCTGATCGAAGAGCAAACCCCGTCGGCCGCAAAGTCGCCAACGGTCAAACGTGAACCTGCGGAGGTGCACTGATGAGCGACGTCATCCGCCGCGACCCACGCGCCGAGTGGATCGCCCGTAACCGCCTGCATCCGCTGCACGCGGCGATGCAGACGCAACAGACCCGCTGGATGGGCCCCAATGGCCTGATCCGCAAGAACCCCCATGCGCTCGCCGCCGGCTTCATCGGCCCGGCCGGCCTCAAGCGCATCGACCGCAGCGGCGCCCAGCAGGGCACCGGTGTCGGCGGGCGGCGCACGGCGGCGGTCGAAGTGCAGTTGCCGTTGCACCAGGTGCCAGCACCGGCGTTCTACATCGCCGTGGTGCCGGACATGGTCGGCGGCCGCCTGAGCAGCCACGACCGCGACTTGCTCGGCCTGGCCCATGGCCTGGCCGGCAGCGACGGCGCGGTGCTGGCGGTGGTGTTCGGCGAGCACAAGGAAAACAACTTTTCCACAGCCGGTGTCGACCGCCTGCTGGTCATCGAAGGTGAGGCCTTCGAGGGTTATGCACCGGAGCAGTTGGTGCAGGGCCTGCGCGCTGTGGATAACCAGTTCACTCCACGCCACTGGCTGCTGCCCGACAGCCGCGCCGGTGGCGGCGAGCTGGGTCGGCGCCTCGGCGCGGCCCTGGGCGAACGCCCGGCGACGCGGGTGTGGCAGATCAAGGACGGCCAGTGCATCGGCCGCGCCGGTGCCGGCCAGCAGGACCTGCAACGCGCCGTGCCACGCCTGATCCTGGGCGCGGCGGAATGCGCCGAGCCGGTCAGCGAAACCTGTCACGAAGCGCTGCCGGTGGAGTTGTCCACAGGCGTGGCGCGCAGCCTGTCGCGCATCGAAGACCTCGGTTCGGTGGCCGTGGATCCGGCGACCATCGCCATGGCCGAGGCCGAGTTCATCGTCTCCGGCGGCAACGGCGTCAAGGACTGGGACCTGTATCACAAGGCCACTGCGGCACTCGGTGCCACCGAAGGGGCCTCGCGGGTGGCGGTGGACGATGGCTTCATGCCGCGCAACCGCCAGGTGGGCGCCACCGGCACCTGGGTCACGGCGCGGGTCTATGTGGCTGTGGGTATCTCCGGCGCTATCCAGCACCTGCAAGGCATCGGCGCCTGCGACAAAGTGGTGGCGATCAACCTGGACCCAGGTTGCGACATGATCAAACGGGCCGACCTGTCGGTGATTGGCGACAGCTCGGCGATTCTCCAGGCACTGATCGAGGCTGTGGACAACTTCCGCAGCGGCGGCCAGCGCGACGCGGCATAGGGGCGCGAGCATGAGTACGAAAGTCATCAGCCTGGTTTCCATTGGCGCCCACCCCAGCTCCGGCCGTGCGCGCCGCGCCGAGCAGGATGCCCGGGCGGTGGAGCTGGGCTTGCAGCTGGCTGGGGATAACTTGCAGGTGGTGCATGCCGGCGACCCGCGTGAGGAGGCGCTGCGGGGTTACCTGGGGATGGGCCTGGCGCACCTGGATGTGCTCGAGCAGCCTGCTGGCGCCGACGTGCTGGGCGTGCTCGGCGACTACCTGCGCGATGCCGGGGCCCAGCTGGTGCTGGCCGGCAGCCAGGCCGAAACGGGCGAGGGCTCGGGCATGCTGCCGTTCCTGCTGGCCGAGAAGCTCGGCTGGCCGCTGGTGGTGGGCCTGGCTGAGGTGGAATCCATCGACAATGGCACCGCCCAGGTGTTGCAGGCCTTGCCACGGGGCCAGCGTCGTCGCCTGAAAGTGCGCTTGCCGTTGTTGGCGACTGTGGATAACGCTGCGCCCAAGCCTCGGCAAAGCGCGTTCGGCCCGGCGCGCCGGGGTGTGCTGGCGGCGCGCAACGTGGTGGTGGTGGACGACCCGGTACTGGGCGCGGAGGCCTTGCAGCCGGCGCGGCCCCGGCCCAAGCGGCTGAAGGTGATCAAGGCCAAGAGTGGCGCCGACCGCATGAAGGCGGCGACGGCGAAGGCCAGTGGTGGCGGTGGCAAGGTGCTCAAGGATGTTTCGCCACAGGAAGGTGCCGAGGCGATCCTCAAGCTGCTGGTGGAGGAGGGGGTGCTGCGCTGAGCGGTTTTGCCCAAAAACTGTTGGCCGCTCTGTGGATAAAGTGTTTGCCTGTTGCTGTAGGCCTTTATTCTCGGTGGCTGCAAAGGTTTGATCAATTTTTGTTCAATACTCGCCACGGCATTGTCCGTGGCTTTTTTATTTGGCCTGGTGACTGGGGGCTGAGATTACTCACAATCGCTGTTGGTCGCTCTGTGGATAATATGTTCGGTTAGTTCTGTATGCCGCGATTTCATTGGGCTGCGTCGTCTTGATCAAAAAATGATCAATTGCTCCCGGTTTTGCCGAAAGTTAAAGGTTTACGGGTGGTTAAGGGCTTATCCACAGATTTTTGGCGAGTCCAGGCTATTCGTTCACAAAGTCTGTTGGCGACCCTGTGGAAAAGGTGTTCGGCTACCCCCGCAGCCCTTTAAATCAGAGGGCTGTACCATTTTGATCAATATTTGATCAATCACCCTTGGCGATAGTTTCCACAATTGCTGTTGGCGGTCCTGTGGATAAAGTGTTTGTGCATGGCGCGCGGCCTTGCAGCTTGCGGGCTACACGGGTTTGATCGTTTTTTGATCAAAGCCATATGGCATCCCAGTGTGGGTAATGGCGCAGGGTTGTGACGAGTCCGGCGCGTAGTGGGTTGGCGACGATGTAGCGGGCGGTGGCGCGCAGGTCGTGTTCCTTGCGCAGGGCATGGTCGTGGAAGTTCTTTTGCCACAGGCGGCCTTGGCGATTTGCAGCTGCGTTGATGAATCGCGAGCTTCTGGATTTGACCCTGCGCATCAGATTGGAAAGGCCAATCTGGCGCAGTTCGATCAGCCAGTGCAGGTGGTCTGGCATGATCACCCAACAGAGGCTGGACACCCATTGTTGGTCATGGGCATGACGCAGTTGCGCGACTAGGGTGCGGGCAAGTTGGAAGTCCTGGAACAAGGGCTCTCTGCCTGTTACCACCGTGGTGACGATGTAGACTCGCCCGGCTTTGGAGTAGCGGCCTTTTCGCAGATGGTGGGCGTGTGCGAGGTTCATCCGTGATCTCCCTTGGCTATTGGGAGAGTCTAGGCGGGAGGGGGCGTGTAGCGTCGAACAGTTTGCCGCCGGATGTAACCTGTAGGAGCCAGCGTTGCTGGCGAAGCTTGTGCGTGGATCATAGGGCGGTTCGCCAGCAACGCTGGCTCCTACAGGCGTACGCGTTCCATGTAGGAGCCAGCGTTGCTGGCGAAGGCGTTTAACGCCGTTACTGCGCCTTGATCTCCTTGAGATAAGCCGCCGGCTCCGCGCCAAGGTTGTTCAGCAACCGCTGGCTGTACCAATCGATGAAATTCACCACGCCGAACTCGTAGGTCTTCGAATAGGGCCCGGGCTGGTACGCCGTGGAGTTGATCCCGCGCTGGTTCTCCTCGGCCAGGCGACGGTCCTGGTCGTTGGTGGCGTCCCACACCTTGCGCATGTCCTCGGGGTTGTAATCCACCCCCTCCACCGCATCCTTGTGCACCAGCCACTTGGTGGTGACCATGGTCTCCTGCGCGCTGATCGGCCACACGGTGAACACGATCATGTGGTCGCCCATGCAGTGGTTCCACGAATGCGGCAGGTGCAGGATGCGCATCGAGCCCAGGTCCGGGTTCTTGATCCGGCCCATCAGCTTCTTGCACGCCACCTTGCCGTCCATGGTCATCGACACGGTGCCCTTGAGCAGCGGCATGCGCACGATGCGGTTACGCAAGCCATGGCTCTTGTGCAGGTAGGGAATCTTCTCGGCTTCCCAGGCCGCGGCCGAGGCGGCGACGTGGTCCTTGAATTCCTGGCTGGCGCGCGGGTCATTGGTGTCGTCCCATTCCAGCAAGGTCTTGAGCAATTCGGGGTGCGAGCCGTTGCAGTGGTAGCACTCGCGGTTGTTCTCCAGCACCAGTTTCCAGTTGGCCTTTTCCATCAAGGTGGTCTGCACCGCCACCTTGGTGTTCTCCATGTCGTACGGCTCCATGTAGTGGTCCAGGGTGGCGAGGAACTCGTCGATGGCCGGCGGGTTCTCGGCCAGGCTGATGAAGATATAGCCACCGGCCACCTTCACGTTCACCGGCTTCAGGCCGTACTGGTTCATGTCGAAGTCGACGCCCATCTCGGTGCCGGCGAACAGCAGGCGGCCGTCGAGCTCGTAGGTCCACTGGTGGTAAGGGCAGACCAGCTTGGCCACCTTGCCTTTCTCGCTGACGCACAGCCGCGAGCCGCGGTGGCGGCAGACGTTGTGGAAGGCATGCACCTTGCCCTCGGCGCCACGCACCACGATGATCGGGTTCTTGCCGATCTGCAGGGTGATGTAGTTGCCCTTGGCCGGGATCTCGCACACCAGGCCGGCGATCAGCCATTCCTTGTGGAAGATCTCCTGCAGGTCGATCTGGAACAGGCGCTCGTCGCAATAGAACGGCTGCGGCAGCGAGTAGGTGCGCTCGCGGGTCTGCAGCATCTCGGCGGTGGCCTTGCGTGCAGGTTCCAGTGGATCGCCCAGGCTCAGGGTTGCGGTGACGTCCATCGTGTGGTCCTCGGGGCCGCGTGCGGCCAGCAAAAGGTGGCTAATCGTTGTTGTTGTGCCGCAAGGCTGTCTGCGTATGAAAACAGCAGTTGGTTTTGCCGAGGAGTGTGCGTTCGGGCACTGAAACGACCATGTCCATGGGCGACATGGCCGAATCGAATTCCGACGCGCCAGCCCCTGTAGTGCGGGGCTGGTCGCGATAAGCACGCCGATGTCGCGGATGGGAATGTACGGCGGCGGCGGGATGCGCATTATCGGAGCCATAAGAAAGGCCGACAGTCGGCTGCTGGAGATGAACATGTCCGATACCTTCCTCAATCCGGTCACCACCCAGACCTGGGCCAATGGCCGCCACATCGTGCGCTGCGTCAAGGTCATCCAGGAGACCTGGGACGTGCGCACCTTCTGCTTCATGGCCGACCAGCCGATCATGTTCTTCTTCAAGCCCGGGCAGTTCGTCACCCTGGAGCTGGAGATCGAAGGCAAGCCGGTGATGCGCTCTTACACCATCTCCAGCTCGCCGTCGGTGCCCTACAGCTTCTCGATCACGGTCAAGCGGGTGCCGGGCGGGTTGGTATCGAACTTCCTCCACGACACCATGCACGAAGGCGCCGAGCTGCCGGTGCACGGGCCGGTGGGGCTGTTCAATGCCATCGATTTCCCGGCGGGCAAGGTGCTGTACCTGTCCGGTGGCGTCGGTATCACCCCGGTGATGTCCATGGCGCGCTGGTTCTACGACACCAACGCCAACGTCGACATGGTGTTCGTGCACAGCGCGCGCTCGCCGAAAGACATCATCTTCCACCGCGAACTGGAGCAGATGGCCTCGCGCATCCCCAACTTCAGCCTGCACATCGTTTGCGAGAAGCACGGCCTGGGCGAGCCTTGGGCAGGCTATCGCGGTTACCTCAACCAGCGCCTGATGGAGCTGATCGCGCCAGACTACATGGACCGGGTGATCTTCTGCTGTGGCCCGACCCCCTACATGAACGCGGTCAAGCGCATGCTCGAGGCGGTCGGCTTCGACATGAAGAACTACCACGAGGAGTCGTTCGGCGCGACGCCGCCGGAGGCCAAGGCCGATGCGGTGGAGCACGCCGAAGCGGCGGCCGATGCGCCGGAACTGGACGTGGCCGACCTCAACCTGGTGGAGTTCGTCGGCAGCGACAAGAGCATTCGCGTGGCCCCGGGCGAGACCGTGCATGCGGCGGCGGCCAAGGTCGGGCTGATGATCCCCAAGGCCTGCGGCATGGGCATCTGCGGCACCTGCAAGGTGCTCAAGCTCGGCGGCGAGGTGGAGATGGAGCACAACGGCGGGATTACCGAGGAGGATGAGGCCGAGGGCTACATCCTGTCGTGCTGCAGCGTGCCGAAGGGGGATGTGCGGATCGAGTATTGATCCGAGCGTGTCGGGGGCCGCTTTGCGGCCCATCGCGACACAAGGCCGCTCCTACAGGGATACGCGTTCCCTGGTAGGAGCGGCCTTTAGCCGCGGTGGGCCGCAAGGCGGCCCCAGCATTTTCAGGTGCGAAAGCGCGCCACCAGGCCGCTGAGGTCCACTGCCAGGCGCGACAGCTCGGCGCTTGCCGCGCTGGTCTGATGCGCCCCAGTGGCGCTCTGCACCGACAGGTCGTTGATGTTCACCAGGTTGCGGTCCACCTCGCGGGCCACCTGGGCCTGCTCCTCGGCGGCGCTGGCGATCACCAGGTTGCGCTCGTTGATCTGCGCCACCGCGCCGGCGATGGTGTCCAGCGCCAGGCCCGCCCCACGGGCGATGTTCAGGGTCGATTCGGCGCGTTCGGTGCTGGTGCGCATCGAGTCCACGGCCTGCTCGGTGCCGCCCTGGATGCTGCCGATCATCCGCTCGATCTCGCTGGTAGACTGCTGGGTGCGGTGGGCCAGGGCGCGTACTTCATCGGCGACCACGGCGAAGCCACGGCCGGCTTCACCGGCGCGGGCGGCCTCGATCGCGGCGTTGAGCGCCAGCAGGTTGGTCTGGTCGGCCAGGCCACGGATCACGTCGAGCACCTTGCCAATGTCGCGGGACTGCTCGGCCAGCTGGCTGATCAGCTTGGCGGTGGCCTGCACGTCGCCGCTCATGCGCTCGATGGCGCCCACGGTCTCCATCACCAGGTCGCGGCCATCACCGGCCGAGCGGCTGGCCTCGCCGGAGGCCTCGGAGGTGCTCACGGCATTGCGTGCCACTTCTTCCACGGCGCTGGTCATCTCGGTGACGGCGGTGGCGGCCTGCTCGATCTCGTTGTTCTGCTGCTGCAGGCCACGGGCGCTTTCGTCGGTGACGCTGTTCAGCTCCTCGGCGGCGGAGGCCAGCTGGGTGGCGGAGCCGGCGATCAGCTGCAGGGTGTCGCGCAGCTTGTCCTGCATCTTGGCCATGGCCTGCAGCAGGCGCGCGGCTTCGTCGGTGCCATCGGGGCGAATGGTATGGGTGAGGTCGCCTTCGGCGATCTGCTCGGCGGCCTTGAGCGCTTCCTCGATGGGCTTGACGATGCTGCGGGTCAGCAGGAAGGCGAACAGCAGGGTCAGCACGGTGGCGGCGATCAGCAGGCCGATCACCAGGGCGAAGGCGCCGGCGTACTGGCTGGCGGCGGCGGCGTTGGTGTCGGCGGTCTGGTCGGTGTTGATGCGCACCAGGGTGTCCATCACCTTGTTGATCTGCTCGGAGTTGGCCAGCAGGTCGCTGTTGAGCAGGCCGCGCAGGGCGTCCAGGTCGCCGGCCTGGCTCAGGCTGCGCATGCGCGCCTCGAGCTGGCGGTATTGATTGAGCAACTGGCCGTACTGGTCGAACGCGGCTTTCTCGTCGGCGGCGGTGACCAACGGCTCATAGGCCCGGCGGGCCTTGTCGATCTGCGCGTTGCGCTCGTCGAGCAGGCGCAGGGTCTCCTGCTGGGTGGCCGGCTCGCGGTTGAGCAGCAGGCGGTAGGAGAGGGTGCGCAGGCGCAGGTTCAGCGCGGTCAGTTCGTCGAGGGTCTTGATGCTGGGCACGCTGACTTGCTCGATGGTCACGCCAGCCTGGCGGATGTTGCCCATCTGGATCAGCGAGAAAATACCCAGGCCGAGCATCAGCACGCCGATCACGGCGAAACCGAGCAACGCGCGGGGCGCGATATTCATATTGCGTAGGGACATGGAGGCGGTTTCCAAGGCAGATGAGGTGCCGCGATCCATGCGACTAAGAGTGACCTGCCGAGCTATCGGTCGTGACCGCCGAGTCTTGAGGCCGAAATGATGAAATTGTGAGCCAGCTATCTATTTTCCTGACCAGCGGTTGACCCAGGTCGGAACAAGGTAGGGGTTGGCCTGTCAACCTGACCGGGTAAACACTTCCTGAATCCTATATTTAATGGCGGGGGCGCAGGTTTTTCCTTATCGTGTGCGCCCTCTGCAACAACCCGAGATAGACGCATGTTGGAAACTTCCCTGAATCAACTCGAGCAACTGGTCAGCGACCTGATGCATAAAAACGCCCAGCTGAGCGAACAGAACACCAGCCTCAGCCAGGAATTGGCCCAGGCCAAGGAAGAGAACGACAGCCTGCAGTTGTCCCTGATGGAACAGGAAGAGAAGCACGGCGCCACCGCCGCCCGCATCCAGGCCCTGGTCGAGCGCGCCAGCGCGGGTGTCGTGAACGCATGAGACTGCAAGCGCAGCCGGTCAACGTCGTGTCGATCCTGGGCAACGACTATTCGCTCAAGGCGCCTGAAGGCCAGGAGGAAACTCTCTCCCAGGCCGTGCGCATGCTCAACGTTGCCCTGGCTGAAACCAAGCGCAACTACCCGACCCTGATCGGCGACAAGCTGCTGGTGCTGGCGGCCTTGAACCTGTGCTCCAAGCAGATCGAGCTGCAGCGCGAGCACGCCCAGACCCTCGAGCGTACCCAGGCGCAGATCGACGCCACGGTCGATGCCATCAGCAAGGCCGTCTCCGACGTCTGACGCGCCTGCGCGCGGCTAAACCGTAGGAGCCTTGCTGGCGAACCAGGCGCCGCGGTGAATGGCACCGGCTGTGCCGGTGTTCGCCGGCAAGCCGGCTCCTACGCTGTTTTCGGCCTGCCTGCTGGAGCGTTGGGCGCGCCAAGCCTTGTCGCGGATCACTGGAATAACTGGATACTTAAGTGTATACACTTCCCGAAAAACAATAATTATCGGGGAGCAAGGGCATGCGTATCTGGCGGCGAAGCATCCAGTGGCAATTGATCGCGAGCATGGGCGCCGCCCTGCTGGCGAGCATCCTGGTGGTGGTGGCGATCTATACGGTGGCGCTCAACCGCCTCACCGAGCGCTACCTGCTCGACACGGCGCTGCCGGCGAGCATCGAAGCCATACGCAACGATATCGAGCGCATGCTCGGCCAGCCCTTGGTGGCTGCGGCGGACATCGCCGGCAACACCCTGCTGCGCGACTGGCTGGCCGCAGGCGAAGCCCCCGCCGAACTGCCGCGCTTCATCGAATACCTCGACACCGCCAAGCAGCGCAATCGCGCCTTCACCACCCTGTTCGTCTCCACCGGCAGCGGCCACTACTACAACGAGAAAGGCCTGGATCGCACCCTCAGCCGCGCCAACCCCAAGGACCAGTGGTTCTACGGCTACATCGACAGCGGCGCCGAGCGCCTGATCAACATCGATATCGACGGTGCTACCGGTGAGCTGGCGCTGTTCATCGACTACCGCGTGGAAAAGGCCGGCCAGTTGGTGGGCGTGGCCGGCATGGGCCTGCGCATGACCGAGCTGTCGAAACTGATCCACGACTTCAGCTTCGGCGCGCACGGCAAGGTGTTCCTGGTACGCAACGATGGCTTGATCCAGGTCCATCCCGACCAGCAGTACAGCGGCAGGCGGCAACTGGCCGAACAGTTGGACGCCGCGGCGGCAAAGGCCGTGCTGAGCGCGGGTGAAGGCCTGCGCAGTAGCCGTTTCCAGCGTGATGGCGAGGACTACCTGGCCCTGGGCTTGCCCTTGCGCGACCTCAACTGGACCCTGGTGGCTGAGGTCCCCGAGGCCGAAATCTATGCCCAGGCGCGCCAGGCGATCTGGCAGACCTGCCTGATCGGCGGCGCGGTGGCGCTGCTTTCGCTGTTGCTGGTGGTGCTGCTGGCCCGTGGCCTGGTGCGGCCGATCCGCCAGGTTACCGCGGCGCTAGTGCAGATTGGCAGTGGCGCGGGCGACCTCAGCCACCGCCTGGACGATGCGCGCCAGGACGAGCTGGGTGACCTGGCGCGTGGCTTCAACCGCTTCCTCGACAGCCAGCGCGCGCTGATCGGCGAGGTGCTGCGCACCACCGAGCGCCTGCACCTGTCGGTGGAACAGGTGACCCAGGTGGTGGACAACACCGCCGAGCGCTCGGGCCGCCAGCAGGAAATGACCGAGATGGTCGCCACCGCCGTGCATGAAATGGGCCTGACCGTGCAGGACATCGCCCGCAACGCCGGCTCCGCCGCCCACGTTTCGCAGGCGGCGCGCGACGAGGCGTTGCAGGCGCGGGAGGTGGTGCGACGCTCGGTCGACAATATCGAAGGCATGTCCGGGGAAATCGGCCGCGCCGCCGAGGCAGTCGCGCAACTGGCCGACGAAGTCGCCTCGATCGATGAAGTGCTGGCGGTGATCCGCAGCATTTCCGAACAAACCAACCTGCTGGCGCTCAATGCCGCCATCGAGGCCGCTCGGGCCGGCGAGATGGGGCGTGGTTTCGCCGTGGTTGCCGATGAGGTGCGTACCCTGGCGCGGCGTACCCAGCTTTCCACCGACGAAGTGCAGCAGATGATCCAGCGCCTCAAACAGGGTGCAGGTACCGCGGTGGCATCGATGCAGGCCGGGCGCGAGGCGACTGGCAACGGGGTCGAGTCGAGCCAGCGCACCGGGGCTTCGCTGGGGGCGATCACCGACCAGGTCGAGCGCATCAGCGGCATGAACGAGCAGGTGGCTACGGCGACCGAAGAGCAGTCGGCGGTGACCGAGGAGATCAACCGCAACGTGCAAGGGATTTCCGACCTGGCGCGGCTGACGGCCAGCGAAGTGCAGGGGTGTCGCGAGGAGTGCCAGGCATTGCGTGGCCTGGCCGATGACCTGGCGCGGCAGATGGGTGGGTTCAGGCTTTAGGCCGCTGGGGCCGCGTTGCGGCCCTTTCGCGACACAAGGCCGCTCCTACAGGGGGCGGTGTGTTTGTGTAGGCGCGGCCTTGTGTCGCGAAAGGAGGGCAAAGCCCTCCCAGCATTGGATCAGCTGCCGACGATGGCGCGGATATCCGCCGCCAGTTCGCGCACCCGGGCTTCTTGTGTATCCCACGAGCACATGAACCGCGCGCCGCCGCTGCCAATGAAGGTGTAGAAACGCCAGCCCTTGTTGCGCAAGGCCTCCAGCGCATGCTCCGGCATCTGCAGGAACACCCCGTTGGCCTCCACCGGGAACATCAGCTCCACGTCCGGCAGGCCCTTCACCAACGACGCCAGCAACTGCGCGCAGTGGTTGGCGTGCTGGCCATGGCGCAGCCAGGCGCCGTCTTCCAGCAGCCCGACCCACGGCGCCGACAAAAAGCGCATCTTCGACGCCAGTTGCCCGGCCTGCTTGCAGCGGTAGTCGAAGTCCTCGGCCAGGTCGCGGTTGAAGAACAGGATCGCCTCGCCCACCGCCATGCCGTTCTTGGTGCCGCCGAAGCACAGCACGTCGACGCCGGCCTTCCAGGTCAGCTCGGCCGGCGAACAGGCGAGGAACGCGCAGGCGTTGCTGAAGCGCGCGCCGTCCATGTGCAGGTTCAGGCCCAGTTCCTTGCAGGTGGCGCTGATCGCCTTGAGCTCGTCGGGGCGGTACACGCTGCCCACTTCAGTGGCCTGGGTGAGGGTGACCACCCGTGGCTTGGGGTAGTGGATGTCCTGGCGCTTGAGCGCCACTTCGCGGATCGATTGCGGCGTCAGCTTGCCGTTGACGCTGGGCGCGGTGAGCAGTTTGGAGCCGTTGGAGAAGAACTCCGGCGCGCCGCATTCGTCGGTCTCGACGTGGGCGGTCTCGGAGCAGATCACGCTGTGGTAGCTCTGGCACAGCGAGGCCAGGGCCAGGGAGTTGGCGGCGGTGCCGTTGAAGGCGAAGAACACCTCGCAGTCGGTCTCGAACAGCTTGCGGAAGTACTCGGCGGCGCGTTCGGTCCACTGGTCGTCGCCGTAGGCGCGTTCGTGGCCCTGGTTGGCCTTTTCCATCGCAGCCCAGGCTTCGGGGCAGATACCGGAATAGTTGTCGCTGGCGAATTGCTGGTTGTTGTTGGTCATGACGCCTGTCCTTTTTACGACGCAGGCACGCACTCTAAACCATCGATTTGGCGGTTGCCTATACAGGCCACGACGCTGACCGGCAGGAGCCAGCCTTGCTCTGGCAGCCAAAGCGGTTCGCCAGCAAGGCTGGCTCCTGCAGGCCCGTGCGACGCGTGAAGGCGAATGTCGTAAACGCGCCATTGCAAGGCGCGCGCAGGCATCTGTGCCCCCCGGCCCGGTCATACCATCGGCGCAAAGGGTGAGAAGACCCTCACTAGACAAGAAACGATCGCTGCCGGGAGATACACGATGTTCAGCAAGCAAGACCAGATCCAGGGTTACGACGACGCACTGCTGGCGGCGATGAATGCCGAAGAGCAGCGCCAGGAAGATCACATCGAGCTGATCGCCTCGGAGAACTACACCAGCAAGCGCGTGATGCAGGCCCAAGGCAGCGGCCTGACCAACAAGTACGCCGAGGGCTACCCGGGCAAGCGCTACTACGGTGGCTGCGAGCACGTCGACAAGGTCGAGGCGCTGGCCATCGAGCGCGCCAAGCAGCTGTTCGGTGCCGACTATGCCAACGTCCAGCCGCACTCCGGCTCCTCGGCCAACGGCGCCGTGTACCTGGCTCTGCTGCAAGCCGGCGACACCATCCTGGGCATGAGCCTGGCCCACGGCGGCCACCTGACCCACGGCGCCAAGGTGTCGTCCTCGGGCAAGCTGTACAACGCCGTTCAATACGGTATCGACACCAATACCGGCCTGATCGACTACGACGAAGTCGAGCGCCTGGCCGTCGAGCACAAGCCGAAGATGATCGTCGCCGGTTTCTCGGCCTACTCGAAAACCCTCGATTTCCCACGTTTTCGCCAGATCGCCGACAAGGTCGGTGCGCTGCTGTTCGTCGACATGGCCCACGTTGCCGGCCTGGTTGCCGCTGGCCTGTACCCCAACCCTATTCCATTCGCCGACGTGGTCACCACCACCACCCACAAGACCCTGCGCGGTCCACGTGGCGGCCTGATCCTGGCCAAGGCCAACGAAGAGATCGAGAAGAAGCTCAACGCCGCGGTGTTCCCGGGTGCCCAGGGCGGCCCGTTGATGCACGTGATCGCCGCCAAGGCGGTGTGCTTCAAGGAAGCGCTGGAGCCTGGGTTCAAGAGCTACCAGAAACAAGTCATCGAAAACGCCCAGGCCATGGCCCAGGTGTTCATCGAGCGGGGTTACGACGTGGTTTCCGGCGGCACCGACAACCACCTGTTCCTGGTCAGCCTGATTCGCCAGGGCCTGACCGGCAAGGACGCCGACGCCGCCCTGGGCCGCGCCCATATCACCGTCAACAAGAACGCCGTGCCCAACGACCCGCAGTCGCCGTTCGTCACCTCGGGCCTGCGCATCGGCACCCCGGCCGTCACCACCCGTGGCTTCAAGGTCGCCCAATGCGTGGCGCTGGCCGGCTGGATCTGCGATGTGCTGGACAACCTGGGCGACGCCGATGTCGAGGCCGATGTGGCCAAGAACGTCGCCGCGCTGTGCGCCGACTTCCCGGTCTACCGCTGAGTGGAGCAGAACACCATGCAACGTTATTCAGGCTTCGGCCTCTTCAAGCACTCCCTCAGCCACCACGAGAACTGGCAGCGCATGTGGCGCACGCCAACGCCGAAGAAGGTCTACGACGTGGTCATCGTCGGTGGTGGCGGCCATGGCCTGGCCACCGCCTACTACCTGGCCAAGGAGCACGGCATCACCAACGTGGCGGTGATCGAGAAAGGCTACCTGGGCGGCGGCAACACCGCGCGCAACACCACCATCGTGCGTTCCAACTACCTGTGGGACGAGTCGGCGCACCTGTACGAGCACGCCATGAAGCTGTGGGAAGGGCTCTCGCAGGACATCAACTACAACGTGATGTTCTCCCAGCGCGGCGTCTACAACCTGTGCCACACCCTGCAGGACATCCGCGACTCCGAGCGCCGGGTCAATGCCAACCGCCTCAACGGCGTGGACGGCGAGCTGATTCGCACCGAGCAGGTGGCGGCCGAGATCCCCTACCTGGATTGCTCGAAGAACACCCGCTACCCGATCCTTGGCGCCACCGTGCAGCGCCGTGGCGGCGTGGCCCGCCACGATGCCGTGGCCTGGGGCTTCGCCCGCGCCGCCGACGCCCTGGGCGTGGACCTGATCCAGCAGACCGAGGTGATCGGTTTCCGCAAAGAGAACGGCGCGGTGATCGGCGTCGAGACCAACAAGGGCTTCATCGGCGCCAAGCGCGTCGGCGTGGTCACCGCCGGTAATTCCGGACACATGGCCAAGCTGGCCGGTTTCCGCCTGCCGCTGGAGTCGCACCCTCTGCAAGCCCTGGTGTCGGAGCCGATCAAGCCGATCATCGACAGCGTGATCATGTCCAACGCCGTGCACGGCTATATCAGCCAGTCCGATAAGGGCGACCTGGTGATCGGTGCCGGTATCGACGGCTGGGTCGGCTACGGCCAGCGCGGCTCCTACCCGATCATCGAACACACCTTGCAGGCGATCGTCGAGATGTTCCCGATCCTCTCCCGGGTGCGCATGAACCGCCAATGGGGCGGCATCGTCGACACCACCCCCGACGCCTGCCCGATCATTTCCAAGACCCCGGTGAAGAACATGTTCTTCAACTGCGGCTGGGGCACCGGCGGCTTCAAGGCCACCCCGGGTTCGGGCAACGTGTTCGCCGCGAGCCTGGCCAAGGGCGAGATGCACCCGCTGGCCGCGCCTTTCTCCATCGACCGTTTCTACAACGGTGCGCTGATCGACGAACACGGCGCCGCTGCCGTCGCCCACTGACCCGGAGACAACCGTCATGTTGCAAATCTTCTGTCCCCACTGCGGCGAGCTGCGCTCCGAGGAAGAGTTCCACGCGTCTGGCCAGGCCCACATCGCCCGCCCGCTGGACCCGAACGCCTGCTCCGACGAGGAGTGGGGCACCTACATGTTCTTCCGCGACAACCCGCGCGGTATCCACCACGAGCTGTGGGACCACGTTGCCGGCTGCCGCCAGTACTTCAACGTCACCCGTGACACGGTGACCTACGAGGTGCTGGAAACCTACAAGATCGGCGAAAAGCCGCAGGTGACCGCCGCCTCGAAACAGAGCACCGCGCCAGCGACCGCCAAGGGCCAAGGGGAAAAAGTATGAGCCAGACCTATCGCCTCGCCAGTGGCGGCCGTATCGACCGCAGCAAGGTGCTGAACTTCAGCTTCAACGGCAAGACCTACCAGGGCTATGCCGGCGACACCCTGGCCGCCGCGCTGCTGGCCAACGGCGTGGATATCGTCGGGCGCAGCTTCAAGTATTCGCGCCCGCGCGGGATCATCGCCGCCGGCACCGAGGAGCCGAACGCGATCCTGCAGATCGGCGCCAGCGAAGCCACCCAGATCCCCAACGTGCGCGCCACCCAGCAGGCGTTGTACGCCGGCCTGGTCGCCACCAGCACCAACGGCTGGCCGAACGTCAACAACGACATGATGGGCATCATCGGCAAGGTCGGCGGCAGCATGATGCCGCCCGGGTTCTACTACAAGACCTTCATGTATCCCAAGTCGTTCTGGATGACCTACGAGAAGTACATCCGCAAGGCCGCAGGCCTCGGTCGCGCGCCGCTGCAGAACGACCCGGACAGCTACGACTACATGAACCAGCACTGCGACGTGCTGATCGTCGGCGCCGGCCCTGCCGGCCTGGCGGCGGCGCTGGCTGCTGCGCGCAGCGGTGCGCGGGTGATCCTCGCCGATGAGCAGGAAGAATTCGGCGGCACCTTGCTCGACAGCCGCGAGACCCTCGACGGCAAGCCGGCCGCCGATTGGGTCAATGCCGTGGTGGCCGAGCTGGAAACTCTGCCGGAAGTCACCTTGCTGGCGCGCAGTACGGTCAACGGCTACCACGACCACAACTTCCTGACCATCCACGAGCGCCTCACCGACCACCTGGGCGACCGCGCGCCCATTGGCCAGGTACGCCAGCGCGTGCACCGCGTGCGTGCCAACCGGGTGGTGCTGGCCGCCGGCGCCCACGAGCGGCCGCTGGTGTACGGCAACAACGACCTGCCGGGCAACATGCTGGCCGGCGCCGTGTCCACCTATGTGCGCCGCTATGGCGTGGCCCCGGGCCGCAAGCTGGTGCTGTCGACCAACAACGACCACGCCTACCGCGCCGCGCTGGACTGGCACGATGCTGGCCTGCAAGTGGTGGCCATCGCCGATGCCCGCCACAACCCACGCGGCTCGCTGGTCGAAGAGGCCCGCGCCAAGGGCATCCGCATCCTCACCTCCAGCGCGGTGATCGAGGCCAAGGGCAGCAAGCACGTGACTGGCGCCCGGGTGGCGGCCATCGATGTGCAGGCGCACAAGGTCACCAGCCCCGGTGAAACCCTCGAGTGCGACCTGATCGCCACCTCCGGCGGCTACAGCCCGGTGGTGCACCTGGCTTCGCACCTGGGCGGCCGCCCGGTGTGGCGTGAAGACATCCTTGGCTTCGTGCCCGGCGATGCGCCGCAGAAGCGCGTGTGCGTCGGTGGCGTGAATGGCGTCTATGCCCTGGGCGATGTGATCGCCGACGGCTTCGAAGGCGGTGCGCGCGCCGCCACCGAGGCCGGCTTCAAGGCCAGCGTCGGCACGCTGCCGAAAACCCTGGCGCGCAAGGAAGAGGCCACCGTGGCCTTGTTCCAGGTGCCCCACGACAAAGGCACCGCCCGTGCGCCCAAGCAGTTCGTCGACCAGCAGAACGACGTCACCGCCGCCGCCATCGAGCTGGCCACCCGCGAAGGCTTCGAGTCGGTCGAGCACGTCAAGCGCTACACCGCGCTGGGCTTCGGCACCGACCAGGGCAAGCTGGGCAACATCAACGGCCTGGCCATCGCCGCCCGTTCGCTGGGGATAGGCATCCCGGAAATGGGCACCACCATGTTCCGCCCCAACTACACGCCGGTGACCTTCGGCGCGGTGGCGGGCCGGCACTGCGGCCACCTGTTCGAGCCGGTGCGCTTCACCGCGCTGCATGCCTGGCACGTCAAGAACGGCGCCGAGTTCGAGGACGTCGGCCAGTGGAAGCGCCCGTGGTACTTCCCCAAGCCGGGCGAAGATATCCACAGCGCCGTGGCCCGCGAATGCAAGGCGGTGCGTGACAGCGTCGGCCTGCTGGACGCCTCGACCCTGGGCAAGATCGACATCCAGGGCCCGGATGCCCGTGAGTTCCTCAACCGCATCTACACCAACGCCTGGACCAAGCTCGATGTGGGCAAGGCCCGCTACGGCCTGATGTGCAAGGAAGATGGCATGGTCTTCGACGACGGCGTCACCGCCTGCGTCGGCGACAACCACTTCATCATGACCACCACCACCGGCGGTGCCGCCCGCGTGCTGCAATGGCTGGAGCTGTACCACCAGACCGAGTGGCCAGAGATGAAGGTGTACTTCACCTCGGTTACCGACCACTGGGCGACCATGACCCTGTCGGGCCCCAACAGCCGCAAGCTGCTGGCCGAGGTCAGCGACATCGACCTGGACAAGGACGGCTTCCCGTTCATGAGCTGGAAGGAAGGCGTGGTCGGCGGCGTGCCGGCGCGGGTGTTCCGCATCTCGTTCACCGGCGAGCTGTCGTACGAGATCAACGTGCAGGCCAACTACGCCATGGGCGTGCTGGAGCAGATCGTCGAGGCGGGTAAAAAGTACAACCTGACCCCCTACGGCACCGAGACCATGCACGTACTGCGCGCCGAGAAGGGCTTCATCATCGTCGGCCAGGACACCGACGGCTCGATGACCCCGGACGACCTCAACATGAGCTGGTGCGTGGGCCGCAACAAGGCCTTCTCGTGGATCGGCCTGCGCGGCATGAACCGCGAGGACACCACCCGCGAGAACCGCAAGCAGCTGGTGGGCCTGAAGCCCGTGGACCCGAACGTCTGGCTGCCCGAGGGCGCCCAGCTGGTATTCGACCCCAAGCAGCCGATCCCGATGGACATGGTCGGCCACGTCACTTCCAGCTATGCGGCCAACTCCCTGGGCTATTCGTTCGCCATGGGCGTGGTCAAGGGTGGCCTCAAGCGCCTGGGCGAGCGGGTGTATTCGCCGCAGGCCGACGGCAGCGTGATCGAAGCCGAGATCGTGTCTTCGGTGTTCTTCGATCCGAAGGGTGAGCGGCAGAACGTTTGAATCCGGCCCTGTGGGGGCTGGCCAGGCCCTTCGCCGGCAAGCCGGCTCCTACGGGTTCGACGCAGTGCTTGTAGGCGCCGGCTTGCCGGCCACACCGTTGCGTCGTATCGACGAACAAGAATTCAAGGCAGGTAACACATGAGCGCTATCAACGTCTTCCAGCAAAACCCCGGCTCCGACGCCAAGGCCCAGTCGCCGCTGCACCACGCCGACCTGGCCAGCCTGGTCGGCAAGGGCCGCAAGAACGCAGGCGTGACCCTGCGCGAAAAGAAATTCCTCGGCCACCTGACCCTGCGTGGCGATGGCCATGATCCTGCCTTCGCTGGCGCCGTGCACAAGGCCCTGGGCCTGGAACTGCCGGTGGCCCTGACCGTGGTTGCCAACGGCGAGATGTCGCTGCAGTGGATGGGCCCTGACGAGTACCTGCTGATCGTCCCCGGCGGCCAGGAGTTCGCCGTCGAGCAGAAGCTGCGCGACGCCCTCGACGGCCAGCATGTCCAGGTGGTCAACGTCAGTGGCGGGCAGACCCTGCTCGAACTGCGCGGCCCCAACGTGCGCGATGTGCTGATGAAATCCACCAGCTATGATGTGCACCCGAACAACTTCCCGGTGGGCAAGGCCGTCGGCACGGTGTTCGCCAAGTCGCAACTGGTGATCCGCCGCACCGCCGAGGACACCTGGGAACTGATGATTCGCCGCAGCTTCTCCGACTACTGGTGGCTGTGGCTGCAGGACGCGTCGGCCGAGTACGGCCTGGCCATCGAAGCCTAAGGAGCAGCACCATGAGTCGGGCACCGGACACCTGGATTCTCACCGCCGACTGCCCGAGCATGCTCGGCACGGTCGATGTGGTGACGCGTCACCTGTACGAGCAGCGCTGCTATGTCACCGAGCACCATTCCTTCGACGACCGGCTGTCGGGGCGGTTCTTCATTCGCGTGGAGTTCCGCGCCCCGGACGCTTTCGACGAAGACGGTTTTCGCGCAGGCCTGGCCGAGCGCAGCGAAGCCTTCGGCATGGCCTTCGAGCTGACCGCGCCCAACCATCGGCCCAAGGTGGTGATCATGGTGTCCAAGGCCGACCACTGCCTGAACGACCTGCTGTACCGCCAGCGCATCGGCCAGCTGGCCATGGAGGTGGTCGCGGTGGTGTCCAACCACCCCGACCTCGAGCCCCTGGCGCACTGGCACAAGATTCCCTACTACCACTTCGCCCTCGATCCCAACGACAAGCCGGCCCAGGAGCGCAAGGTGTTGCAGGTGATCGAGCAGAGTGGTGCCGAGCTGGTCATTCTTGCCCGCTACATGCAGGTGCTGTCGCCGGAGCTGTGCCGGCGCCTGGATGGCTGGGCGATCAACATCCACCACTCGTTGCTGCCGGGGTTCAAGGGCGCCAAGCCGTATCACCAGGCCTACAACAAGGGCGTGAAGATGGTCGGCGCCACGGCGCACTACATCAACAACGACCTGGACGAAGGGCCGATCATCGCCCAGGGCGTCGAGGTGGTGGACCATGGCCACTACCCCGAGGACCTGATTGCCAAGGGGCGGGATATCGAGTGCCTGACCCTGGCGCGGGCGGTGGGTTATCACATCGAGCGGCGGGTGTTCCTCAACGCCAATCGCACTGTCGTTCTCTGATCGAGTGCCGGGGCTGCTGCGCAGCCCTTTGGCGACACAAGGCCGCTCCTACAGGGGATCGCACAGTCCTGTAGGAGCGGCCTTGTGTCGCGAAAGGGCCGCAAAGCGGCCCCAGTTTTTGCCTGCCGCAAAAAGACATCCCCCTGTCGCATCCAGTCACCGCCCCACCGCCCATCCAGCCCACAATCCCCCTCATTCCAGTAACACAGGCCGCCCACGGAATCGGCGGCGCTTTCCACCACCGCTGCATAAATACAAATCAAGCGAGGTAAGAGCATGTCTGGTAACCGTGGAGTGGTGTATCTCGGCGCGGGCAAGGTCGAGGTGCAGAAGATCGACTACCCCAAGATGCAGGACCCGCGCGGCAAGAAGATCGAGCACGGTGTCATCCTCAAGGTGGTCTCCACCAACATCTGCGGCTCCGACCAGCACATGGTCCGCGGCCGCACCACCGCCCAGGTCGGCCTGGTGCTGGGCCACGAGATCACCGGTGAAATCGTCGAGATGGGGCGTGACGTCGAGCGCCTGAAAATCGGCGACCTGGTCTCGGTGCCGTTCAACGTGGCCTGCGGCCGCTGCCGTTCGTGCAAGGAGATGCACACCGGTGTGTGCCTTACCGTCAACCCGGCCCGCGCCGGTGGCGCCTATGGCTACGTCGACATGGGCGACTGGACGGGCGGCCAGGCCGAGTACGTGCTGGTGCCGTATGCCGACTTCAACCTGCTGAAACTGCCCGACCGCGACAAGGCCATGGCCAAGATCCGCGACCTGACCTGCCTGTCGGATATCCTGCCCACCGGCTACCACGGTGCCGTCACCGCGGGTGTTGGCCCAGGCAGCACCGTGTATGTCGCCGGGGCCGGCCCGGTCGGCCTGGCCGCCGCCGCGTCCGCCCGCCTGCTGGGCGCCGCCTGCGTGATCGTCGGCGACCTCAACCCGGCCCGCCTGGCCCACGCCAAGGCCCAGGGTTTCGAAGTGGTCGACCTGTCCAAGGACACGCCGCTGCACGAGCAGATCGTCGACATCCTCGGCGAGCCGGAAGTCGACTGCGCCGTTGACGCGGTCGGTTTCGAGGCCCGTGGCCATGGCCATGAAGGCGCCAAGCACGAGGCCCCGGCCACCGTGCTCAACTCGCTGATGCAGGTGACCCGTGTCGCCGGCAAGATCGGCATCCCAGGCCTGTACGTGACCGAAGACCCGGGTGCGGTCGATGCCGCCGCCAAGATCGGCGCGCTGAGCATCCGCTTCGGCCTGGGTTGGGCCAAGTCGCACAGCTTCCACACCGGCCAGACCCCGACCATGAAGTACAACCGCCAGCTGATGCAGGCGATCATGTGGGACCGTATCAACATCGCCGAAGTGGTGGGGGTGCAGGTGATCAGCCTCGACCAGGCGCCGGAAGGCTATGGTGAGTTCGATGCCGGCGTGCCGAAGAAATTCGTCATCGACCCGCACAGGACCTTCAGCGCCGCCTAAGCGCGTTCGCCGGCAAGCCACCTCCTGGCGGTGGCGGCTTGCCGAGCGATGGCCGGCCCGGAACAAAGCTTCGGCGCGCCAGTCATATGCCTCGTTTCCCGGCCATTCCGGCCGACCGAGGTCCCTCCCGATGAAAGCACTCACCCTGGCAACCCTGATGACCCTGGCCGCGAGCCCGGTGTTCGCCTTTAACCTGAGCGATGTCGCCAACGCGGTGTCCGCCGCGCAGACCCCGCAGCACAGCGGCCAGGTCCAGGCACCCGCGGCCCAGGCCAACCTGCTCAATACCTTGGGCAGCGAGTTGAAGATCACCCCCGAGCAGGCCGTGGGCGGTGCCGGGGCGATGTTGGGGCTGGCGCGTAACAACCTGAGCAGCGACGACTATGGCCAGCTGAGCAAGGCCGTGCCGGGCCTGGACCTCTTGTCCGGGGCCAATGGCCTGGGCGGCCTGAGTGGCCTGGGGCAGTTTCTGGGTAACGACAAGACCGCCCCGGCGTTGAGCAACGCCCTGGGCAATCAGGTGGAGAACCGCGGCGACCTGGACAATGCGTTCAAGGCGCTGGGCATGGACACCGGCATGATTGGCCAGTTTGCGCCGCTGATCCTGCAATACCTGGGGCAGCAGGGGATTGCCGGGTCGTTGCTGCAGAACCTGGGGAGCTTGTGGAACACCCCTGCGCCGTTGAGCCAGCCTTCGGTATAAAAGCCTGACGCGGACATTGTAGGAGCGGCCTTGTGTCGCGAAAGGGCCGCAAGGCTGCTCCCACAGGGGCCGCGTGTGGCTTCAGCGCATCTCGGCGCGCAGCTGCTCGATACGCTGGTCCTTGTCCAGCCACAGCTGGTTGACCCACGCCTGCACGGCCTGGCGGAACGCCGGGTCGTTCTCGTAATCGCCCGCGCACAGCGCCGGGTCCAGCTCGCGCACGCGGATGTCGATGATCACCCGGCTGATGCTGCCGTTGAGCAGCGCCCAGAACCCCGGCGCCTGGTCACCGGGATAGACGATGGTCACGTCCAGCAGCGCGTCCAGTTGCTCGCCCAGCGCCGCCAAGACGAAGGCCACGCCGCCGGCCTTGGGCTTGAGCAGGTGGCGGTAGGGCGATTGCTGCTGCGCGCGCTTGGCCTCGGTGAAGCGGGTGCCTTCGAGGTAGTTGACCACGGTCACCGGCTGGCGCTTGAACAGCTCGCAGGCAGCCTTGGTGATTTCCAGGTCGGTGCCCTTGAGCTCAGGGTGCTTGTCGAGGAAGGCCTTGCTGTAGCGCTTCATGAACGGGTAGTCCAGCGCCCACCAGGCCAGGCCCAGCAGCGGCACCCAGATCAGTTCCTTCTTGAGGAAGAACTTGAAGAACGGCACCCGGCGGTTGAGGCTTTCGATCAGCGCGGGGATGTCGACCCAGGTCTGGTGGTTGCTGACGCACAGGTAGGAGGTGTCCTGGCGCAGTTTGTCGACGCCACGGATGTCCCACTGGGTGGGGATGCACAGGGCGAAGATGGCCTTGTCGATTTCCGACCAGGTTTCGGCGATCCACATCACCGCCGCCGAGGCATAGTCGCGGCCCCGGCCGGGCAGAACCAGCTTGAGCAGGGCGAAGACCAGCAGCGGGCCGATCAGCACCAGGGTGTTGAGCAGCAGCAGGGTGAGGGTGAGGATGCCGGTCAGCAGGCGACGCATAAGGGAACTCTTGTTGTGTGAGGTGAACGGTTGGCAATGATAAGCAGGGCAGCGGCCTACGCCAAACGTCGTAGGCCCATTAACTGGGACAAATGTTTCACATTGTGTTGTTTACCTTGTGGTAACGAACCTATCCTGCTCATGCAGTCTAAGCACTGACCCCTCTCAAGGAAGCCTCGCCTGTGAAATCCCTGCTTGCCCTGCTGTCCCTTGTGGCGCTGCCGGTCATGGCCGCCGAACCGACGATCTACGGTCGATACGAGAACATCAAGCTGCCGGAAATCGGCCAGACCCTCAAAGCCAAGATGGACACAGGCGCCTGGACGGCCTCGTTGTCGGCCAAGGACATCGAGATGTTCAGCCGCGACGGCAATGAGTGGGTGCGCTTCCGCCTGGCCACCGAAGGCGCCAGCGACAAGGTCTACGAGCACGAAGTGTCGCGCATCAGCAAAATCAAGAACCGCGCCGATGAAGAAGACGAGGAAGAGGCGCCAGCGCTCTCGCACCGCCCGGTGATCGACCTGCAAATGTGCCTGGGCGATGTAAAGCGCACCGTGGAGGTCAACCTGGTCGACCGCAGCAACTTCCGCTACCCGCTGTTGATCGGCTCCAAGGCCCTGCGCAAGTTCAAGGCGGCGGTGGATCCGCGCGAGAAGTTCACGGCGGGCAACCCCGGCTGCTGATGCAGCAGCTGCACGCATTGAGCGACAAGCTGCAAGAAACGGCGGATCGGTGTAAGTTGCCGCGATTCGCTTTCACTTGCAGCTTGTAGCTCGAGGCTTGCCGCTCAGATGCCCCATATCCTCATCGTCGAAGACGAATCCGCCATTGCCGACACCCTGATCTTTGCCCTGCAGGCCGATGGCCACAGCACCGAGTGGGTGAGCCTGGGCAGCGCCGCCGTCGAGCAGCAGCGCCTGCGCCCGGCCGACCTGGTGATCCTCGACATCGGCCTGCCCGATATCAGCGGCTTCGAAACCTGCCGCCAGTTGCGCCGCTTCAGCGAAGTGCCGGTGATGTTCCTCAGCGCCCGCGATGCCGAGATCGATCGGGTGCTGGGCCTGGAAATCGGCGCCGACGATTACGTGATCAAGCCGTTCAGCCCCCGTGAGGTGGCCGCGCGGGTGCGGGCGATCCTCAAGCGCATGGCACCGCGGCCCGAGCCGCTCGAACCGGCGGCGCCGTTCCAGCTCGACACCCTGGCCATGCGCATCGTCTATCGCAACCAGCCGCTGGCCCTGACCCGCCACGAGTTCCGCCTGCTGCAAAGCCTGCTCGAACAGCCGCGGCGGGTGTTCAGCCGCGAGCAGTTGCTCGATGGCCTGGGCGTGGCCTCGGACGTGGGCTACGAGCGCACCATC
Organism: Pseudomonas muyukensis; assembly: GCF_019139535.1. NCBI lineage: Bacteria > Pseudomonadati > Pseudomonadota > Gammaproteobacteria > Pseudomonadales > Pseudomonadaceae > Pseudomonas > Pseudomonas muyukensis. The sequence goes on along the minus strand of NZ_CP077073.1, from coordinate 265,815 downwards.
GACAGCCATATCAAGAGCCTGCGCGCCAAGCTGCGCCAGGTGGCCGCCGACGCCGAGCCGATCCAGACCCACCGCGGCCTGGGCTACAGCTACAGCCCGGAACACGCCTGATGCGCCTGGGGATCCGGATCTTCCTGGTGTACTTCCTGTTCGTCGGGCTGGCGGGCTATTTCCTGCTCAACACCGTGCGCGAGCAGATTCGCCCGGTGGTGCGCCAGTCGTCCGAGGAGACCCTGGTGGACACCGCCAACCTGCTGGCGGAGATCCTGCGCGATGACGTCAAGCGCGGCACCCTGGGCCAGAGCCGCCTGGCCCAGGTGCTCAAGGCCTATGGCGAACGCCGCCCCAGCGCGCAGATCTGGGGGCTGGCGAAGAACCAGGTCAGCCACCGCATCTATGTGACCGACGCCAATGGCAGGGTACTGCTCGACTCCACCGGCCAGGACCTGGGCAAGGACTACTCGCGCTGGAACGATGTCTACCTGACCCTGCGCGGCCAGTACGGCGCGCGCTCGACCCGCAGCGACCCGGACGACGAGAGCACCTCGGTGATGCATGTGGCGGCACCGATCCTCGATCAGGGCCGGGTCATCGGCGTGGTCACGGTGGCCAAGCCCAACAGTTCGCTGCAACCCTACATCGACCGCTCCGAGCAGCGCCTGCTGAGCCTGGGCCTGGGCCTGATCGTGCTCGGCTTGCTGGTCGGCGCGGCGCTGTCATGGTGGCTGACCCGCTCGCTGCGCCGGCTCACCCACTACGCCCAGGCGGTCAGCGCCGGCGAGCGCGCCGCCTTGCCGCACTACAAGGGCGGCGAACTGCTGCAACTGGCCACGGCGGTGGAACGCATGCGCACGCAATTGGAGGGCAAGGCCTATGTCGAGCGCTATGTGCACACCCTCACCCATGAGCTGAAAAGCCCGCTGGCGGCGATACGCGGCGCCTCCGAGCTGTTGCAGGGCGAGATGGCGGATGCGCAGCGGGCGCGTTTCGCCGGCAATATCGAACGCGAAAGCGAGCGCTTGCAGCAGATGATCGAGCGCCTGCTCAACCTGGCCCGGGTCGAACAGATGCAGGCGTTGGAGGACCAGCAGCAGGTGCCGCTGGCGGGGCTGGTGGAGGAGCTGCTGCTGGCCCAGGGCGCGCGTATCGAGGCGGCAGGGGTACGGGTGCGCCAGGCCATACCGACCAGCGCCAGGCTGCTGTGCGACCCGTTCCTGATGCGCCAGGCCCTGGCCAACCTGCTGGACAACGCCCTGGACTTCACCCCGCGGCAAGGCGTGTTGGCCTTTGCCCTGGAGCCTGCAGGCGCGCGGGTGGCGCTGAGCCTGTTCAACCAGGGGCCGGCCATTCCCGACTATGCGTTGGAGCGGGTGAGCGAGCGATTCTATTCGCTGCCAAGGCCCGCGACCGGGCGCAAGAGCACCGGGCTGGGGCTGAACTTCGTGGCCGAGGTGATGCAGCTGCATGGTGGGGCATTGGCCGTGGACAACGTCGATGACGGGGTACGGGTGCGGCTCTGGCTGCCGGCGCGGCGGCTCGCTTGACCCACGCCCAAGCCAGGCGCCGGCTTGCCGGCGCTGGGCGGCGCGGCGGGCCGATTCTCCACACAATCTCCACATTCCCTCCCTGAAGGCTCCATGTGCCAGGCAGACACTGCCGCCATCGCAAACGGAGCCCTACCCATGAACAAGACCCTCGGTTTCAAGCTCGGCCTGATTGCCGTGCTGATCCTGCTGTTGCTGATCCCCCTGCTGATGATCGGCGGCCTGATCGATGAGCGCCAGGCGCTGCGCGACGGCGTGTTGCGCGACATCGCCCAGAGCTCCAGCTTCGACCAGCAGATCACCGGTCCCTTGCTGGTGGTGCCGTACCGCAAGTACGAGCGGCGCTGGATCGACAAGGACGGCCAGAGCGTGCAGGAAACCAGCACGGTCACGGGCAACCTGTATTTTCTGCCGGAAACCTTCGAGGCCGATGTCGGCGTCGACACCGAACTGCGCGCCCGCGGCATCTACCAGGCGCGCCTGTTCCATGCCAAGAGCCGGATCAGCGGGCGCTTCAAGCTGCCTGAGCGCTGGGGCATCGACAAGGATTACCAGGACTACCGCTTCGACAAGCCGTACCTGGCGGTCGGCATCAGCGATATCCGTGGTATCGAGAATGGCCTGGAGCTGACCTTCGACGAGCAGCGCCTGCCGTTCGAGGCCGGCACCGGCCTGGACTGGCTGCGTGGCGGCGTGCATGTCGGCCTGCCGCAGCTCGATGGCCAGCAGGCCCGCGAGTTCGCCTACGGCTTCGACCTGGCCTTGCAGGGCACCGGCCAGTTGCATGTGCTGCCGGTGGGCCGCAGCAGCAGCGTGGACATGCGCGCTAACTGGCCGCACCCAAGCTTTATCGGCAGCTACCTGCCCAGCCGCCGGGCCATCGATGACCAGGGCTTCAGCGCCCACTGGCAGACCTCGTTCTTCGCCACCAACCTGGAAGATGCCCTGCGCCAGTGCGTCGGCGCCCAGCAGTGCGCGGACTTCACCGGCCCGACCTTTGGAGTGAGCTTCGTCGACCCGGTGGACCAGTACCTCAAGAGCGAACGGGCGATCAAGTACGCGTTGCTGTTCATCGCCCTGACCTTTGCCGGCTTCTTCCTGTTCGAGGTGTTGAAGCACCTGAGCGTGCATCCGGTGCAGTACATCCTGGTGGGCGTGGCGCTGGCGTTTTTCTACCTGCTGTTGCTGTCGCTGTCCGAGCACCTGGGCTTCGCCCTGGCCTATGGGTTGTCGGCCTCGGCCTGCGTGCTGCTGATCGGCTTCTACCTGGCGCATGTGCTGCGCAGCCTGGGCCGTGGAGTTGGCTTTGCGGCGGGGCTGGCGGCGTTGTACGCGATGCTTTATGGGTTGCTGAGCGCCGAGGACTACGCGCTGCTGATGGGCTCGCTGCTGTGCTTTGGCCTGCTTGGGGTGTTCATGGTGCTGACCCGGCGGCTGGACTGGTCGCGGGTAGGGAGGATGGCATGAGGGAGGACAGGGAGCTTGGGCATTGGTTGGCCGTGAGGATTGGCCAGCTATTTCCTGTGATAGCGAGGTGAACTCTGGGGCTGCTTTGCAGCCCTTTCGCGACGCAAGGCCGCTCCCACAGACGCTCGCGAAACCCTGTGGGAGCGGCCTTATGTCGCGAAACGAGGGCGAAGCCCTCGCCAGCGGTGGTTCAGGCTACCGGAGCGGTGGCCAGCATCGACGGCCGCTGGCTGACCTGGGCGAACCAGGTGGCCAGCCCTGGGTACAGCGCCCGCCAGGCGAACGCTGGCTGGCGCAGATCCAGGTAGCCCAGGGCGCAGGCCACGCCGATCGAGGCGATATCGAACCCGGAGATGATCTCTGCCAGGTGCTCCTGTTCCAGGTTCGCCAGCCCGCGGCGGATCTTCTCGCCTTGCGCCTCGACCCAGCCGTCCCACTGCTTGTCCGCCGGGCGCAGGAAGGTCTCGTAGCGCGTGGCCACCGCCGCGTCCATGATTGCGTCGGCCTGGGACGCCAGGGTCAGGCGCCGCCAGCGCATCGAGCCCTCGCGGGGTACCAGCGGCAGGCCGACATGCTGGCTGTCGAGGTACTCGCAGATCACCCGGCTGTCATGCAGCACGCTGCCATCGTCCAGGCGCAGGGCCGGAATCTTGCCGATCGGGTTTTCCTGGTTGAGCTGCGCGTCACCATTCACCGGGCTGATGTTCACGCCCTGCAGGCTGACGCGCTCCCGTTGGCCGGTCTCGTGCAGCACGATCATGACCTTGCGCACGAACGGCGACAGCGGTGAATGGAACAGGATCATGGCTCAGTTACCCTGCAGGCTGGGCGGCAGGCACACGCCGGTGCCGCCGATGCCGCAGTAGCCGTCCGGGTTCTTGGCCAGGTACTGCTGGTGGTAGGCCTCGGCGAAGTACACGGTCGGTGCCTGGGCGATTTCGGTGGTGATCTGGCCGAAGCCGGCTTTGCTCAGCTCGGCCTGGAAGGTGGCCTTGCTCGCGTTGGCTTCGTCCAGTTGCTGTGGCGAGGTGCAGTAGATCGCCGAGCGGTACTGGGTGCCGACGTCGTTGCCCTGGCGCATGCCCTGGGTCGGGTTGTGCAGCTCCCAGAACATCGCCAGCAACTCGCGGTAACTGACCTTGTTCTTGTCGAACACCACCAGCACCACCTCGGTGTGGCCGGTCAGGCCCGAGCAGACTTCCTCGTAGGTGGGGTTGGGGGTGAAGCCGCCGGCATAGCCGACCACGGTGCTGACCACGCCTTCACGCTGCCAGAAGCGGCGCTCGGCGCCCCAGAAGCAACCCAGGCCGAAGATGGCGAAGTCGATGTCGCCTTCGAAGAACGGGCCGAGCAGCGGGGTGCCTTCGAACACGTAGTGGAACTCGGGCAGGGTCATCGGGGTTTCGCGGCCAGGCAGGGCCTGTTCCGCGGTGGGCAGCACGTTTTTGTTCACCAGGATTTCCGAACGCAGGACCATGGCCGTTCCTCTGAGTTTTCCAGTTGGATAGGGGTGGGCCATTCGCCGGCAAGCCGGCTCCTACGTAGGAGCCGGCTTGCCGGCGAATGGGGCCGAATGGTGTCTATAGTGCCCGAGGTTTGTGCCGCTGTCAGTCCATCGGCCCGCGCGGATAGCGGCGCAGTTTCTCGCTCAGCTCACGCCCCGGAATCGGCCGGTCGAACAGGTAGCCCTGGCCGACATCGCAGCGGTGGCGGCGCAGGAACGCCAGCTGCTCGGGTGTCTCGATCCCTTCGGCCACCACCTTGAGTTTGAGGTTGTGGGCCATGGCCACCACCGCCGAGGTGATCTCCATGTCGTCCTGGTTGTCGGGGATCTCGTTGATGAAGCTGCGGTCGATCTTGATGATGTCGATCGGGAATTTCTTCAGGTAGCTCAGCGACGAATAGCCGGTGCCGAAATCGTCCATGGCCAGGGTCAGGCCCAGGGTCTTGAGCTCGTCGAGCTGGCGGTGGGTGTCCTCGGTGGCTTCCAGCAGCAGGCCTTCGGTCAGCTCCAGCTCCAGCAGGTGCGGCGGCAGCGCCTCCTCCTTGAGGATGGTGCCGATCGAGGCGACCAGCTCCGGGTCGGAGAACTGCTTGGGCGACAGGTTGATGGCCACGTGCAGGTTGCCCAGGCCCGCCTCGCGCAGCTGCTGGCTCATGCGGCAGGCCTGGCGCACCACCCACTTGCCGATGGGGATGATCAGGCCGGTTTCCTCGGCCACGCTGATGAACTGGTCGGGGCGAATCATGCCGCGCTCGGGGTGGTTCCAGCGCAGCAGCGCCTCCAGCCCGAGCAGGCGGCCGCTGCGCAGGCACAGCTTGGGCTGGTAGAACACTTCCAGTTCGTTCTGGGTCAGCGCGCGGCGCAGGTTGTTTTCGACGAACAGCTTGTAGCTGGCCTCGGCGTTGAGCACCTCGGTGAACACCTGGACCTGGTGCTTGCCGTTGGCCTTGGCCTTGTGCAGAGCCAGGCCGGCGTTCTTCATCAGGGTCGCCGGGTCGGCGCCATGCAGAGGCGCGCAGGCCAGGCCGACCGAGGCGGTGACGTTGATCAGCTGGTTGTCGACGAACATCGGCTTGTCGAGGGTGCGCAGCAGCTGGTGGGCGACGCCCTGGCCGTCCTCCAGGTGGGTGTCGTCGAGCAGCACGGCGAACTCGTTGCTGGCAAAGCGCGCCAGGCTGCCGCCATTGCTCAGGCTGTTGCGCAAGCGCCGGGCCAGGCTGACCAGCAGCTTGTCGCCGGTCTGGTGGCCGAGGCTGTCGTTGATCCGCTTGAAGTTGTCGATGTCCACCAGCAGCAGGCAGATCGGGCTGTCGCTGTCGCGGGCGAAGCGCTCGTCGAGGTTGCGGATGAACGCCGGGCGGTTGCCCAGGTTGGTCAGGTTGTCGGTGTAGGCCAGGCGCTCGATGCGCTGCTGGGCCAGCTTGCTCTGGGTGACGTCCTCGTAGATGCCGATGTAGTGCGTCAGTTCGCGGTTGTCGCCGTACACCTTGGAGATCGACAGCTGGCCCCAGTAGGGTTCGAGGTTCTTGCGCCGGCTCTTGAATTCACCCTGCCAGCTGTTGCCCATGGCCAGGCTCGAGGGCGAGTCGAACAGCAGCTCGCTGAGGTTTTCCAGCGCCGGCAGCTCGCCCAGGTGGTGGCCTTGGACCTCTTCGGTGCTGTACTGGGTGATGGCGGTGAAACTTGGGTTGACGTACTCCACCACGCCGTCGCGATTGACCAGCAGGAAGGCGCTGGCGCTCTGTTCCACGGCGCGCTGGAACAGGTGCAGGGCGCTGGCGGCGGTGCGCCGGTTGTGATTGTTGATCACCTGGGCGAACTGGTCGGCCAGCTCGCCGGCGAAGGCGATTTCATCCGACTGCCAGGCCCGGGCGCGGCCGGTCTGCTCCAGGCACAGCACGCCGACCACCTGGCCGTCGATGCGGATGCTGGCGTCGAGCATGGCATTGTCGTCGCTGGCGTACAGCGATTCGGCCATCTCGCGGGTGCGCGGGTCGTGGCTGGCGTTGTGGGCGTCGATGGCACGGCTGGCGTGCAGCGCCTCGAGGTAGTCGGGGAACTGGCTGGCGTCGATCGCCTCGGGCATGCGGTGCTGCTGGTCGCGGCGGTACCAGGCGATGATCGGCTGCAGACGCTGCTCGTGCAGGTACCAGATGCTGGCGCAGTCGACGTTGTAGATCTCGCAGGCGCACTGGGTGATCAGTTCGGCAGCCTCGATCAGCGAGTTGCCGATGCTGTAGCGCTGGCGGGCCAGGCGCAGGATCAGGTCTTGCTGGGCGCGCACCCGCTCCAGGTGCTCGAGCTGTTCCTGTTGGGCCCGCTGGTTCAGTTGCAGGGCCAGTTGCAGGCGGTTGTTGCGCGACTCCAGGTCGTGGGTGTCGAGGTCCGGGGTATCGACCTGCTGGTCGAACACGGTCAGGTAGCCGCGCAGCAACTGGCGGTTGTGCTGCTTGTAGCTTTCGCCGACCTCCAGCAGGCGCAGCGGCGCCGGGTGGGCGTGCAGGGTGTAGCGCACCCGGTAGTAGCCGCGCTGGCTCAGTTGCAGCTGGATCTCGTCGTGCAGCTTGTAGCGTGCCTCGGGCTCCATCAGGCTGGCATAGGGCGAGCCGATCAGGGCACACAGCTCGGCGGCGGGCAGGCCGAATTGGCGTTCGCAGGCAGGGTCGAGGTAAAGCATGGCCCAGCTGGCTTCGTTGAGCCGTTCGAAACGCAGCATGCCGAGCCGCGAGGGCACGGGGAGCTGCGTGACGACCTCGGCCGCCACACGGCTGGCGGCATCGGGTTGGCTTTTCATCGAAGACTCGCTTGAACTGGGGCGCGGCGTGAAACCGGCGTATCGGGCAAGGTTGCATCATGTCCCGTGGGCTGGCAAGCAGCCATGGGGGATGCTGTGAACAGGTTGTCGGCCAGTTGCATGAAATCTGTAGGAGCCAGCTTGCTGGCGAACCATGCACCTGTTCGCCAGCAAGCTGGCTTCTGCAGGGTCGTGGCATTCATGCAGGCAAAAAAAGCCCCGCCAAAGTGGCGGGGTTGAGGTACGAGCGTGGCAGCTCGAAAGGGTACCTGCCCCTCGACAGAGGGGCAGGCAAACAGCGGTTTACAGCAGCATGGTGCGGATATCGCCCAGCACGTCGCCCAGGCGCTTGGTGAAGCGCGCGGCGGCGGCGCCGTTGATCACTCGGTGATCGTAGGACAGCGACAGCGGCAGCATCAGCTTGGGCTGGAAGGCCTTGCCGTCCCAGACCGGTTGCATGGTGGCCTTGGACACGCCGAGGATCGCCACCTCAGGCGCGTTGACGATCGGCGTGAAGCCGGTGCCGCCAATGTGGCCGAGGCTGGAGATGGTGAAGCAGGCGCCCTGCATGTCGTCGGCCGACAGCTTCTTGGTGCGTGCCTTCTCGGCCAGTGCGGCGGCTTCGGCAGCCAGTTGCAGCAGGCTCTTCTGGTCGACGTTCTTGATCACCGGGACCAGCAGGCCGTCCGGGGTGTCCACGGCGAAGCCGATGTGCACGTACTTCTTGCGGATGATCGCCTTGCCGCTTGGCGCCAGCGAGCTGTTGAAGTCCGGCAGTTCCTTGAGCAGGAAGGCGCAGGCCTTGAGCAGCAGCGGCAGTACGGTCAGCTTGACCCCAGCCTTTTCAGCGACGGCCTTCTGCGCCACGCGGAAGGCTTCCAGCTCGGTGATGTCGGCGGAGTCGAACTGGGTCACGTGCGGCACGTTCAGCCAGCTGCGGTGCAGGTTGGCGGCACCGACCTGCATCAGGCGGGTCAGGGCCACTTCTTCCACTTCACCGAACTTGCTGAAGTCCACGGCCGGGATCGGCGGGATGCCAGCGCCACCGGTAGCACCGGCGGCCGGCGCTTCCTTGGCCTTTTGCATCATGGCCTTGACGTAGACCTGCACGTCTTCCTTGAGGATGCGGCCGTGCGGGCCGGTCGCGGCAACCGCGCCCAGGTCGACACCGAACTCACGGGCCAACTGGCGAACGGCTGGACCTGCGTGAACCTTGGCGTTGCTGCCGGCGGCCGGCGCGGTGGCGACCGGTGCAGGGGCGGCAGCCGGAGCAGCAGCGGCAGGCGCGGCGGCTGGAGCAGCCTCAGCCTTGGCCGGAGCAGCGGCGGCGGGTGCTGGAGCAGCAGCAGGGGCAGCGCCAGCGGCTTTGATCTTGAAGATCAGGTCGCCGGTGCCGACTTCGTCTTCCAGCTTGCACAGCACGGCTTCGATCACGCCAGCGCTAGGCGACGGGATCTCCATGGAGGCCTTGTCGGACTCCAGGGTAATCAGCGACTGGTCGGCTTCGACGGTGTCGCCGACCTTGACCAGCACTTCGATGATCTTGGCCTTGCCCGACGAGCCGATATCCGGCACGTGGATGTCCTGCACGCTGGCGGCAGCCGGAGCTGCGGCTGCAGCAGGGGCCGGGGCGGCGGCTTCAGCGGCGGGCGCTGGAGCAGCAGCCGGGGCCGCCGCGGCCGGAGCCTCGGACGCCGCAGCGGCGCCCTCGACTTCCAGCACCAGCAGCTCGTCGCCTTCTTTCAGGCGGTCGCCCAGCTTGACCTTCAGTTCCTTGACCACACCGGCCTTGGGTGCCGGGATCTCCATGGAGGCCTTGTCGGACTCCAGGGTCAGCAGGCTCTGGTCAGCCTCGATACGGTCACCGACCTTGACGAACAGCTCGATGATTTCACCTTCACCGCTGCCGATGTCAGGTACGCGAATGAGTTCGCTCACTTAAAAATACTCCTCAGCAGTCCAGTGGGTTGCGCTTGTCCGGGTCGATGCCGAACTTGACGATGGCGTCAGCCACAACCTTGGGTTCGATCTCGCCACGGTCAGCCAGGGCTTCCAGGGCAGCCAGCACCACGAAGTGGCGGTCGACTTCGAAGAAGTGACGCAGCTTCTTGCGGCTGTCGCTGCGACCGTAACCGTCGGTACCCAGGACCTTGAACTCTTTGCTCGGCACCCACTGGCGAATCTGCTCAGCGAACAGCTTCATGTAGTCGGTGGAGGCGATGACCGGGCCCTTGCGACCGTTCAGGCACTGCTCGACGTAGGTCTGCTGTGGCTTCTGGCCAGGCTTGAGGCGGTTGGCGCGTTCCACGGCCAGGCCGTCGCGACGCAGTTCGTTGAAGCTGGTGACGCTCCACACGTCGGCGCCGACGTTGAACTCTTCACGCAGGATCTTCGCAGCTTCCCGGACTTCGCGCAGGATGGTGCCGGAGCCCATCAGCTGTACGTGGTGCGCGGCTTCGCGGGTGTCTTCCTCGAGCAGGTACATGCCCTTGATGATGCCGTCCTCGACACCGGCCGGCATGGCGGGCTGCTGGTACGACTCGTTCATCACGGTGATGTAGTAGAAGATGTCCTGTTGCTCTTCGGTCATCTTCTTCATGCCGTCCTGGATGATCACCGCCAGCTCGTAGCCGTAGGTCGGATCGTAGGTGCGGCAGTTCGGGATGGTGCCCGCCATCATGTGGCTGTGACCGTCTTCGTGCTGCAGGCCTTCACCGTTGAGGGTGGTACGGCCGGCGGTACCGCCGATCAGGAAACCACGGGTGCGGCTGTCGCCAGCGGCCCAGGCCAGGTCGCCGATGCGCTGGAAACCGAACATCGAGTAGAAGATGTAGAACGGCAGCATCGGCTGGTTGTGGCAGCTGTACGAGGTGCCGGCAGCGATGAACGACGACATGGCGCCGGCTTCGTTGATGCCTTCCTCGAGGATCTGGCCCTTCTTGTCCTCGCGGTAGAACATCACCTGGTCTTTGTCGACTGGCTCGTAGAGCTGGCCGACCGACGAGTAGATGCCCAGCTGGCGGAACATGCCTTCCATACCGAAGGTACGGGCCTCGTCCGGGATGATCGGGACGATGCGCTGGCCGATGTCCTTGTCCTTGACCAGCTGCGCCAGGATGCGCACGAAGGCCATGGTGGTGGAGATTTCGCGGTCGCCCGAGCCGTCCAGGATCGCTTTCAGGGTTTCCAGCGGCGGGGTCGGCACGCTGAAGCTCTTGGCCCGGCGCTGCGGCACGAAACCGCCCAGGGCAGCACGGCGCTCGGCCAGGTACTTGGCTTCGGCGGAACCTTCCTCGGGCTTGAAGAACGGCAGGTTCTCCAGGTCGGCATCCTTGACCGGGATGTCGAAGCGGTCACGGAAGTGACGCAGGCTTTCGACGTCGACCTTCTTGGTGTTGTGCGCGGTGTTCTTGGCTTCGCCGGCACCGGTACCGTAACCCTTGATGGTCTTGGCCAGGATGACGGTCGGCTGCTCTTTGTGGTTCACCGCCTGGTGGTAGGCCGCGTAGACCTTGTACGGGTCGTGGCCGCCACGGTTGAGCTTCCAGATCTCGTCGTCGGACAGGTCTTCGACCATGGCCTTGAGCTCTGGGGTGTTGAAGAAGTTCTCACGGACGTACGCGCCGTCCTTGGCCTTGTAGTTCTGGTACTCGCCGTCGATGACTTCGTCCATGCGGCGCTGCAGGGCACCGTTGGTATCCTTGGCCAGCAGTGGGTCCCAGAAGCGACCCCAGACCACCTTGTTGACGTTCCAGCCACCGCCACGGAACACGCCTTCGAGTTCCTGGATGATCTTGCCGTTGCCGCGAACCGGGCCGTCGAGGCGCTGCAGGTTGCAGTTGATGACGAAGATCAGGTTGTCCAGCTTCTCGCGGCCGGCCAGGGCGATCGCGCCCAGGGATTCCGGCTCGTCGCACTCGCCGTCGCCCATGAAGCACCAGACTTTCTGCTTGCCGGCCGGGATGAAGCCGCGCGCTTCCAGGTACTTCATGAAGCGTGCCTGGTAGATGGCCTGGATCGGGCCCAGGCCCATCGACACGGTCGGGAACTGCCAGAAGTCAGGCATCAGCCATGGGTGCGGGTACGAAGACAGGCCGTTGCCGTCGACTTCCTGGCGGAAGTTGTTCATCTGCTCTTCGTTGATGCGGCCTTCCATGAAGGCGCGGGCGTAGACGCCTGGCGATGCGTGGCCCTGGAAGAACACCAGGTCGCCGCCGTGTTCGTCGGTCGGGGCCTGGAAGAAGTAGTTGAAGCCGATGTCGTACAGGGTGGCACTGGAGGCGAAGCTGGAGATGTGGCCGCCCAGGTCCGAGTCCTTCAGGTTGGTGCGCATCACCATGGCCAGCGCGTTCCAACGCACCATCGAGCGAATGCGGCGTTCCATGAACAGGTCGCCAGGCATGCGTGCTTCGTGGGTGACAGGGATGGTGTTGCGGTATGGCGTGGTGATTGCGTACGGCAGCTGGGAGCCACTGCGGGTGGCCAGCTCGCCCATGCGGGTCATCAGGTAATGAGCGCGGTCTTCGCCTTCTTTGTCGAGGACCGACTCCAGGGCATCCAGCCATTCCTGGGTTTCGATTGGATCGAGGTCTTGCATGGCTTGCTCCAGGGCGGAAAGGCCACCAGAATCGATGGCCTGAGTTTGCGACTGGCCTTATGGGCAGACGTCGTGAATTCTTGGATTACCGGACAGTCATCCGGCGCGGTGTAGTTTTACTACAAATGGATTCGCATTTCATGCTTTCGCACGGCGAGGGTAGTAGTAAAACTACACAAATGCGACGTTTGGTCGCACCCTGGGTTGTGAGGAAAAACGTTCATGTTGGTTGGCGCTGTGTTGCTAATGGGTAAATCCTGATGTTTTTTGCCAATCTTCTAGCTGTTTCAGCTATTTCCAACTTTTGTACGACAGTCCAACCGTGGTCCAGCCTGCGCTTGACCCCCTCAACCCCTCTCATTCACGCCGATCAAGGATAGACCATGCGCCTGCCTTTGCCGCTCGATCTGCCTGCCGCTCTCCAACCGCTGGTCGCCCGCAATCGACAATTCCTGGCGGACGCCCTGGCCGCCCATCCTGGTCTGACTACCAGCGCGTGGAGCGCCGAGCAGCGCCAGCAGTTCGACCAGGTAGCCGCCGCCAGTGATTTCGTGCTGGCCCAGGCCCAGCGCGATCCGGCGATGCTGTTCGACCTGCTGGGCACGGGCGAGATGGGCCGGGCCTTCGCCCCAGGCGAGCTGCGCGCGCGGATCCATGCCGCCGCCCAGGCCGCGCAGGGTGAAGACGAGCTGGCGCGCAACCTGCGCCGCGAGCGCAATCGCCAGCAGGTGCGCATCATCTGGCGCGACCTGACCCGCCAGGCGGCGCTGGCCGAGACCTGCCGCGACCTGTCCGACCTGGCCGACGCCAGCATCGACGAAGCCTATCAATGGCTGTACCCGCGTCATTGCCAGCAGTTCGGCACGCCCATCGGCAACCGCAGCGGCCAGCCGCAGCAGCTGGTGGTGCTGGGCATGGGCAAGCTGGGGGCGGTGGAGCTGAACCTGTCGTCGGACATCGACCTGATCTTCGCCTTTCCCGAAGGCGGGGAAACCGAGGGCGTGAAGCGTTCGCTGGACAACCAGGAGTTCTTCACCCGCCTGGGCCAGCGGCTGATCAAGGCGCTCGACCCGGTCACCGTCGATGGCTTCGTGTTCCGCGTCGACATGCGCCTGCGCCCCTACGGCTCGGCCGGCGCGCTGGTGCTCAGCTTCAATGCCCTGGAGCAGTACTACCAGGACCAGGGGCGCGACTGGGAACGCTACGCGATGATCAAGGCGCGGGTGGTGGCCGGGGACCAGGCCGCCGGTGCCCAGTTGCAGGACATGCTGCGTCCGTTCGTCTACCGCCGTTACCTGGACTTCTCCGCCATCGAGGCGCTGCGCACCATGAAGCAGCTGATCCAGCAGGAAGTGCGGCGCAAGGGCATGGCCGAGAACATCAAGCTGGGCGCCGGAGGCATCCGTGAGGTGGAGTTCATCGCCCAGGCGTTCCAGCTGATCCATGGCGGGCGTGACCTGAGCCTGCAACAGCGGCCGCTGCTGAAGGTGCTGGGCACCCTGGAAGGGCAGGGTTACCTGCCGCCGGCGGTGGTGGCCGAGCTGCGCGAGGGCTATGAGTTCCTGCGCTACACCGAGCACGCGATCCAGGCCATCGCCGATCGCCAGACCCAGATGCTGCCGGACGACGAGGGCGACCGTGCGCGCATCGCCTTCATGTTGGGCTATGCCGACTGGAACAATTTCCACGAGCAATTGATGCACTGGCGCGGGCGGGTCGACTGGCACTTCCGCCAGGTGATCGCCGACCCGGACGAGGACGACGCCGAGGGCGAGCTGGTGGTCGGCGGCGAATGGTCGCCGTTGTGGGAGCAGGCCCAGGATGAAGAGGCTGCCGGGCGTCAGCTGGAAGAGGCCGGTTTCCGCCAGCCCGTCGAGGCCTTGCGCCGGCTCAACGCCTTGCGCGTCAGCCCGACCTTGCGCTCGATGCAGCGTATCGGCCGTGAGCGGCTGGATGCCTTCATTCCGCGCCTGCTGGCCCAAGCCGTGGAACACGACAACCCCGACCTGGTGCTCGAGCGCGTGCTGCCGCTGGTCGAGGCGGTGGCGCGGCGCTCGGCCTACCTGGTGCTGCTGACCGAGAACCCCGGGGCCTTGCGCCGCTTGCTGACCCTGTGTGCCGCCAGCCCCTGGATCGCCGAGCAGATGGCCCGCTACCCGCTGCTGCTCGACGAGCTGCTCAACGAAGGCCGGCTGTTCAGCCCGCCGTTGGCCCCGGAGCTGGCCGCCGAACTGCGCGAGCGCCTGATGCGCATCCCCGAGGACGACCTCGAGCAGCAAATGGAGGCCCTGCGCCACTTCAAGCTGGCCCACAGCCTGCGGGTGGCGGCGTCCGAGATCAGCGGCAACCTGCCGTTGATGAAGGTCAGCGACTACCTGACCTGGCTGGCCGAGGCGATCCTCGACCAGGTGCTGGCCCTGGCCTGGCGCCAGACCGTGGCGCGCCATGGCCAACCCAGGCGCAGTGACGGCAGCCTGTGCGACCCGGGCTTCATCATCGTCGGTTACGGCAAGGTTGGCGGCATCGAGCTGGGCCATGGCTCCGACCTCGACCTGGTGTTCATCCACGATGGCGACCCGAACGCCGAGACCGATGGCGCCAAGCCCATCGATAGCGCGCAGTTCTTCACCCGCCTGGGCCAGCGCATCATCCATTTGCTGACCACCCAGACCAACTCCGGACAGCTGTATGACGTCGACATGCGCCTGCGTCCGTCGGGGGCCTCGGGGTTGCTGGTCAGCTCGCTGGGCGCCTTCGAGCGCTACCAGCAGAACGAGGCCTGGACCTGGGAACACCAGGCCCTGGTGCGCGCCCGGGTGCTGGTGGGCTGCCCACAGGTGGCGACGGCCTTCGAAGGCGTGCGGGCGCAGGTGCTGGGCCAGGCGCGCGACCTCGACAAGCTGCGCGCCGAAGTGAGCGAGATGCGCGCCAAGATGCGCGACAACCTCGGGACCAAGGGCACCGCTGCCGGCACCGCCGGCAACGCCTTCGAGGCCGGCCAGCCGTTCGATATCAAGCAGGATGCCGGCGGTATCGTCGATATCGAATTTATGGTGCAATACGCCGCTTTGGCGTGGTCCCACGCGCATCCGGCGATACTGCGCTGGACCGACAACATCCGCATCCTCGAAGAGCTGGAGCAGGCCGCGCTGATGCCTGCCGCCGACGCGGTGTTGCTGCGCGAGGTGTACAAGGCGTTCCGCTCGGCGTCGCACCGCCAGGCGTTGCAGAAGCAGGCCGGGGTGATCGATGCCGCGCAGTTTGTCGATGAGCGTCGTGAAGTGCGGCGGATCTGGGGGCAGCTAGGGCTGACTTGAGGGTCGTTCGCCGGCAAGCCGGCTCCTACGAGGCACTCGCACCCGGTAGGAGCCGGCTTGCCGGCGAACAGGGCGCAATCCGTCCTCGGTGGTACACTGTCCGCCACATAGCCTGAATATAAAGAGGGGAGGCCAGGTTGTAGTGCAGCCTGCAGCCTCCCCGAATGTTTCTGGATAAAGCATGAGAATACTGATCATTGGCCCCAGCTGGGTCGGCGACATGGTGATGGCGCAGACCCTGTTCCAGTGCCTGAAGCAACAGCACCCCGACTGCGTGATCGATGTGCTGGCCCCCGAGTGGAGCCGGCCGATCCTCGAGCGCATGCCCGAAGTGCGCCAGGCCTTGAGCTTCCCGCTCGGCCATGGCGCCCTGGAGCTGGCCACCCGTCGGCGCATCGGCAAGTCCCTGGCCGGCCAGTACGACCAGGCGATCCTGCTGCCCAACTCGCTCAAGTCGGCGCTGGTGCCGTACTTTGCCGGCATCCCCAAGCGCACCGGCTGGCGTGGCGAGATGCGCTACCTGCTGCTCAACGACGTGCGCAAGCTGGACAAGGCGCGCTACCCGCTGATGATCGAACGCTTCATGGCCCTGGCCTACGCCCCGGGTGCCGAGCTGGCGCAGCCATACCCGCGGCCGAGCCTGCGCATCGAAGCCGCCAGCCGCGACGCGGCCCTGGCCAAGTTCGGCCTGGCCCTGGACCGCCCGGTGCTGGCGCTGTGCCCCGGTGCCGAGTTCGGCGAGGCCAAGCGCTGGCCCGCCGAGCACTACGCCGAGGTGGCCGATGCCATGATCCGCCAGGGCTGGCAGGTCTGGCTGTTCGGTTCGAAGAACGATCACCCGGTCGGCGAGCAGATCCGCGACCGGCTGATCCCGGGCCTGCGCGAAGAGTCCAGCAACCTGGCCGGCGAGACCTCGCTGGCCGAGGCCATCGACCTGATGTCCTGCGCCAGCGCGGTGGTTTCCAACGACTCTGGCCTGATGCACGTGGCCGCGGCCCTCAACCGCCCGCTGGTGGCGGTGTACGGCTCCACTTCGCCGGGTTTCACCCCGCCATTGGCCGAGCAGGTCGAGGTGGTGCGCACCGGCATTGAGTGCAGCCCGTGCTTCGAGCGCACCTGCCGGTTCGGCCACTACAACTGCCTGCGGTTGCTGGAGCCGGCGAAAGTCATCGCCGCGCTGCACAGCCTGGGTGGGCCGAACCTGATCGATACCGTGGCCGAGGTCGACTGAGTGCGGGTCCTGATCATCAAGACATCGTCGCTGGGCGACGTCATCCATACCCTTCCGGCACTTACCGACGCCGCCCACGCCATTCCCGGCATTCGTTTCGACTGGGTGGTGGAAGAGGGCTTCGCCGAGCTCCCCAGCTGGCATCCAGCGGTCGACCAGGTGATCCCGGTGGCGATCCGCCGTTGGCGCAAGAACCTCTGGCAGACCCTCAGGAGTGGTGAGTGGAAGGCCTTCAAGCAACGCCTGCGCGCGCGCAAGTACGACCTGGTGATCGACGCCCAGGGCCTGGTCAAGTCGGCCTGGCTGACCCGCTACGTGAAGGCGCCGGTGGCCGGCCTGGACCGCTATTCGGCGCGTGAAGGCCTGGCCAGCCGCTTTTATGACCGGCGGCTGTCGGTCGCGGTCGGCCAGCATGCCGTCGAGCGCGTGCGCCAGCTGTTCGCCCTGGCCCTGGCCTACGACCTGCCGGAAGGCCTGGGCCAATACGGCCTGGACCTGAACCGCCTGCAGCTGCCACCCGCGGCGCCCTACGTGGTATTCCTGCACGGCACCACCTGGGCCACCAAGCACTGGCCCGAGGCCTACTGGCGCGAACTGGCCGAGCGCATGGGCCGGCGTCGGCTGCAGGTGATGCTGCCATGGGGCAACCCGGCGGAGAAGGCCCGTGCCGAGCGTATTGCCCAGGGCTTGAACAATTGCCAGGTACTGCCCAAATTGAACCTGGCCGGGGTGGCCCGCGTGCTCGCGGCAGCCAAGGCCTGCGTGGCGGTGGACACCGGCCTCGGACACCTGGCCGCCGCCCTGGATGTGCCGACCATCTCCCTGTTCGGCCCCACCAACCCTGGTTTGACCGGTGCCTACGGACGCGCCCAGATCCACCAGGCGAGCGACTTCCCCTGCGCCCCGTGCCTGCAGAAGAAGTGCACCTACAAACCGAGCGCCGAGGACCTGCGCCGGTTCGATCTCAAACGCGAGTGGCCGCTGTGCTTCACTCGCCTGAATCCCGAGCATGTGGCGGGCCGCTTGAGCGCGCTGCTGCTGGCTGAGGATGTTCGTTGATGCAACTGGCTTTTGTGCTCTACAAGTATTTCCCCTTTGGCGGGCTGCAGCGTGATTTCATGCGCATCGCCCTCGAGTGCCAGAAACGGGGCCATCAGATCCGTGTGTACACGCTGATCTGGGAAGGCGACATTCCGCCGGGCTTCGAGGTGCTGGTGGCGCCGGTCAAGGCGCTGTTCAACCACCGCCGTAACGAGAAACTCAGCGCCTGGATGGAAGCAGACCTGGCCAAGCGCCCGGTCGACCGCCTGATCGGCTTCAACAAGATGCCGGGCCTGGACGTGTATTTCGCCGCCGACGGCTGCTTCGAGGACAAGGCCCAGACCCTGCGCGGCGGCCTGTACCGCCGTTGGGGCCGTTACCGGCACTTCGCCGAGTACGAGCGGGCAGTGTTCGCCAAGGACGCACGCACCGAGATCCTGATGATCTCCGAGGTGCAGCAGCCGCTGTTCATCAAGCACTACGGCACCCCCGAAGCGCGCTTCCACCTGCTGCCACCGGGGATATCCCAGGACCGTCGGCGCCCGGCCGATGCCGAGGCGATCCGCGCCGAGTTCCGCCGCGAGTTCGGCCTGGCCGACGACGAGCTGCTGCTGGTGCAGATTGGCTCGGGCTTCAAGACCAAGGGCGTGGACCGCAGCCTCAAGGCCCTGGCCGCGCTGCCGTCGGCGCTGCGCAAGCGCACCCGGCTGATGGTCATCGGCCAGGACGATCCCAAGCTGTTCCAGGTGCAGAGCACGGCGCTCGGCCTGGGTGACCAGGTGCAGTTCCTCAAGGGCCGCAGCGACATCCCGCGTTTCCTGCTCGGTGCCGACCTGCTGATCCACCCGGCCTACAACGAAAACACCGGCACCGTGCTGCTCGAGGCGCTGGTCGCCGGGCTGCCGGTGCTGGTGTCCAAGGTCTGTGGCTATGCCCACTACATCGCCGAGGCCGACAGTGGCATGGTGCTGGACGAGCCGTTCGAGCAGGAGCAGCTCAACCGCTACCTGCAACGCATGCTTGAAGACCGCGAGGCCCGCGCGGCCTGGTCGCGCAATGGCGTGGCCTTCGCCGACAGCGCCGACCTGTACAGCATGCCGCAGCATGCCGCCGACGTGATCCTGGCCCAGGAGCGCCCATGAAACTGATGCTGGCCGAGCCGTTCAAGCGCCTGTGGGCCGAACGCGATCCATTCGAGGCCGTCGAGCAGTTGCAAGGCGAGGTCTATCGCGAGCTGGAAGGCCGCCGCACGTTGCGCACCGAAGTCGACGGCGCGGGCTTCTTCGTCAAGATCCACCGCGGCATCGGCTGGGGCGAGATCTTCAAGAACCTGTTCAGCGCCAAGCTGCCGGTATTGGGTGCCGGCCAGGAGTGGCGGGCCATCCAGCGTCTGCACCAAGTGGGCGTGCCGACCATGACCGCGGTGGCCTACGGCGAGCGTGGCAGCAACCCGGCGACCCAGCATTCGTTCATCGTCACCGAAGAGCTGGCACCGACCATCAGCCTGGAAGACTTCAGCCTCGACTGGGTCAAGCAGCCGCCCGAGCCGCGCCTCAAGCGTGCCTTGATCGCCGAGGTGGCGAAGATGACCGGCGGCATGCACCGCGCTGGGGTCAACCACCGCGACTGCTATATCTGCCACTTTTTGCTGCACACCGACCGCCCGGTGAGCGCGGATGACTTCAAGCTGTCGGTGATCGACCTGCACCGCGCCCAGACCCGGGCGAGCATCACCCGGCGCTGGCGCGACAAGGACCTGGCCGCCCTGTATTTCTCGGCCCTGGACATCGGCCTTACGCGCCGCGACAAGCTGCGCTTCTTGCGCGGCTACTTCCAGCGCCCGCTGCGCCAGGTGCTCAAGGAGGAGGCGGCGCTGCTCGCCTGGCTCGAGCGCAAGGCGCAGAAACTCTACGACCGCAAGCAACGCTATGGGGATGCACTCTGATGGCGAGCTGGAACCTGGCGCCGGAATACGCGCACCTGGCTGCCGAGTTCGGCAGCATCGACGCGGTGTTCGCCATCGAGGGCGAGCGCCTGACCTGGGACCCGTTGAGCGAGGTGGTGCGCATCGAGCGTGATGGCGTCACTTTCTACGTCAAGCGCTACACCGGTGCCGGTAAAGCCATGCGTCGCTACCTGGGGCGGCCACGGGTCAAGGCCGAATGGCAGAACCTCAAGCTGTTCGCCAAGTGGGGCATCCCCACCGCCGAAGTGGTGGCTTGGGGCCTGGAACGCAATGGCCTGGCCTTTGGCCGTGGCGCGCTGATCACGCGCGAGTTGCCGCGCACCGAAGACCTCTCGGCCCTGGCCGATCGCAACGATCCTTTGCTGCGCGATCGCGCCTGGGTCGACAGCATCAGCCGGCAACTGGCCCGCCATACTCGGGTGATGCACGAGCACCACTTCGCCCACAACGATCTGAAATGGCGCAACCTGCTGGTGGACGACCAAGGCACGCTATTCTTCATCGATTGCCCGACCGGCGACTTCTGGCGTGGCTTCATGCTGCGACATCGCTTGATCAAGGACCTGGCGTGCCTGGACAAGGTCGCCAAATATCACCTGTCGGCCACCCAGCGGCTGCGGTTCTACCTGGAGTATCGCCAGCGCCCGCGCCTCAACGGCCGTGACAAGAAGCGGATCCGCCAGGTGCTGAGCTTTTTCGAGGGAAGGGAATGACCGACTACCTGGCCAGCGCCGACCAGGCGCTGCTGCAACGCCATGGCCTGGGCGACTTCGAGGCGCTGTGGGCGCTGCAACTGCAAGCCGTGGACGAACCCAACACCGGCCGTGGCGGCTGGAGCTGCGTGTTCCGCCTGGAGCTCGAAGGCAAGGGCTACTACCTCAAGCGCCAGAGCGGCTACCTGACCCGCAGCTTGTACCGGCCCTTCGGCGAGCCGACCTTCGCCCGTGAGTTTCGCAATATCAGCCGCTACCAGAAGCTCGCCATACCGGCCTTGCAGGCGGTGTTCTACGGGGAGCGCAAGCAGGCGGGCGAGCACCGCGCGATCCTCATGACCCGGGCGCTGGATGAGTGGACCGACCTGGAGCACCTGCTGGCACAGTGGTCACAGCTGGCCGAGGCCCAGCGTAGCGGCATTCTAAAGGCCTGTGGCCAGCTGGCCCGGACCCTGCACGGCGCCGGCCAGTTGCATGGCTGCTTCTACCCCAAGCACATTTTCCTGCGTGAGCGCCGCGAAGGTTGGCAGGCCCAGCTGATCGACCTGGAAAAGACCCGCCCCCTGCTGTTCGGCATGCGCGACCGCCTCAAGGACCTCGAGCCGCTGCTGCGCCGGGCAGATGCCTGGGGCGAGGCGGATGTGCGGGTCTTGCTGGGGGCTTACCTGGCGCAGCCGGCGGACAGTGCGCAGGTCGATAACTGGTTGCAACGTCTGCTGCAACGTCGTCGCCATAAAGAGGCCCGCTGATGCGTTTGTCCGAACTCAAGCACGCCGGGCGCAGCCCGGCGCTGCCGCTGACCGTCACCCTCGCCGACGCCGCGGGCGCGGCCGACCTGCAACTGCTCAGCCTGCTGCGGGTGCTGCCGGGGCAACGCTATGTCGGTGCCGGGATCTGGCGGGGCACCAAGGTGCTGGCCAAGCTGCTGGTCGGTGGCAACGCCGCCCGGCACTTCCAGCGTGAACTGGACGGCGCCCGCTTGCTCGCCGATCAAGGCCTGACTACCCCGCGCCTGCTGGCCGATGGCCTCAAGGACGGCGAGGGCGGCTGGCTATTGTTCGAGTACCTCGACCATGCCGAAAGCCTGGGCGATGCCTGGGCTGCTGTCGAACACCTGCCAATGCTCGCCGACGAGCAGCACGTAGTGCTCGGCGAGGCGCTGAGCGCCGTGGCCCGGATGCATGCCAAGGGCCTGTGGCAGGAGGATCTGCACCTGGACAACCTGCTGCGCCAGGACGGCCAGCTGTACCTGATCGATGGTGCCGGCATCAAGGCCGAGACGCCCGGTCAGCAGTTGTCGCGCCAGCGTGTGCTGGAAAACCTCGGCGTGTTTTTCGCCCAGTTGCCCAAGCGCCTGGAGCCGTTCATGGAAGAGGCGCTGGTGCATTACATCCTCGCCAACGCCGAGCACGCGCTGCCGCTGGAAGCCTTGCAGAAGCAGGTGGACAAGGTGCGTGCCTGGCGCCTGAAGGATTACCTGGACAAAGCCGGTCGCGAATGCACGCTGTTCAGCGTCGAGCGCAGCCTGTCCGGCCTGCGTGCCGTGCGTCGCGACCAAGCGCAGGCGCTGTTGCCGGTGTTGGAACAGGCCGATGCGTTGATCGACCAGGGCCACCTGTACAAGACCGGCGGCGCGGCCAGCGTGGCGCGTATCGAGGTCGGCGGGCGCAGGTTGGTGCTCAAGCGCTACAACATCAAGAATACCGCGCACTGGTTCAAGCGCTTCTGGCGCCCCAGCCGGGCCTGGCACTCGTGGATCGAGGGCCATCGCCTGGCGTTTCTCGACATCGCCACGCCCAAGCCCTTGGCGGTGCTTGAGCAACGCACCCTGGGCCTGCGCAGCCGCGCCTATCTGCTCACCGAATATGCCGATGGGCCGGACCTGATCGCCTGCTTCGCCCCCTTCGTCGACGATGGCCAAGCGCCCGATGCACAGGTCGATGCCCTGGTGCGGGTGATGCAGCAACTGATCCGTGAACGCATCAGCCACGGTGATTTCAAGGGCCACAACTTGTTCTGGCAGGACGGCCAGTGGTCGCTGATCGACCTCGATGCCATGTGCCAGCACGCAACGCAGTTGAGCTTTGCCCCTGCGTTTGCCCGTGACCGGGCACGCTTGCTGCGTAACTGGCCCAGCGGCAGCGCCCTGCACCGACGGCTGGATGAGGTGTTGCCGCGCCTGGCCGAGTGATGAGCGCTGGAGCCAGGGCCGTGGCATCGACCGCGTCGTCTGGTGCGCCAGCAAGGCTGGCTCCTATGCGGCCGAGGCAGGCTGCAGCCGTGTAGGCGCCGGCCTTGCCGGCGAACATCGGCGAAGCCGGTGCCATCCCGCACGTCGCCGGACTTAGGCTTAGGCCAACGCCAGCCAGTCACTGCTGCGCCCGGCCTGGCGGATACGGATTCGCCAGGCGCCCTCCACCTTGCGCAGCACCGCCCAGGCCTGCACGGCACCTGGCGCGCCCTCGGGCATCTGCAAGTGGAAGTGCCCGGCCAGTAGATGCCTGCGAACGGGTAGCTGCCTGCCGTTGACGTGCAGATACAGCATGCCCTCGGCATCGAACAGCCCAGGCTCTGCGGCCACCGCCAGCCCCGTTAGCGGCGTCACCCGTTGGCTGTCATCCAGCAGTTGGCGCACATCGGGTAGCCCGTCGTGCCACAGCACCGGCGAATCGATCACCCAGGTCCCGTCCTGCAGGCGCTTGAGCGGTTGCTTGATGTAGGCGTCGGGTTGCCTGGGGTCGGTGGCGCGCCAGCGCTGACCATCGAAACTGACATGGTAGTAGCGGCCTTGGCCGTCACGGACGTAGTACTGGGTCAGGCCGGCGTTAGCGCCGATTCTCTCGAACACGCCTTCGCCGTGAACACCGTCTATCCGATAGCGCAACTTGCTGACCTCCACGGGCACCGAGTAGGAGGGCGGCAGCGTCAGTGGCCGAGGTGGCGGCAGCCCCCTGAACACGCGGCGCATCAGGGTCGAGCCGGAAAAACCCTTGAGTCCGCCGGGCGAAGGGCTCAGGCCTGCGACGACATTGTTGATGGCATCCAGTGAGTGGCTGAGTGCCGCGAAGGCGTGGTGCAAGGCCTCGTCAGGGTTGTCTTGGCCCAGGGCCTGCACGCCGTCGAGCACGGAAATGCTCAGGCGCCCGAGCGCCAGGGCGGCCATGCCAGGGTAGGGCAGCACCAGGCTGAGCAGGTCGAGCAGGATGCGCAAGGTGTCCAGCCCGAAGCCCCCCAGTAGTTCGCGGTTGCTGCGGGTGCTGGCATCGGTTTGCGCCATCAGGCTGCGCACCTCCGCGCGGTACACCTGGTGGAACAGGTTGCCCTGGATGACGGGGCGCTGCACATGGGGCGCCAAACGGCCTTTTCGCAACAGTTTGTCGATCTTGTCCGGATTGGCCAGCGGCATGCGCTGCACCACATAGTCGCGCAACTTGGCGTTAGCGCGCAGCTCCCTGAGCAGTTCACGGGTGGTGCGATATTCGCGCCAGGGGCGGCGGTCCGGTGCATCGGGGGCGTAGACCACCACGCGCGTGCTGGTGGCTGTTTCGGCATTGAGCAGCAGCAGGCCGTGCACGGTGTGGCTGTGGATGAGCAGTTGCCGCACGCAGATTCGCTGCCCGTCATCGGTCAGGCGCTGGCGCTGCTCGGGGTGCTCGATCAGCGCCCGTGCCCATGCATAGCCTTGGCCGTGGGTATCCGCGAGGAAATGCCCGGCATAGCGCGCCTTGGCGGCCTCGGCGTGCATGCGGGCGCGGTTGATCCGGGCATGCGCCTGTTCCGAGTCCAGCAGGTGCTGGCGCAGGAAGCGGTTGTAGCGGGTGCCGGCGTCGAGGTTGCGCACCAGTTGCCTGACCCTGGTCGGTGTCAGTGCCTCGATGGCTTCGCCATCATCCCTGTGTACCCGGGCAGTGATCCAGTAGTCGCTGTCGAACCAGGCGATATTGAGCAGGGCAAGTTGTTCGAGGGTGTAGGTCACCGGGACCATCTCGATGGTTTTGCCGGCCTGGGGCCGGCTGGTGACGACAATGTAGGCCGATGGGATCAGCGGATTGACCAATGGCCCGATACGCCGGGCCAGGGTGACGCTGACCCTGATCTGTTCTGGCGGGATGTCGATGCCGGGGTTCCAGCGCAAGCCTTCGCCCAGGCGTGCCCGGACCCAGGGCAACAGGCTGTCGCGTTGCAGGAACTGCTCCAGCGTCAGGATGCCTGGCGCGCTGGCTTGGGCGATGGCTCCGGCCAGCTCCTGCAACGTCTGCATGACATGCGCGAGCTGTTGCGTGGATGCCTCGCGCAGCCAGTCGGGCAGGTGTTTTTCCAACAGCAGCGCGTAGCGGGTGGCCAAGGGTTGTGCGCTCCCGATGCTGGGCGTGAGGTCCAGCGCCGCTTCGAGGTGGCTGGCGGAGGGTGACCCCGGCATATCCCAGAGGCGATTGAGTGTTGCCTGTTGCTGGTCGATCAGGGCCAGCGCCTGGTACTCGAAGGGATCGTCGGCATACCACTGGTAGCGCAAGCGGTCGGCTTGGCCAATGGTCGTCAGGTCTTCCGGGCGATTCACCAACCCGAGCAGGGCCTGGGACTGCAGCGGGTCGTCGAGCCGCTCGCACAGCTCGACATGCAGGTCGGCGAGGCTGGCGAAGGCTTCCACCCCGTGGGGCAGGCTACAGAGCAGGGCCTTGCCCGTGGTCTGGCCTGGAACGGCCTCGCGCCCAGGCGCAGCCGCGACGATGACCAGCGTGCCGGGCAGGCGACAACGGCGATTCGGGGTTTGCGTGGAGAACCACGGGCGAAAGACCTCGGCGCGTGCCTGGCCCGAGGGTTGCCGTTGCCATGGCAGCGGGTACGTCAGGCAGGTACGCAGCAGGAACTCGTCGCTATCGTCGAGCGTGCCGTCGGCCAGGCGCAGTTCGAGCTCGGCTTGCAGTTGCGCCTGGCGAAGCCGGGCCAACTGCTGTTTTCGGCTCGTGCCACCGCTCGGCTTGGTGTGCCAGAAACCGGCCAGGTCGCTGAAGAACTGCTGGCGTTGCCGTTGCTGGGGAAGGTGGCGGGCCAGGACGGGCTGCCCTTGTTGCAGCGTGGCGATGCGCGCGTCCAGGGCTTCGAGGCGTTCGAGCGGGGTCATGGTGGGGCTCCTTGGCAATCAGGTGCCCACCATGCCCGCTCTGGCAAGGGCCGCGGCGGTAATCGGCTATCGCTGTCGGCGCGGCCAGAAACCGCTCAGCCCAAGCAGCGCGGACGCGCCCAGGCCCAGCCACGACAGGCTGTCCCAGAGCCCATCGCCGAGCAGCGCGGCGAACAGCCCGACAGCGCTGAGCAGGGCGACCGCCAGCGGCCAGGCGAAGATCCTGCGGGTCGATTGCGATCTGTGGCTCATGCCTGCGCCTCCCGCGGCTTGCGCTGCTTGCCCCACCACAGGTACAGCCCGCTGCACAGCACGACGATGGTCAGCACATCGAGCAGCGCCCAGAGGATCTGCATCGGCCGGCCGCCGTAGTCGCCGAAGTGCAAGGGCTGCGACAGGCCCATGGCATCCATGTACCAGGGGCGATCGCCGACGGCGGTCACCTCGAGGGTGCGGGCGTCGATCAGCACGGGCGTGAACAGGTGCGCGCTCAGGTGCGTGGCCCCGTTCATGAACACCGCGTAATGGTGTTCACTGGAGAAGCGCGTGCCAGGGAAGGCGATGAAGTCCGGGCGCATGCCGGGCGCCGCCTGTTCGGCGATCGCCAGCAGCCTGGTGGCTGGCGCGCGCTCGGTGAGCGGCGGGGCATCGCGGTAGGGGGCGACCATGGCCGCCAGGCTGTCGTTGCGCCAGGCGGCGATCACCAGGTCCGACAGGGCACTGATCACTCCGGTGACACCGACCACCAGGGCCCAGGTCAGGGTGACCACGCCGATCAGGTTGTGCAGGTCGAGCCAGCGCAGGCGCGTGGACTTGTCGTGGCGCACCGTGGCGAACTTCAAGCGGCGCATGAAGGGGGCGTAAAGCACGGTGCCGGAGACGATCGCGACGACGAACAGCACGCCCATGAACGCCAGCAGCAACTTGCCGGGCAGGCCGACGAACATGTCCACGTGCAGGCGCAGGAAGGTCATCATCAAGCCGCCGTTGGCCGCCGGCATGGCCACGGCCTCGCCGGTGCGGGCGTCGAGCATGAAGGTGTGCGACTGGTCGGGGTGGGTGCCGGCGGTGGCGGCCATGATCGCCACCACGCCGTTGGGTTCGTCCTCTTCGTAGCCGAAGTACTGCATCACCTCGCCGGGGCGGTGTTGCTCGGCCTTGAGCACCAGTTGCTGCAGGTCCAGGTGCGGGGTGCCGGCGGGCATCTCGCGCAATTCGGGGGCGTCGCCCAGCAGGTGTTCCAGTTCGTGGTGGAAGATCAGCGGCAGGCCGGTCAGTGCCAGCAGCAGCAGGAACAGCGTGCACACCAGGCTGCTCCAGGTGTGGATCGTCGACCAGCGGCGGATGGTTTGGCTTTTCATCACGGCTCCTTGCGCCCTCGGGGGCCCTGCCCGCGCCCATGCTGGGAGCGGGTGGGGCACCTGAGGGCTTAGGTCACTCAGAACTTGTAGGTGGCGCTGGCGACAACACTGCGCTGGTCGCCGTAGTAGCAGTAGTAGCCGTCGCAGGTGGACAGATAGTCCTTGTTCAGCAGGTTGCTGGCGTTGATCGCCACCGAGGCGCCCTTGAGGCTGTTGTCCAGGCGCCCCAGGTCGTAGTGCACGGCGGCGTCGAACACCGTGTAGGCCTTGCTCTTGCCGAGCCAGGTATTGGCTTCGTCACCGTAGCGATTGCCGGTGTAACGTGCGCCCAAGCCAATGCCGAAGCCGTCAAGCACACCGGTATGCCAGGTGTAGTCGGCCCACAAGGAGGCCTGCTGGTTGGGCATCTGTTGCAGGCGGTTGCCTTTGTACTGCCCTTTCTGGACTTCGGACTTGGCCAGGGTGTAGGCGGCGATCACCTTGAGGTTGTCGGTGACGTCCGAGACCGCCTCAAGCTCCAGGCCGTGGACTTTCACTTCACCCGTCTGGCTGGAGACGGGCTTTCCACCCACGTTGTTGGTGACGGTCACGTTTTTCTGGGTGAGGTCATACACAGCGGCGGACAACAACGTGTTGGAACCAGGGGGTTGGTACTTGATACCCAGTTCCCACTGCTTGCCTTCGGTGGGCTTGAACGACTTTTCAGGGCTGGCTTCAGAGCCGCTGCTTGGCTGGAATGACTCGGCGTAGGACAGGTAGGGGACGAAGCCTGAGTCGAACACGTAGCTGAGCGCCGCGTTGCCGCTGAACTGCTTGTCGCGTTGGGTGCTGGTGGCATCACCCAGGTTGTGGAAGGTGGTGCCAGTGTGTACCCAGTCCTCGCGCCCGCCCAGGGTCAGGCGCCATTTGTCGAGTGCCATCTGGTCCTGGATGTAGAGCCCGGTCTGGACGGTTTTCTGGTTGTAGTCCAGGTAAGCCGAGGAACGGGGCGGTCGGGTGATCGGCAAGCCGTAAACCGGATTATTGACGTTCGTTGTCGGCAGCCCGAAGCCATAGATGGAGAGGAAGTCGGAGTCGGTGCGCTGGTGATCCAGGCCGATCAGCACGGTGTGGCTGATGTCAGCGGTAGTGAAGTCGGCCTGGAAGTTGTTGTCGAGGGCGAACTGGCTGATGTCCTCGTCGACATTGGTCGACATGCGGCTGGCATTGCCCTCGTTGTCCACGGGGCCGTTTGGCTGGTAGTAGCTGCCGACGGTGATCGTTTGGAATGACAACTCTGTCTTGGTGTAGCGCAGGTTCTGGCGGAATTGCCAGACATCGTTGAAACGATGCTCGAAGGCATAACCCAGGGCGTAGTAAGTGCGGTCGTAGAACTCGTAGTCCGGATCGCCAAGGTTCTTGTGGCGGGAGATCTTGCCGAATGGCATGTCGATCTTGGTGCCTTGTATGGGGTAGAACTGGCTGGTGGCGCCGGTGTCGTCACGGGTGAACTGGCTGAGGAATGTCAGCGAAGTGTCTTCGTCGATGTTCCAGCTCAGGCTTGGGGCGATGTTGTAGCGCTTGTTCTCGATATGGTCGATCTGCGTACCGCTGTCGCGTACGACACCGCTGATGCCATAGAGAAACTGACCTTGCTCATCGATCTTGCCGGTGCTGGCGAAGTTGATCTGGCGGTGGTTGTCGCTGCCGTACTGCAGTTGGATCTCGTGGCTGCTCTCAGCCTGGGGGCGGCGGCTGACCATGTCCAGCAGGCCTCCGGGCGGGGTCTGGCCATACACCGACGAGGCCGGGCCACGCAGCAGCGCAAGGCGGTCGAGGTTCCAGGTTTCAGGTTTCGGGGTGGCATACACGCCGCGGGGCAGGGGCAGGCCGTCGAGGAACTGGGTCGGCTCGAAGCCGCGTACACGCATCCAGTCATAGCGGGTGTCGCTGCCGAAACTGGCCGAGACGATACCCGGCATGTACTTCACCGCGTCATCCAGGCTGTGCACGCCGCGGTCGCTCATCTGCTGGCGGGTGGCGACGGAAATGGAGCGTGGGACTTCGACCAGTGCGGTGTCGGTCTTGGTACCGGCGGCTGTGCGTTTGGCGGTATAGCCCTCGACCGGTCCCCAGGCGCTTTCATAGCTGCTGTTGGCGTTGATATTGGTTTCCGGCAGCGCCAGGGTGCCCCCAGAGACGGCCACCAGGCTGTAGCTGCCGGCGCTGCCCTGCTGCAATTGCAGGCCGGTGCCGCGCAGGGCTGCCTGCATGGCGCCGAGGGCATCGTACTGGCCGTTGACGGGGGCCGAGGCGCGGCCCTGGACCAGGTTCGGGTCAATGGCCAGGGCAATGCCGGCCTGGCTGGCGATCTGGTTGAGGGTGCTGGCCAGCGGGCCGCTGGGCAGGTTGTAGGCCCGCGGCGCAGCCTGCTCGGCGGCGAACAGGGCAGGGCTGGCCAACGGGGCGGCCAGGCCGATGGCCAGGGCCATCAGGCTGGGGCGAAGCAAAGCATCAACGGCACGGGACATGCAGCGGCTCCTCGACGAAATAGTGCTGACTGCTTCCTTGCCGAGCGAGAGTGGGAAAGTGACAGGGGGACGTGAAAAAAAATGCGACTGATTTGCACAAGCCTTTGCGAGCCGGCAAGCCAGCGTCTACAAAGGCCAGTTGGGCGTGGGCCTATCGGGCGGTGACGGTCACCCACCACGGCGTGTGCCGTTCGATCTTCACTGGCAGCGCCGGCAGCAGCGAGGCCAGGGCCAGGTCGGTGTCGGTCAGCGGGAAGCTGCCGCTCACGCGCAGGTCGGCCACCTCGTCGGCGACGCCCAGGTGGCCGCTGCGGTACTGGCCAAGGGTGGCCAGCAGCTCGGCCAGGCGCACGTTGTCCACAACCAGCATGCCGCGGGTCCAGGCATCGCTGCCCGGCGCCACCGGGGCAACCCGGCCCAGGCCGTCGGCGCTCATCAACACTTGCTGGCCCTCGCGCAGCACTTGTTCATCGCCGCTGTTCTGCGGTTTGGCCGCGACCGAGGCCTGCAGCACCTCCAGGCGGGTGCCCTGGTCTTCGCGCTTGACCAAAAAGCGCGTGCCCAACGGCCTCAGGCGGCCTTCGTCGGTGCGTACCAGCAGCGGCCGGGTGTCTTCATGGCCCGTCTCGACCGAGATTTCGCCCTGGTGCAGCACGATCAGCCGCTGCTCGCCCTGGAAGTCGATGTCCACCGCCGTCTGGGTGTTCAGGCTCAGCAAGGTGCCGTCTTCCAGGCGCAGGGTGCGCATTTCGCCGGTGCCGGTGCGCTGGTCGGCCAACCAGTAGGTCGGTGCCAAGGTCGGGACCCCGGCACCGAGCAGCAACCCGCCCAGCAGCACCAGGCCGGCCAGGCCACCGCCGAGCCCGCCCAGGCGCTGGCGCAGGCCCGCGCGCGACTGCAACAGGGTATGCCGCACCGGGCCGGCGGCGGCCTGCACGCGTTGATCGAGGGCGCCTAGCTGGCGCCAGGCGCGGGCGTGTTCCTCATGGGCGGCATGCCAGCGCATGAAGTCGTTGCGCTCATCCGGGGTACCGCTACCTTCATCCAGGCACAGCTTCCAGGCGATCGCCGCTTCCAGCACCTCGCTGGACACCGGGGCATGGCTCATGTCGGTTCCCCGTACAGGGCGATGTAGCACTGGCGCAGGCCCTGGGCGAGGTACTGGCGCACGCGGGACACCGACACCCCCAGGCGCTCGGCGATCTCGGCGTGGCCGAGGCCGTCCAGGCGGTTGTACAGGAAGGCCGCGCGGGCCTTGCTCGACAGCTTGCCGAGCAAGCGGTCGATGGCCTTGAGGTCCTCGAGGATCAGGTGCTGGAGTTCCGGGGAGGGTTGTTCGGCTTCGGCTACCCGCGCCAGTTCCGCCAGGTAGGCCTGCTCGAGGGCGGCGCGGCGAAAGTGGTCGAACAACAGGCCCTTGGCCACGGCGGCCAGGAATGCCCGGGGTTCACGGGGAGTGTCCAGCTGGTCGCGGCCCAGCAGGCGCACGAACGTGTCCTGGCTCAGGTCCTCGGCGCGCTGGCGACAGGCGGTGCTGCGCTGCAGCCAGGCGAGCAGCCAGGCGCGATGGTCGCGATACAGCGACCCGACCAGCTCGGCATGTGGACTGTGCGCAGACGTCAAGGAACGCCCCCCGGAAAAATATACGTTAACTAACGATAATTATTCGCGATTGTGGCAGAGGCGGGGGTGGCGGCGCAATTGACGCTTATCGGATTGCCAGCATGGCAGGGGCTGCACGCGCAAACGTTTTGCCTTGCTCTTCAGGCCAGGTGCAGTCCCTGCTGGGCGATGCATGATTCACAGACCATGGTGCTGCACCTTGCGTCGCTGCCACTGGCCGAGCCGCTGACGCAATTGCAACGGGCTGTCCAACTGCTGGCGACGGGCCTGGCTGAACAGAATCAATGCCAGCTCGGCAGTTACCTGGGCGTCGGCGCTGGCATGGTGGCGGGCTTGCACTTCAAGACCGAAACGGGCGATCCAGTCGTCCAGCCCGGCTTCGCGCAGAACGGTGTCGGGGTTGAGCATCGGCGCCAGTTCGGCGACATCCAGAAATGGATGCTGCAGGCGCAGGCCCAGGCTGCTTTTCACGGCGCGTTCGAGCATGCGCTGGTCGAACGGCGCATGGAACGCCAGCACCGGGCTGTCGCCGATGAATTCCAGCAATTCCAGGAGTGCCTCGGCCGGGTCGCAGCCGGCGGCCAGGGCGCTAGGGCCCAGGCCGTGGATCAGCACGCTGGCGTTGGTCTTCTGTTCAGGGCGGCGCAGGGTACGTTCGAACGGGCGGCCCAGGTCGATGGCGCCGTCCTCGATGGCCACTGCGCCAATCGACAGGACCTGGTCGCGGTTGGGGTTCAGGCCGCTGGTCTCCAGGTCGAGCACCACCCAGCGCTGTTCGCGCAGCGAGCACACCGCCGCCGGTGCCGGGCGCGGCAAGCGGGCCAGGCGCTGGCACAGCGGTGCGCTCAGCTCGGGCATGGGCGGGCGCAGCCAGGCGAACAGCTTCACAGCTGGTACCGCAGGGCCAGGCTGCTTTGCAGGCGTTGGGCCTGGCGCAGGGACTCGCGCAGGATGCGCCGGTCCAGGTGGTTGAGGCTGTCAGGGTCGAGCCGGTTGGAGTACGCCAGGTTGTCGCGGGTCTGGCGCTGGTGCTGT
This sequence comes from Pseudomonas muyukensis, assembly GCF_019139535.1. Classification (NCBI taxonomy): domain Bacteria; kingdom Pseudomonadati; phylum Pseudomonadota; class Gammaproteobacteria; order Pseudomonadales; family Pseudomonadaceae; genus Pseudomonas; species Pseudomonas muyukensis. The sequence goes on along the minus strand of NZ_CP077073.1, from coordinate 233,990 downwards.
TGCATGCGGGTCTGCTGGATGAAGTGGTAGGCCTCTTCATAGGCGGCGCCATCCAGCGCCTCGATGACGCCCTTGGCGACCAGCTGGCGCAGGCGTTCAAGGGTGTTGCAGGCGCCAATGCCGTTGGCCAGGGCCAGCAGCCGGGCGCCGTCGACGAAGGGTGTCAGGCCCTGGACCTTGAGGTCGAGGGTGGCGGCCTTGTCGTCGCCCTGGCGAGTCAGCACGAACTCGCGCAGGCGCCCCACCGGTGGGCGCTGGCGCAGGGCGTTGTCGGCCATCATGCGCTGGAACAGGCGGTTGTCGGCAACTTGCTCGAGCAGGGCCTGGCGCAGTTGCTCGCAGCCTTGTTCGTCACCCCAGACCACGCGCAGGTCGAAATAGATGCTCGAGCCCAGCAGGTTTTCCGGGCTGGCCTCGCGCACGAAACCGGCGAAGCGCCGCGCCCATTCGCCACGCGACAGGCACAGTTCAGGGTTGCCGGCCATCACGTTGCCCTTGCACAGGGTGAAGCCGCACTGCGCCAGGTTGTGGTTGATGTATTGGGCCAGCGGCAGCAGCCTGGCGCGGATCGCCTCGGCCTCGGCGGGGTCGCGGGCCTCGAACAGAATGCCGTTGTCCTGGTCGGTGTGCAGGGTCTGTTCGCGGCGGCCTTCGCTGCCGAAGCACAGCCAGCTGAACGGCACGCCCGGGTCGCCGCGCTCGGCGATGGCCAACTCGATCACCCGGCACACGGTGTGGTCGTTGAGCAGGGTGATGATCTGGGTGATCTGCGTGGAGGAGGCGCCGTGGGCGAGCATGCGCTCGACCAGTTGGCCGATCTCGCCGCGCAGCGCCACCAGGCTGTCCAGGCGTGGGGCATGGCGGATGGTGCGCGCCAGGTGCACCAGGTCGACCCGCTGCAGGGAAAACAGGTCGCGCTCGGAGATCACCCCGCACAGGCGCTGGTTTTCCACCAGGCAGACGTGGGCGATGTGCCGCTCGGTCATCGCCATGGCGGCGTCGAAGGCGCTGGCCTGGGGGCTGAGGTGGAACGGCCGGGGTGTCATGTAGCGTTCGATCGGCGCTGTCAGCTCGGCGCCTGGGTCCGCCACCACCTGGCGCAGGTCGCGCAGGGTGAAGATGCCGGTGGGGTAGCGCTGCGGGTCGACGATGACGATGCTGCCGACCTGCTGCTCGTGCATCAGGTGCACGGCCTCGCGCAGCGGGGTGTCGGCTGCGCAGACCACGGGATGGCGCAGGGCCAGCTCGCCCAGCGGGGTATTCAGCGAGTACTGGGTGCCGAGGGTTTCCACCGCGCGCTGGCGCACTTGCTGGTTGACCTGGTCGAGCAGGCTGCTGACGCCGCGCAAGGCGAAGTCGCGGAACACGTCGGACATCGAGAACAGCCGGATGAACGCCGCCTTGTTCAGTTGCAGGCAGAAGGTGTCCTCACCGGCCAAATGCTCGGTGCGGGTCGCCCGTTCGCCCAGCAGCGCGGCCAGGGGGAAGCACTCGCCACTGGTGATCTCGAAGGTGGTCTCGGTACCCGGCTTGGTCACGTGGTGGCGTTCGCCGACCACCCGGCCCTGCTTGACGATGTAGAAGTGCTCCACCGGCCCGTCGGCGGGCTTGATGATGCTTTCGCCGCCCGCGTAGAAGCGCAGCTGGCACTGTTCCACCAGGTAGGCCAGGTGGCTGTGTTCCATCTGGTTGAACGGTGGGAACCGTTGCAGAAATTGCAGGGTGCCCTGGATGTTCTGCAGTACCGCGGTCCTGCCTGCCTGGGTGTAGGCGTCCTTTTTGCTCATGAAGCTGACCGTATCGCTACGCCGAACTATATATATCTATATATAGAGCTCGGCTTTGTTGTTCTCGGCCTCCATGGTCGGCTGGCCGTCATGTGGTGCCCATTGGACGTAAGTCTAGGGCGGGCACTGTCAAGGACCCGACGAAAGGCGAACCGGGTAGCGCAACTTTTGCGGTCCTAAGCTGCGACCGAGATTTTTTTGACGAGAGTGGCCATGGCTGAGCATGACGACATCCTGAGTGACGCCGAGCGCGAGGCGCTGGCCGGGGTGACTGCCCCTGCCGGGCCAAGGCCGGTGGTGCTGGTGGTCGACGACAACCCGGTGAGCAGCGAGGCGTTGAGCCTGTACCTGAAGAGTCGGGGCATTGCCTGCATGACCGCCGATGGGGCGCAGGAGGCCATGCTCAAGCTGCATTACGAGCCGCGTATCGCGCTGATGATCACCGACCTGCGCATGCAGCCGGCCGATGGCCTGGAGCTGATCCGTCAGGTGCGTGAGTCGGAGCGGGCGGCGCTGTCGATCATCGTGGTGTCGGGCGACACCGATGTGAAGGAGGCGGTGGACGTGATGCACCTGGGGGTGGTGGATTTCCTGCTCAAGCCGGTGGACCTGGGGAAGCTCCTGGAGCTGGTGCGACGTGAGTTGAGAATGGATCAGGGCTGAAAACGATCGCGGGGCAAGCCCGCTCCCACGCTGGAGAGGCGTGGGAGCGGGCTTGCCCCGCGATGCGTTGCTGGCTGTTTACAGCCCGTTACGCGCCTTGAACTCGCGACGGCGGCGGTGCAGCACGGGCTCGGTGTAGCCGTTCGGCTGCTTGGCGCCTTCGATCACCAGCTCGATGGCCGCCTGGAACGCGATGTTGTCATCGAAGTTTGGCGCCATCGGCCGGTACAGGGCATCGCCGGCGTTCTGCTTGTCGACCACCGCGGCCATGCGCTTGAGGCTTTCCAGCACCTGGTCCTGGGTGACCACGCCGTGGCGCAGCCAGTTGGCCAGCAACTGCGCCGAGATGCGCAGGGTGGCGCGGTCTTCCATCAGGCCGACATCGTTGATGTCCGGCACTTTCGAGCAACCCACGCCCTGGTCGATCCAGCGCACCACATAGCCGAGGATGCCCTGGGCGTTGTTGTCCAGCTCGTTGCGGATCTCGTCGGCCGACCAATTGGTGTTGGCCGCCAGCGGAATGCTCAGGATGTCGTCGACCGAAGCCGGGGTGCGGCTGGCCAGCTCGCGCTGACGGGCCTGCACGTCGACCTTGTGGTAGTGCAGGGCGTGCAGGGTGGCGGCGGTCGGCGACGGTACCCAGGCGGTGTTGGCACCCGCCAGCGGGTGGGCGATCTTCTGCTCGAGCATGGCGGCCATCAGGTCCGGCATGGCCCACATGCCCTTGCCGATCTGCGCGCGGCCCTGCAGGCCGGTGGCAAGGCCGACGTCGACGTTGTTGTTCTCGTAGGCGCCGATCCACTTCTCGTTCTTCATGGCGCCCTTGCGCACCACGGCGCCGGCTTCCATGGAGGTGTGGATCTCGTCGCCGGTGCGGTCGAGGAAACCGGTGTTGATGAACGCCACGCGCTCGGCGGCGGCCTTGATGCAGGCCTTGAGATTGACCGTGGTGCGGCGCTCCTCGTCCATGATGCCGACCTTGACGGTGTTGCGTGGCATGCCCAGCAGGTCTTCGACGCGGCTGAAGATCTCGGCGGCGAACGCCACTTCCTCGGGGCCGTGCATCTTCGGCTTGACGATGTACACGCTGCCGCTGCGGGTGTTCTTGCGGCTGGTGTTGCCGTTGAGGTTGTGCAGGGCGATCAGGTTGGTGAACAGGCCGTCCTGGATGCCCTCGGGGATCTCGTTGCCCTGGGCGTCGAGGATCGCCGGGTTGGTCATCAGGTGGCCCACGTTGCGCACGAACAGCAACGAGCGACCATGCAGGGTCACGCTGCCGCCGTTGGGCGCGGCGTATTCGCGGTCTGGGTTCATGGTGCGGGTGAAGGTCTTGCCGCCCTTGCTCACGCTTTCGGCCAGGTCGCCCTTCATCAGGCCCAGCCAGTTGCGGTAGACGATGACCTTGTCGTCGGCATCGACCGCGGCGACCGAGTCTTCGCAGTCCATGATGGTGGTCAGCGCCGACTCCATGAGGATGTCCTTCACGCCGGCGGCGTCGGTGCTACCGACCGGGGTGCTGGCATCGACCTGGATCTCGAAGTGCAGGCCGTTGTGCTTGAGCAGCACCGCGGTCGGCGCTTTGGCGTCGCCATGGAAGCCGATCAGCTGGGCGTCGTCGCGCAGGCCGCTGTTGCTGCCGCCTTTGAGGGCAACCACCAACTTGCCGGCTTCGATGCGGTAGCCGGTGGAGTCGACGTGGGAGCCGGCAGCCAGGGGCGCGGCTTCGTCGAGGAAGGCGCGGGCGAAGGCAATGACCTTGTCGCCACGCACCTTGTTGTAGCCCTGGCCTTTTTCGGCGCCACCTTCGTCGCTGATGGCGTCGGTGCCGTAGAGGGCGTCGTACAGCGAGCCCCAGCGGGCGTTGGCGGCGTTCAGGGCGAAGCGGGCGTTCATCACCGGCACCACCAGCTGCGGGCCGGCCATCACGGCGATTTCTTCATCGACGTTCTGCGTGCTGGCCTGGAAATCGTCGGCTTGTGGCAGCAGGTAGCCGATTTCCTGGAGGAAGCGCTTGTAGGCTGCGGCGTCGTGGGCCTGGCCCTTGCGTGCCTGGTGCCAGGCGTCGATCTTGGCTTGCAGCTCGTCGCGCTTGGCGAGCAGGGCTTTGTTCTTTGGAGCGAGGTCGTTAATGATCTCTGCCGCCCCGGCCCAGAACTTATCGGCTTCGATACCGGTTCCAGGGATTGCTTCGTGGTTGACGAAGTCGTACAGGGCCTTGGCGACCTGAAGGCCACCGACTTGAACGTATCCAGTCATTGCTTGCCTCACCTCTGCTCAGCTATTTCGCTTTCGCTCTTCTGTATTAAGCCTGTAGCGCTTCTCTAAACACGGCACCAGTGCATGCCCTCGTGGTGAGCGCGGCTGGGTGCGGCTCGCCAGACGGGCCGGCGGGCAGTTGGCGTATTTTCACAGGCGCCTTGGCAGACATCCAAACGACGTTTTGTAGTCCGCGTCGATGCATACTACATGAAGCAGCAGGCAGGTAAACCACAGACTAAAAGCGCCGTTTCGCGACCGATGAGTCGCATAGGGTCACGCTGGGAGAACGTATGTTCGCAAAAAACAGGTGGATTGTTCCAGATAAATCTTGAAACAGTACACGATTACTCCGGTGGACTGTCCTGCGGCAGGTTGCCGCGCCTTGCCTATACTGATGCGATCCCGATTCATGGCCGTTCGCCACGGCCCCGAGCATAGTAGAAGGAGTGGCCCGTGGACCATCTCGTACTCACCGTGATCGCCCCCGACAAGGCCGGGCAGGTCGAACGCATCGCCCAGTGCATCGCCGATCACAATGGCAACTGGCTGGAAAGCCGCATGTCGCGCATGGCCGGGCAGTTTGCCGGGATCCTGCGGGTGGCGGTACCGGCGGAGAACTACGCCGAGCTGGTCGAGTCGCTGCACAAGCTGGGTGACCACGGCATTCGGGTACTCATCGCCGAAAGCGGCATCGAGCCATCCTGCACCTGGAAGCCGATTGCCATGGAACTGGTGGGCAACGACCGGCCGGGCATCGTCCGTGATATCACCCGGCTGCTGGCAGAGCTTGGGGTGAACGTCGAGCGGTTTTCCACAGAGGTGCGCCCGGCGCCGATGAGCAGCGAGCCGTTGTTTCATGCTGATGCGCTGTTGGCGTTGCCGTTGACCTTGCCGCTGGATGAGTTGCAGCAGCGATTGGAAAACCTTGCCGATGACTTGATGGTGGAGTTGCAGTTGCGGGCAGAGGACTGATCAAAGATTGCCGGGGCCGCTTTGCGGCCCTTTCGCGACACAAGGCCGCTCCTACAAGGACTACGCGTTCCTTTGTAGGAGCGGCCTTGTGTCGCGAAGCGGCCCCCTGCGGTTATCCCGATATCACGGGGAAGGCCCTGTGGATAACCTGGGGGTTCACCGCTCCAGCCCAGGCAAACTGCCTGCTACACAGATTTGCTCAAAAAACACCCAAAAATCAGCAGCTTGTGCACAAAGCACGGGGACGAGGGTGTGGATAACCTCTGGAGACCTTGCTACAGGCCACGTAGTGCGTGGCCTGCATGGGTTTGATCAAAAACTGATCAGGCACGCTTGCGCAGCGACAACCAGGCATCCACGCTATACACCGCCAGCCCCGCCCAGATGCAGGCGAACGCCAGCAGGTTGCTGGAGGTCAGGTGTTCGTCGAACAGCAGTACCGCCTGCAACAGTACCAGGGTCGGCGCCAGGTACTGCAGGAAGCCCAGGGTGGTGTAGGGCAAGTGGCGAGCGGCAGCGTTGAAGCACACCAGCGGTACCAGGGTGACCGGGCCGGCGGCGATCAACCACAACGCTTCGCTGCTGCTGAAGAACTCGGCATTGGCGCTGTTGGCGCTCGGATGCAGCAACAGCCAGCCGATGGCCAGCGGCACCAGCATCCAGGTCTCCACCACCAGCCCGGGCAATGCCTGCACCGGCGCCTGCTTGCGGATCAGGCCATAGAAGCCGAACGACAGCGCCAGAGCCAGCGACACCCAGGGCAGGCTGCCCACCTGCCACACCTGTTGCGCCACGCCCAGCGCCGCCAGGCCCACGGCCAGCCATTGCAGGCGACGCAGGCGTTCGCCGAGCAGCAGCATGCCCAGCAGCACGTTGATCAGCGGGTTGATGTAGTACCCCAGGCTGGCCTCGAGCATGCGGCCGTTGTTCACCGCCCACACGTAGGTCAGCCAGTTGCCGGCGATCAACGTACCACTGAGCGCCAGGATCGCCAGGCGTCGCGGGTTCTCGCGCAGCTCGCGCCACCAGCCGGGGTGTTTCCACACCAGTAGCAGCAGCGAGCCGAACAATGCCGACCAGAGCACCCGGTGGACGATGATCTCCACCGCCGGGACGCTCTGGATGGCTTTGAAGTACAAGGGGAACAGGCCCCAGATGATGTAGGCGCCGAGGCCCAGAATGTACCCGCGACGCGGGTTGGCGGCGTGCATGCAGAATCCTTGCTTAGGTAGCTAAATAAAGCGGCGCCTATTGTAGACAGCGCGTGCCGCAGATCTAGAACAATTTCAGCGGCTCTTCATCCAGGGCGGCGAGCTGCTCGCGCAGGGCGAGGATCTGGTCGCCCCAGTAGCGTGGCTGGCCGAACCAGGGGAAGCTCGGCGGGAACGCCGGGTCGTCCCAGCGGCGTGCCAGCCAGGCGCTGTAGTGCAGCTGGCGCAGGGCGCGCAGCGGCTCGATCAGGGCCAGCTCGCGCGGGTCGAAATCGTGGAACTCGTTGTAGCCGTCGATCAGTTCGGCCAGTTGCCCCAGGCGCTCCTCGCGGCTGCCGGCCAGCATCATCCACAGGTCCTGCACCGCCGGGCCCATGCGGCAGTCGTCGAGGTCGACCATGTGGTAGAGGTCGTCGCGGTGCATCAGGTTGCCTGGGTGCAGGTCGCCGTGCAGGCGGATCACCTGGTGCGGCGTGCGCGCGTAGAGCTCCTCGACGCGCTTGAGCAGGTCGCGGGCCACCGATTCGAAGGCGGGCAACAGTTCCCTGGGGACGAAGTTGCCGTCCAGCAGGGTGCTCAGCGAGGCGTGGCCAAAGTTGTCCACCGTCAGCTGCTCACGGTGCACGAAGGGCCGGGTGGCGCCTATGGCATGCAGGCGGCCAAGCAACTGGCCGAGGCGGTACAACTGGTCGAGGTTGCCAGGCTCCGGCGCATGGCCGCCAAGGCGTGGAAACAGGGCGAAGCGAAAGCCCGCGTGTTCGAACAGCGAGCGGCCCTCATGTTGCATGGGCGCCACCACCGGCACTTCGTGCTCGGTGAGCTCGGCGCTGAAGGCGTGCTCTTCGACAATGGCCGCATCGCTCCAGCGCCCGGGGCGGTAGAACTTGGCGATCAGCGGTTGTTCGCCTTCGATGCCTACCTGGTAGACGCGGTTCTCGTAGCTGTTGAGGGCCAGCACCCGGGCATCGCTGAGAAAACCGAGGCTTTCCACGGCGTCGAGGACCAGGTCGGGGGTGAGGGTGTCGAAGGGGTGGGACATGGAAGCTCCAGGCACGGGACAGCGTGGGCGCATGGTAACCCATGCCGGTCGGTGGCGAGGGCGCCGATCTGGGGCCGCGTTACAGCCCTTTCGCCGGCAAGCCAGCGCCCAGGTTAAACCGGCACCCCCAATAACACGAACGAGGGATGGAACTGCGCGCGCACCGCGCTGCCGGCGGCGATCCGATGCTCGGCCAGCCACGCTTGCTCGGCGAGCGCGCACAAGGTCTGGCCGTTGCCCAGCGCCAGGCGTACCTCGCAGGATGCGTCCTCGCCACCGAGCACTTCTTCGACCTCGGCCTGCAGGCAATTGCTGCCCGCCTCGGGTGGCTCGTCGTCCCCCAGCACCTGCACCCACCCGGCCTTGAGCAATGCCACCACCGTGCCGCCCAGGGTCAGCTCCAGGCGCTCGGTGCTGCCGCGGGTGATCAGCGCCTCGATCTCCAGCCCGCCGCCCAGCGCCAGGCTGATGCGGTCATGCCGCCCTTCGCGGCGCAGGCCGCTGATGCGCCCTTGCAATTGATTGCGCGCACTGGTGCGCAGCATCAGGCGGCCCAGCAGGTCGAAGTCGCTGCTGTCCTCGGCCGACTCGAGCACCTGCGCCTGCAACGCCTGCAGGCGCTGATACAGGCGCAGCACCCGCGCGCCCTCGGCGGACAGCCGCGCGCCACCGCCGCCGCGCCCGCCGGTGCTGCGCTCGACCAGCGGCTGGGCGGCCAGGTTGTTGAGCTCGTCGATGGCGTCCCAGGCGGCCTTGTAGCTGATGCCGGCGGCCTTGGCGGCGCGGGTGATCGAGCCTTGTTCGGCGACATGCTGCAACAGGGCGATGCGCTGTGGACGGCGGGCGATGTGCTGGGTGAGCAGGGCGGGCAGGGACATGGTCAGGTTTCGGGGGTTGCTTCGGGTCCTGCGACGTTGCCGCCCGGCTGCGCCCAAGTCAAGCCTGGCCCGGCCTGGGCGTGCGGGCCAGGCAGTAGATATCCACGCGTCGGGCGCCAGCCTTGCGCAGCAACTGGGCGATGGCCTGCGCGGTGGCGCCGGTGGTCAGCACATCGTCGACCACGGCCAGGTGCAAGCCCTCGATAGCGGCGCCGGGCAGCAGGCCGAAGGCCTGGCGCAGGTTGCGCCGCCGGGCTCTGGCCCCCAGGGCTTGCTGGGCTGGCGTGTCGCGCGAGCGTTCGAGCAGGCGTTCGGTGCAGGGCAGGTTCAGTTGCCGGGCCAGCCAGCGCGCCAGCATCGCCGCCTGGTTGAAGCCACGCTGGCGCAGTCGACGCCGGGCCAGGGGCACCGGCAGCAGCCCGTCGGGGCGTGGCAGGCCTTCGCTGTAGCGATGTTCCAGGGCATGGCCGAGCAGTTGCGCCATCAGCCGCCCCAACGGCCATTGGCTGTTGTGCTTGAAACGGCTGATCAGGGTGTCGATCGGAAAGGCGTATTGCCACGGCGCGACCACCCGGCCAAACCCCGGTGGACGGCGCCGACAGCCGTTGCACGGGCGGTCGCCGAGCGCCAGCGGCAGGGCGCAGCGGGGGCAGTGCTCACCCAGCCAGGGCAGTTCCTGTTCGCAGTCCATGCACAGCGGGTAAGGCTGCTGGGCAGGCGCGTCGCACAGCAAACACGATTGATCGATATTTATACAGTTGTAAACCGTGTTTGTTATGTTTGGTTGACAGTACATGGGCCTTCCGTGACTATGCGAGCTATCCGTGATGCGCTGGCAGGTTTTCTTCTCCCGGCGTCAGTCAGACCCTAGCTAAGGAAACGCCGATGAGCGCCAGTACAATTGCAACCACACGTCACGACTGGTCCCTGGCCGAGGTCAAGGCGCTGTTCCAGCAGCCGTTCAACGACCTGCTGTTCCAGGCCCAGACCGTGCACCGCGCGCACTTCGACCCCAACCGTGTACAGGTGTCGACCCTGTTGTCGATCAAGACCGGCGCCTGCCCGGAAGATTGCAAATATTGTCCGCAGTCCGGCCACTACAACACCGGGCTGGAAAAACAGAAGCTGATGGAAGTGCAGAAGGTGCTGGAGGAGGCTGCCCGGGCCAAGGCCATCGGTTCCACGCGCTTCTGCATGGGCGCGGCGTGGAAGCACCCCTCGGCCAAGGACATGCCCTACGTGCTGGAGATGGTCAAAGGGGTCAAGGCCATGGGCCTGGAAACCTGCATGACCCTCGGCAAGCTCGACCAGGAGCAGACCCTGGCCCTGGCCCAGGCGGGCCTGGACTACTACAACCACAACCTCGACACCTCGCCGGAGTTCTACACCAGCATCATCACCACCCGCACCTACGCCGAGCGCCTGCAGACCCTGGCCTATGTGCGCGATGCCGGGATGAAGATCTGCTCCGGCGGCATCCTCGGCATGGGCGAGTCGCTGGACGACCGCGCCGGCCTGTTGATCCAGCTGGCCAACCTGCCCGAGCACCCGGAGTCGGTGCCGATCAACATGCTGGTGAAGGTTGCCGGTACGCCGCTGGCCGAGGAGCAAGATGTCGACCCGTTCGACTTCATCCGCATGCTGGCCGTGGCCCGTATCCTCATGCCCAAGTCCCATGTGCGGCTGTCGGCCGGCCGTGAGCAGATGAACGAGCAGATGCAGGCACTGGCGTTCATGGCCGGGGCCAACTCGATCTTCTATGGCGAGAAACTGCTGACCACCGCCAACCCGCAGGCCGACAAGGACATGCAACTGTTCGCCCGCCTTGGCATCCTGCCCGAAGCCCGTGAGGAGCATGCCGACGAAGTGCACCAGGCGGCCATCGAGCAGGCCCTGGTCGAGCAGCGCAGCAGCGAGCTGTTCTACGACGCAGCCTCGGCCTGAGCATGGCCTTCGACCTCGCCGCGCGGCTGGCCGAACGGCGCGCCGCCGACCTGTATCGCCAGCGACCGCTGCTGGAAACCCCGCAGGGGCCCGAGGTGGTGGTCGACGGCCAGCCGCTGCTGGCCTTCTGCAGCAACGACTACCTGGGCCTGGCCAATCACCCCGAGGTGATCAAGGCCTGGCGCGACGGTGCCGAGCGCTGGGGTGTCGGCGGTGGCGCCTCGCACCTGGTGATCGGCCACAGCACGCCGCACCACCAGGTGGAAGAGGCGCTGGCCGAACTGACCGGGCGGCCGCGGGCGCTATTGTTCTCCACCGGCTACATGGCCAACCTCGGCGCCATCACCGCGCTGGTCGGGCAGGGCGACACGGTGCTGCAAGACCGCCTCAACCATGCCTCCTTGCTCGATGGCGGGCTGCTCAGCGGCGCGCGTTTCAGCCGCTACCTGCACAACGACCCGGCCAGCCTGGCCAGCCGCCTGGACAAGGCCAGCGGCAATACCCTGGTCGTCACCGATGGCGTGTTCAGCATGGATGGCGATTGCGCCGACCTGCCGGCCCTGGCCAAGGTGGCGCGCGCGCGCGGCGCCTGGCTGATGGTCGACGACGCCCACGGCCTGGGCACGCTTGGCGCCAACGGCGGTGGCCTGGTCGAGCACCACGGCCTGGGCCTTGAGGATGTGCCGGTGCTGATCGGCACGCTCGGCAAGGCCTGTGGCACTTCAGGCGCCTTCGTCGCCGGTAGCGAAGCGCTGATCGAGGCGCTGGTGCAGTTTGCCCGGCCTTACATCTACACCACCAGCCAACCCCCGGCCCTGGCCTGTGCCACGCTCAAGGCCCTGGCCTTGCTGCGCCGCGAAAGCTGGCGGCGTGAGCACCTGGCTGCGTTGATTGGCCAGTTCCGCGAGGGCGCCGAGCAGATCGGCCTGACCCTGATGGACAGCCACACGGCAATCCAGCCGATCCTGGTCGGCGATGCCGGCCGGGCCATGGCGTTGTCGCGCATGTTGCGCGAGCGCGGGTTGCTGGTCACCGCGATCCGCCCGCCGACCGTGCCCGCTGGCAGCGCGCGGCTGCGGGTAACCCTGAGCGCGGCCCACAGCGAGGCTCAGGTCCAGCTATTGTTGAATGCATTGGCCGAGTGTTATCCACAGCTGGAGTCCGCCGATGCGTAACCGACTGATCCTCTTGCCCGGCTGGGGGCTGGGCTGCGCCTCCCTCGAACCGTTGGCCGCCAGCCTGCGGGCCCAGGACCCACGCCTGCAGGTCGAGCTGATGCCGCTACCGGAGCTGGCCGACCGTGAGCCGCAGGCCTGGGTCGAGCACCTCGACCGCAAACTGCCCAACGATGTCTGGCTGGGTGGCTGGTCACTGGGCGGCATGCTCGCCAGCGCCCTGGCGCACAAGCGCGGCGATCATTGCTGCGGCTTGCTCACGCTGGCGAGCAACCCCTGTTTTGTCGCACGGCCAGATTGGCCGCACGGCATGGCGCCGGACACCTTCGGCACCTTCCTCGACGGCTGTCGCAGCCATCCCCAGGTGACCCTCAAGCGCTTCCGTACTCTGTGCAGCGACGGTGCGTTGCAGCCGCGCACCTTGCTGCGCCAACTCGGCGTCGGCGTGCCGGACACCGATCCGTTGTACCTGGCCAGCGGGCTTGAAGTGCTGGCCAAGCTGGACACCCGTACCGCCCTGGAGCAATACGGCGGCCCGCAGCTGCACCTGTTCGCCGGCAGTGACGCGCTGGTGCCGGTGGAAGCGGCCAAGGCCCTCAGCGACCTGTTGCCCGACGTGGAAGTCGGCCTGGTCGAAGACAGTTCCCACGCCTTCCTGCTGGAATATCCCCAGGAACTGGCGGCGGGCATCAAGAGTTTCCTGCATGAGAGTGGCGATGACTGACCTTTCCCAGCCAACCCTGCCCGGCGCCCTGCCGGACAAGCGCCAGGTGGCGGCTTCCTTTTCCCGCGCGGCGGCCAGCTACGACAGTGTCGCGGCGTTGCAGCGCGCGGTGGGCGTGGCACTGCTGGAAAAACTGCCCGCCCAGTTGGCGCCGACGCGCTGGCTCGACCTGGGTAGCGGCACCGGCCATTTCAGCCGGGTGTTGGCCGAGCGTTTCGCCGGCGCGCACGGGGTGGCGGTGGACATCGCCGAGGGCATGTTGCGCCATGCCCGTGAACAGGGTGGCGCGCAGCATCACCTGGCTGGCGACGCCGAGCGCCTGCCGCTGCGCGATGGCAGTGTCGACTTGCTGTTCAGCAGCCTGGCGGTGCAGTGGTGCGACCAGTTCGCCAGCGTGCTGGGCGAGGCGCGGCGGGTGCTGCGCCCGGGTGGCGTGTTGGCCTTCAGCAGCCTGTGCGTGGGCACCCTCGACGAATTGCGGGCCAGCTGGCAGGCGGTCGATGGCCGGGTCCACGTCAACCGCTTCCGCCGTTTCGAGGATTACCAGCGCCTGTGCGGCGACAGCGGCCTGGCGTTGCTCGAGCTGGAGCGTCGCGCCCATGTGCTGCACTACCCGGACGTGCGCAGCCTGACCCACGAGCTCAAAGCGCTCGGCGCGCACAACCTCAACCCCGGGCGTCCGACGGGGCTGACCGGGCGCGCGCGCATGCACGGGCTGCTGCAGGCCTATGAACAGTTCCGCCAACCCCAGGGGCTGCCGGCCACCTACCAGGTGGTCTATGGTGTGTTGCGCAAACCCATGGCACAGGGGCTGTGAGATGAGCCAGGCGTATTTCATCGCCGGTACCGACACCGACGTTGGCAAGACCACCATTGCCGCCGGCCTGCTGCATGCGGCGCGCCTGCAGAACCTGAGCACCCTGGCGGCCAAGCCGGTGGCGTCCGGCTGCGCGGTGACGCCTAAAGGGCTGCGCAACAGCGATGCCCTGGCGCTGATCGACGCGAGTTCGCTCAAGCTGCCCTATGAAGAGGTCAACCCGTTTGCCTTCGAGCCGGCGATCGCGCCACATGTGGCTGCCCGCGAGGCGGGGGTGGTGCTGGAGGTCCCGGTGTTGCTCAAGGCCATGCGTCATGTGCTCGACCAGCAGGCCGATTTCACCCTGGTGGAAGGCGCGGGCGGCTGGCGCGTGCCGCTTTCGGCCCATGCCAACCTGTCGGACCTGGCGATTGCCCTGAAACTGCCGGTAATCCTGGTGGTTGGGGTACGCCTGGGGTGTATCAACCATGCCTTGCTCAGTGCCGAGGCCATCGCCCGCGACGGCCTGCAGCTGGCGGGCTGGGTGGCGAACATCGTCGACCCACGGACAGCGCGCCTGGAGGAGAACCTGTCCAGCCTGGCCGAGCGTCTGCCGGCGCCGTGCCTGGGGCGGGTGCCCTGGCTGAATAAGGCGAGCGCCGATGCGGTGGCCGAGCACCTGCAACTGGACCTGCTGGATTGACGCGGTTGCCTGCTACTTCCCGTAGGCGCCAGCCTTGCTGGCGAACCAGGCGCCGCGGTGGATGGCGTGGGGCAAATCGGCGCCGTCTATTGGCTGGCACTAGGCTATTAGCGATTTAAACGGGCCTTTTTGCCGATCTACTGCTTTAATAAGCCCTGTTCACCCTCCAGCGTCACGGAGTAACGACATGGAAATCAATGCAGGCTCCGCCTTCTACGCGGGCCTTGGCGCCATCCAGAACGGCCAGAACCGCGTCGACCAGGCGGCCCAGCAGATCGCCAGCAACGCCGTCGAGCGTGGCACCAGCGGGCAATCCACCGAGTTCCAGGCCGAACGCCTGCGTGGCGTCGTCCGCAGCCAGCAGATGGACCTGGCCACCAGTACCGTGCAACTGGCCCTGGGCAAGCACGAAGTCGAACTGGGCGCCAAAGTCGCCAAGGCCTCGGACGAAATGCTCGGTCGTTTCATCGATACCTACGCCTGATCCACCGACCTTTACGGTACACATCGCGGGGCAAGCCCGCTTCCATTCGTGGGAGCGGGCCTGCCCCGCGATGCGTTTGCGGGTGCTTGGCGTAAATGTCATGTTCGGCGGCATAAATGCCACCGCTAGCCCTCCTTGACAGCGAGGCCACCTAAACGTAAGTTTCAAACAACTGTTTGACCGAAAGCCGCCAAGAGCTGGTCGGTATCCGCGGTCTCCCCACCGAACTCATCACAGAGGTTCATCGCAATGCCTGATTACAAAGCCCCCTTGCGTGATATCCGCTTCGTCCGCGACGAGCTGCTCGGCTATGAGGCGCACTATCAGAGCCTGCCGGGCTGCCAGGACGCCACGCCGGACATGGTCGACGCGATCCTGGAAGAAGGCGCGAAGTTCTGTGAGCAGGTGCTGGCCCCGCTGAACCGCGTCGGCGACCTCGAAGGCTGCACCTGGAGCGAGTCGGGGGTGAAGACCCCGACCGGCTTCAAGGAAGCTTACGAGCAGTTCGTCGAAGGCGGCTGGCCGAGCCTGGCCCATGACGTCGAGCATGGTGGCCAGGGCCTGCCGGAGTCGCTGGGCCTGGCCCTGAGCGAAATGGTTGGCGAGTCGAACTGGTCGTGGGGCATGTACCCAGGCCTGTCCCATGGCGCGATGAACACCATCTCCGAGCACGGCACCCCCGAGCAGCAGGAGACCTACCTGACCAAGCTGGTGTCCGGCGAATGGACCGGCACCATGTGCCTGACCGAGCCGCACTGCGGCACCGACTTAGGCATGCTGCGGACCAAGGCCGAACCCCAGGCCGACGGCAGCTACAAAGTGTCCGGCACCAAGATCTTCATCTCGGCCGGTGAGCACGACATGGCCGATAACATCGTCCATATCGTCCTGGCCCGCCTGCCCGATGCTCCGGCCGGCACCAAAGGCATTTCGCTGTTCATCGTGCCCAAGTTCCTGCCAAACGCCGAGGGCGGCGTGGGTGAGCGCAACGGCGTGAGCTGCGGTTCGCTCGAGCACAAGATGGGCATCCACGGCAACGCCACCTGCGTGATGAACTTCGACAGTGCCACCGGCTACCTGATCGGCCCAGCCAACAAGGGCCTGAACTGCATGTTCACCTTCATGAACACCGCTCGCCTGGGTACTGCGCTGCAAGGCCTGGCCCACGCCGAAGTGGCGTTCCAGGGCGGCCTGAAGTACGCCCGCGACCGCCTGCAGATGCGTTCGCTGACCGGCCCGAAAGCACCGGACAAGGCAGCCGACCCGATCATCGTCCACCCGGACGTGCGGCGCATGCTGCTGACCATGAAGGCCTTCGCCGAAGGCAACCGCGCGATGGTGTACTTCACCGCCAAGCAGGTGGACATCGTCAAGTACAGCCAGGATGAAGAAGAGCGCAAGAAGGCCGATGCCCTGCTGGCCTTCCTCACCCCGATCGCCAAGGCGTTCATGACCGAAGTCGGTTTCGAGTCTGCCAACCACGGCGTGCAGATCTACGGCGGCCACGGCTTCATCGCCGAATGGGGCATGGAGCAGAACGTGCGCGACAGCCGTATCTCCATGCTGTACGAAGGCACCACCGGCATCCAGGCCCTCGACCTGCTCGGGCGCAAGGTGCTGATGACCCAGGGCGAGGCGCTCAAGGGCTTCACCAAGATCGTCCACAAGTTCTGCCAGGGGCAGGAAGGCAACGAGGCCACCAAGGAGTTCGTCGAGCCGCTGGCCGCGATCAACAAGGAGTGGGGCGAGCTGACCATGAAGATCGGCATGGCGGCGATGAAGGATCGCGAGGAAGTCGGTGCCGCCTCGGTGGACTACCTGATGTACTCCGGCTACGCCTGCCTGGCCTACTTCTGGGCCGACATCGCCCGCCTGGCCGCCGAGAAACTGGCTGCCGGCACCAGCGAAGAGGCCTTCTACACCGCCAAGCTGCAGACCGCGCGCTTCTACTTCCAGCGCATCCTGCCGCGCACCCGCAGCCATGTGGCGGCGATCCTGTCGGGCGCCAACAACCTGATGGCGATGAAGGAAGAAGACTTCGGTCTGTCCTGCTAAGCCTTAGCGGTTGTACAAAAAACCGCCTGCCCTCACCGGCAGGCGGTTTTTTTTTGCCCGCACTTTCACGCGTACCCCTGTAGGCGCGGCCTTGCGTCGCGAAAGGGCCGCGCAGCAGCCCAGGATTTCAGCGTTGCTGCAACGATCGCCGGGGCTGCTTTGCAGCCCGTTCGCGACACGAGGCCGCTCCTACAGGAATTGCGTAAACAGGAAGATTCCTACTGGGTGTCGCATCCAGTAACGAGAAAGTCTCAAGCTTCACCCCTGATCTGCCGTTAAAACGGGCATCTGTATTCATCTATTCATGTGCACTGCCGATGAAGTAGGGGCACAATGCCATTATTGATCTGCCGGGTCGGAGATTACCCTTGTTTCGTTTATCCGCTGTACGCGCAAGCCACTTCCTGCCTTCGCTGATTCTGTTGCTGGCAGGGCTTGCGGCAGCCTATGTGAGGGACCTCAGCGTCTTCTTCACATCGCTGTTCAACGTTCTGCCCACCTTGGTGCTGTTGCTCGGGGGCGCCTACTGCGCCGTATACCGCCGCCAGCGCGAACTGTTCCTGATGGTCGCGGTGTATATCGCCTATTTCCTGCTCGACACCCAGACCGACTTCTACCGTGACAATGGCCGGGTCCGCGAGGATGCCGCGGTGATCTTTCACCTGGTCTGCCTGCTGCTGCCGGCCCTGTTCGGGCTGTATGGCGCCTGGCAGGAGCGCACCCACCTGGCCCAGGACCTGCTGGCGCGCTTTGCCGTGCTGTTCGCCGTGGGCAGTGTCGCGGTGGCGCTGGAGCAGAGTTTTCCCGAGGCGCTGCTGACCTGGCTGGCCGAGATCCGCTGGCCGGCGCTGCATGGCCAGTGGATGAGCCTGATCCAGTTGGCCTACCCGCTGTTCCTGGCGGTGTTCGTCCTGCTGGTGGTGCAATACCTGCGTGAGCCGCGGCCCCTGCACGCGGCGCAGATCATCGGTTTGGTCGGCATCTTCTGGATGCTGCCCAAGACCTTCATCCTGCCGTTCACCCTGAACATCATGTGCAGCCAGGTGATGCTGATGATCGCCGCGGCGGTGTCCCACGAGGCCTACCAGATGGCGTTCCGCGACGAACTGACCGGGTTGCCGGGGCGCCGGGCACTGAACGAGCGCATGCAGCGCCTGGGGCGCAACTACGTGATCGCCATGACCGACGTCGACCATTTCAAGAAATTCAACGACACCCATGGTCACGATGTCGGCGACCAGGTGCTGCGCCTGGTCGCCAGCCGCCTGTCCAAGGTCACCGGTGGGGGGCGCGCCTACCGTTACGGCGGCGAGGAATTCGCCCTGGTGTTCGCCGGCAAGACCGCCGAGGAATGCCTGCCGCACCTGGAGTCGATACGGGAGATGATCGCCAACTACGCGATCCAGCTGCGCGACCAGAACAGCCGGCCCCAGGACGACTCCACCGGCCGGCAGCGCCGCGGGGGCGGCGCCAATACCACGGTGTCGGTGACCATCAGCATTGGCGTCGCCGAGCGCCAGGTCGAGCACCGCAACCCCGACGAAGTGCTCAAGTCCGCCGACCAGGCCCTGTACAGCGCCAAGGGCGCCGGGCGTAACTGCGTGATGACCTTCGGCCAGCAATCGCGGCGTGGGGCCGTGCGCATGGCGTGAACTGGGGTGTGACCATGCCTGACTATTCAGTCGCATGATGACCCTATGTCTCGTAAAAGTTGTTCGGTTACACTGCGGGTCATCCCAGTGCCGCGGCCCTCGACGGGCCGCCCCGACCCCGATAGCGAGAGGTTGTCATGGCTGAATATAAAGCGCCCCTGCGCGATATGCGCTTCGTCCTCAATGAAGTCTTCGACGTGGCCACACGCTGGTCGCAACTGCCGGGGTTGGCCGAGGTGGTCGATGCCGAGACGGCCATGGCGGTACTGGAAGAGGCCGGCAAGGTCACCGGCAAGTCCATTGCCCCGCTGAGCCGCGCCGCCGACGAAGAAGGCTGCCACTGGGACAATGGCGCGGTGCGCACCCCGGCCGGCTTCATCGAGGCCTACCGTACCTACGCCGAGGGCGGCTGGGTCGGCGTGGGTGGCGACCCGCAGTTCGGCGGCATGGGCATGCCCAAGGTGATCTCGGCCCAGGTCGAGGAAATGGTCAACGCCTCGAGCCTGTCGTTCGGCCTGTACCCGATGCTCACCGCCGGCGCTTGCCTGTCGATCAACGCCCACGCCAGCGAGGCGCTGAAGGCGCAGTACCTGCCGAACATGTACGCCGGCGTCTGGGCCGGTTCCATGTGCCTGACCGAGCCGCACGCCGGCACCGACCTGGGCATCATCCGCACCAAGGCCGAGCCCCAGGCCGATGGCAGCTACAAGGTCAGCGGCACCAAGATCTTCATCACCGGCGGCGAGCACGACCTCACCGAGAACATCATCCACCTGGTACTGGCCAAGCTGCCGGATGCCCCGGCAGGTCCGAAGGGTATCTCGCTGTTCCTGGTGCCCAAGGTGCTGGTCAACCAGGACGGTAGCCTGGGCGCGCGCAACACCGCCACCTGCGGCTCGATCGAGCACAAGATGGGCATCCAGGCCTCGGCCACCTGCGTGATGAACTTCGACGAAGCGGTCGGTTACCTGGTCGGCGAGCCGAACAAAGGCCTGGCGGCGATGTTCACCATGATGAACTACGAGCGCCTGGGCGTTGGTATCCAGGGCCTGGCCTCGGCCGAGCGTTCCTACCAGAACGCCGTGGAGTACGCCCGTGACCGCCTGCAGAGCCGAGCCCCGACCGGCCCGCAAGCCAAGGACAAGGTGGCCGACCCGATCATCGTCCACCCGGACGTGCGCCGCATGCTGCTGACCATGAAGGCGCTGATCGAGGGCGGCCGGGCCTTCTCCACCTACGTGGCGATGCAGCTCGACAGTGCCAAGTACAGCGAGGATGCCGCCACCCGCAAGCGCAGCGAAGAACTGGTGGCGCTGCTGACCCCGGTGGCCAAGGCCTTCCTCACCGACCTGGGCCTGGAGTGCACCGTGCACGGCCAGCAGGTGTTCGGTGGCCATGGCTATATCCGCGAGTGGGGCCAGGAGCAACTGGTGCGTGATGTGCGCATCACCCAGATCTACGAAGGCACCAATGGCATCCAGGCCCTGGACCTGGTCGGGCGCAAGGTGGTGGCCAGCGGTGGCGCCTACTACAAGCTGTTCGCCGACGAGATCCGCCAGTTCATCGCCAGCGCAGGCGGCGAGCTGGGTGAGTTCAGCAAACCGCTGGCGGCCTCCCTCGACCAGCTCGACGAGCTGACCGCCTGGCTGCTGGACCAGGCCAAGGGCAACCCTAACGAGATTGGCGCGGCGTCGGTCGAGTACCTGCAGGCGTTCGGCTATGTCGCCTACGGCTACATGTGGGCACTGATGGCCCGCACGGCCAAGGCCGGCGAGGGTGATACCGAGTTCTACGGCGCCAAGCTGGGCACGGCGCGCTTCTACTTCGCCCGCCTGTTGCCGCGGGTGCATTCGCTGGTCGCGTCGGTAAAGGCTGGCAGCGAGTCGCTCTACCTGCTGGACGCCGCGCAGTTCTAAGCCCTCTGCGGGCTGGCTGACAGCCCGGTTCGGCCCAGGCCGCTCTTGCCGAGGATTGCGATCCGTCGGCGGGAGCGGTCTTTTTCGTCAGGGCAAGCCTGTTTGTGAATACCCCTCTTTTGTAAGCTTTGTCTTACATGACGTGGTGACTTTTCGCCTCTTTCCTAAGATTGGATCCACGGTTACTCTTTGTCACATGGACGTAGCGCAGGACGCGCAATGGACAGAACAGGGACACGCAAGGATTTCCTGCCAGGGAGGCGGGGCGATAGGGATGTCAAAGGGAAACAGTCTGGGAAACCCCGCTTCGGCGGGGTTTTCTTTGTGCGCGTGATTTGTCAGCCGAGCACATCCAGCGGCGAGACACCCAGGGGCCGGGTCTCGGTCTCTTCCTCGAGCAGCGTGCGCAACAGCTCCACCGAGGCCTGCTGGCGCTGGGCGTCGCGGAACACCAGGCCAACCTTCAAGGGCACCCGCGGTTCGCTCAATGGCTTCCACAGCAGCTCCTGGTCATCCTGGGCGGCATCCTTGGCGCGGCCCGGCAGGATGGTGGCCAGTGCGGTATGCGCCAGGCTGTCGAGGATCCCCGCCATGTTGTTCATCTCGGCCTGCACCTGCGGCCGGCGGCCTTGGTTGGCCAGTTGCGCCTTCCAGATCTGGCGGATCTGGAACTCCTCGCCGAGCATCAGCAGCGGCAGCTCCGCCGCCTGGCGGATCGAGACTTTCTTGAAGTCCTTCAGCGGATGGGTCTTGGGGATCACCAATTGCAGTTCGTCTTCGTACAGCAGCAGGCCGTGCAGCCCAGGTTGACGCGGTGGCAGGTAGCTGATGCCGATGTCCAGGCTGCCGTTGAGCAGGCGCCGCTCGATCTCTGAACCTGACAGCTCGTAGATCTGCACCACAAGGTGCGGCTGGGCCTTGCGCACCCGCTCCAGCAGCTGCGGCACCAGGCTGGGCCGGACGGTTTGCAGCACGCCGATGGCCAGGGTGCGCAGCGACTGCCCCTTGAAGTTGCGCATGGCCTCGTGGGCCCGCTGCAAACCTTCGAGCAGGGGGCCGGCATGGTTGTACAGGGTGTGGGCGGCAAGGGTCGGCAGCAGGCGCTTGTTGCTGCGCTCGAACAGGTTCAGGTCGAGGCTGTGCTCCAGCTGGCGGATCTGTTGCGACAGGGCCGGCTGGGACAGCGACAGGCGCTCGGCGGCGCGGCCGACATGGCCTTCCTCGTAGACCGCGACGAAGTAACGCAGTTGGCGAAAATCCATAACTATTACTTATCGAAAAAGCTGGAAAAACGAAATGGCCGCAGATCGGCTTGGGGCCTAGTCTATCGCCGTATTCCAACGGGTTACAGCGCTTATCCAGGCGATTGTTACCTCGGATGAAAAACACTTTTGATAGGCAAGGCAAAATATACCCTCCGGCGTTCGACCGGGGCCTTGGCCGCCTGACACCGTGATTGGCTGGAGCCTCGATGAACCTGTTCAACCTGCGCCGCTCGGCATCTGCCGTGGCCGAGCCCAAGCGTGCCCCGGCGCTGGCGCCGGCCACCGCGCAGCCCAGCCGCGAGCGGCTGATGCCCAGCGCCGAGCGCGCGGCGCAGATGTTCGTGCGTGGCCAGGGCTCGTGGTTGTGGGACAGCGAAGGGCACGCCTACCTGGACTTTACCCAGGGCTGTGCGGTCAACAGCCTGGGCCACAGTCCGAGCGTGCTGGTCAAGGCACTGGGCAACCAGGCCCAGGCGTTGATCAACCCCGGCGCGGGTTATCACAGCCGCGCGCTGTTGAGCCTGGTCGAGCAACTGTGCCAGAGCACCGGCAGCGACCAGGCCTACCTGCTCAACAGCGGTGCCGAGGCCTGCGAGGGGGCGATCAAGCTGGCGCGCAAATGGGGGCAACTGCACCGCAATGGCGCCTACCACATCATCACCGCCAGCCAGGGCTGCCATGGCCGGAGCCTGGGGGCGTTGTCGGCCTCCGACCCGCTGCCGTGCAACCGCTGCGAGCCAGGCCTGCCAGGGTTCAGCAAGGTGCCGTTCAACGACCTGGCGGCGCTGCATGCCGCGGTCGACTCGCGCACCGTGGCGATCATGCTCGAACCGATCCAGGGCGAAGCCGGGGTGATCCCGGCCAGCGCCGACTACCTCAAGGGTGTCGAGCGGCTGTGCCGGGAGCTGGGCATCCTGCTGATTCTCGACGAGGTGCAGACCGGGATCGGGCGTTGCGGCGCCTTGCTGGCCGAGCAGACCTACGGGGTGCGCGCCGACATCGTCACCCTGGGCAAGGGCCTGGGCGGCGGCGTGCCACTGGCAGCGCTGCTGGCGCGGGGCAGCGCCTGCTGCGCTGCGCCTGGCGAACTGGCGGGCAGCCACCATGGCAATGCGCTGATGAGCGCGGCCGGGCTGGCGGTGCTGAACACGGTGTTGGAGCCGGGCTTCTTCGACCAGGTGCTGGACAGGGGCCGGCACCTGCGTGACGGCCTGAGCCGCCTGGCGGGGCGCTATGGCCAGGGCGAGGTGCGCGGGCAAGGGCTGCTCTGGGCCTTGCAGATGCGTGAAGGCATGGCCGCCGAGCTGGTCGAGGCCGCCTTGCATGAAGGGCTGCTGCTCAATGCTCCACAGGCCGACGTGGTGCGCTTCTCGCCGGCGCTGACCGTGAGCCAAGGCAACATCGACGAGATGCTCCTGCGCCTGGCCCGCGCCTTTGCCCGGCTGCATGCCCAGCAGCACAGCCGCCGGGAGATGCCGGCCTGACCGGCCTACAGAATTTCAACGAACCGTCTCGCGTTCCTGCGCATCGCCCCTGGCCTGAAATATTTGGCTCGGGGCGTTTTTTTTGCCTGTTGCGCAGGGTGAGGGCGGCATGGGGAACCTCTGCCAAGCGAGGCGAGTCTGTGTTGAAACACCCTCATGGAGCGTTTCGCATGGACTTCATTCGTATCATCATCGCCATTATCCTGCCGCCGCTGGGCGTATTCCTCCAGGTGGGGTTCGGCGGGGCATTCTGGTTGAATATCCTGCTGACGTTGCTGGGGTACATTCCCGGGATCGTGCATGCGGTGTACATCATCGCCAAGCGCTGAAGACCCACAGCGGCGAGGCATACCGCAAGCCTTGCCGGCGAACACCGGCGCAGCCGGTGCCATGCACCGTGGCGCCTACAGAGGCTCTGTGGCCAAGACCCGGCAATAGAACTTCCATTCCTGCTCGAGCGCATGGGCCAGGTTGGCCGCCTGGCGAAAGCCATGTCGCTCGCCTGGGTAGAAATGCCCCTCGGCGGCAATGCCGTTGGCCTGCAAGGCCGCGAGCATCGAGCGGGTCTGCGCCGGCACGACCACCGCGTCCAGTTCACCCTGGAAGAAAATCACCGGTACCTCGATCTGCCCGGCATGCAGCAGCGGTGTACGCTGGCGGTAGCGTTCGGCATCCTGCAGCGGGTCGCCGATCAGCCAGCCCAGATAATCCCCTTCGAACTTGTGGGTCGCCTGCCCCAGGGCCACCGGGTCGCTGACGCCATACAGGCTGGCGCCGCCGCGGAAGACCTTGTGCAAGGCCAGCGCACAGAGGGTGGTATAGCCGCCCGCGCTGCCACCGCGAATGAATGCCTGGCGAGGGTCGACCAGCCCCTGTTCGGCCAGGTAGGTCACCGCCGCGCAGGCATCCTGCACGTCGCTCTCGCCCCAGCGCAGGTGCAGGGCCTGGCGATAGGCGCGGCCATAGCCGCTGCTGCCCCGGTAGTTGAGGTCGGCGACGGCAAAGCCGCGCTGGGCCCAGTACTGGATGCGCGGGTCGAGCACCGGGTAGCAGGCCGAGGTCGGCCCGCCATGGATGAACACCACCAGCGGCGCGGGGCCGCGGCCGGTCATCGCTGGGTAGAAGAAACCGTGGGCGACGCCATCGCCGCTGGCATAGCGAATTGGCCGTGGCTGGCTGATGTGCTCGGCGGGCAACACCTCGGCGCCGCCCGCCAGCACCCGGACCTCGTGGCTGCGCCGGTCGATGGCGATGACCGCCGGCGGGCTGATGGGCGAGGCGGCGATGGCGTAGAGGTGGTCGGCATCCAGGGCCAGGCTGCGAAAGCGGCTGTAGGCGCTGGCGTAGCGCTGCACTTCACCGCTGTCGGTGCGCAGCCCCAGTTGCCCGAAGCCTTCTTCGAACCAGCTGGCCAGGTAGCTGGCAGGGCCCAGCGCCAGCCAGGTGCACGGGCCCAGTTGCCAGGGCGCGGCGGCATGGTCGGCATTGGCGGCGGGCAAGGCTTGCCAGCGTCCGTCGACCTCACCCCAGGGCTGCCAGAAACCGTCGCGGTCCGACAGGCAGTACAGGTGCCCTGCGGCATCGAAGCGCGGTTGCTGCAGCGATTCGTCCTGCCCGGCGATGCAGCGTGGCGCCCCCCAATCGCCAGATGGGCCCCGCTCGCGACACATCAGGCGGGTGCGGGTCCATGGCTGCGCGGGGCGATCCCATTCGACCCAGGCCAGGCGCCGGCCGTTGTCGCTCAGGGTCGGCGTGGCATAGAAGTCGGCGCCCTCAGCGAGGACTTCACGGCAGCCCGCGGCCAGGCTGACCAGCCGATGGACAACGTGCTCGCCATGGCTTTCCTCCACCGCCAGCACCTGCCCGGCGTGCCATTGCACGTCGCCATAGCGGCAGGCGGGGTTAGCGGTGAGGGCACATGGCGCCGAACCATCCAGTGCCTGGCTGTAGACCTGCTGGTCGTGCTCGTTGACGAACACCAGGCCGTGGTCGGCCAGGCAGAAGCTGCCGCCGCCATATTCATAGACCCGGCTGCGCACACTGAAGCCATCGGGGGTCAGGCAGCGGGCCTGATGGTCGCGCCAATGCCAGAGCCGGCAGGCGCCATCGGCGGGGCGGAACTCGTTCCAGAACAGCCCCTGCGCGCCAACCTTGAGTTCGGCGAAGTCGGTGCCGGCGGCCACCGCCTGGGCGGCGCTGAACTCAGCCACGGGCGATGACATGGGAATTGCGTGCGTTGCGCAAGGTCATCTGTTCGATCTCCAGCGTTGCGTGTTCGGCCTCCTCGCGGGCCTTGAGGATGATGCCATGGTCCGGTGACTTGGCGCACACCGGGTCGGCCTTGCTGGCATCGCCGGTGAGCATGAAGGCCTGGCAACGGCAGCCGCCGAAGTCCTTTTGCTTCTCGTCGCACGAGCGGCAGGGTTCGGGCATCCAGTCATAGCCACGGAAGCGGTTGAAGCCGAACGAGTCGTACCAGATGTGCCGCAGGTCGTGATCGCGCACATTGGGGAACTGTACCGGCAGCTGCCGCGCGCCATGGCAGGGCAGGGCGGTGCCGTCGGGGGTGATGGTCAGGAACAGGCTGCCCCAGCCGTTCATGCAGGCCTTGGGGCGCTCCTCGTAGTAGTCCGGGGTGACGAAGATCAGCTTGCACGGGCTGCCTTCGGCCTTGAGTCTTTCCCGGTACTCGTTGGTAATGCGCTCGGCCCGCTGCAACTGCGTGCGGGTCGGCAGCAGGCCCAGGCGATTGAGGTGTGCCCAGCCATAGAACTGGCAGGTGGCGAGCTCGACGAAGTCGGCTTGCAGGGCAATGCACAGCTCGATGATGCGGTCGATCTTGTCGATGTTGTGCCGGTGGGTGACGAAGTTGAGCACCATCGGGTAGCCGTGGGCCTTCACTGCCCGGGCCACCTCCAGCTTCTGCGCGAAGGCCTTCTTCGAGCCGGCCAGGAGGTTGTTCACCTGCTCGTCGCTGGCCTGGAAACTGATCTGGATGTGGTCCAGCCCGGCCTGCTTGAACGCGGCGATCTTCTGCTCGGTCAGGCCGATGCCGGAGGTGATCAGGTTGGTGTAGTAGCCCAGGCGCCGGGCCTCGCCGATCAGCTCGGCGAGGTCCTGGCGCACCAGCGGCTCGCCGCCGGAAAAGCCGATCTGCGCGGCGCCCATTTCGCGGGCTTGGGCCATGACCTTGAACCACTGCGCGGTGCTCAGCTCCTTGCCCTGTTCGGCGAAGTCCAGCGGGTTGGAGCAGTACGGGCACTGCAGCGGGCAGCGGTAGGTCAGTTCGGCCAGCAGCCACAGCGGCAGGCCGACCGGCACCTCAGGCGAGGGTGATCCAGTGTTCGGCACGGGCCACCTCCATGAATTGCTCGATGTCGTCGGCGACTTCGGGCACACCGGGGAATTGCTGTTGCAGCTCGGCGATGATCGCCGCCACCGAGCGCTGGCCATCGACCAGGCCGCCGATCAGCCCGGCGCTGTCGTTGAGCTTGATCATGCCCTCGGGGTACAGCAGCACATGGCCCTTCTGTGCCGGCTCGTACTGGAAGCGGTAGCCGGGGCGCCAGGCGGGCACCTGTTGACGGTCGAAACTCATAGGGCGATCCCCTTGTGCCAGGCCCGCTCGGTGGTAACGCTGTGGTACGGCGGGCGGTTCAGTTCATAGGCCATGCTCATGGCATCGAGCATGCTCCACAGGATATCCAGCTTGAACTGCAGGATCTCCAGCATGCGTTGCTGGCCTTCGCGGGTGGTGTAGTGCTGCAAGGTGATCGCCAGGCCGTGTTCCACATCGCGGCGGGCCTGGCCCAGGCGGGTGCGGAAGTATTGGTAGCCGGCCGGGTCGATCCACGGGTAGTGCTGCGGCCAGCTGTCCAGGCGCGACTGGTGGATCTGCGGGGCGAACAGCTCGGTCAGCGAGCTGCTGGCCGCTTCCTGCCAGCTGGCGCGGCGGGCGAAGTTGACGTAGGCGTCGACCGCGAAGCGCACGCCCGGCAGTACCAGCTCCTGGCTGCGCAGCTGGTCGGGGTCCAGCCCCACGGCCTGGCCCAGGCGCAGCCAGGCCTCGATACCGCCGTCCTCGCCGGGGGCGCCGTCGTGGTCGAGCAGGCGCTGGATCCACTCGCGGCGCACCTCGCGGTCCGGGCAGTTGGCCAGGATCGCGGCGTCCTTGAGTGGGATGTTGACCTGGTAGTAGAAGCGGTTGGCCACCCAGCCCTGGATCTGCTCGCGGGTGGCACGGCCTTGGTACATCGCCACGTGGTACGGGTGGTGGATGTGGTAATAGGCGCCCTTGGCGCGCAGGGCCTGCTCGAACTCGGCAGGGGACATCGGCGTTGCGTCGCTCACACGGCCTCCTTACAGCTCGATGCTCATGCCGTCGAAGGCGACTTCCACGCCGCGACGCTGCACTTCGGCGCGCTCTGGGGAGTCTTCATCGAGGATCGGGTTGGTGTTGTTGATGTGGATAAGCACCTTGCGCTGGCGCGGGAACGCCTCGAGCACCTCGAGCATGCCGCCCGGGCCGTTCTGCGCCAGGTGGCCCATCTCGCGGCCGGTACGGGTGCCGACGCCGCGCCGCTGCATTTCATCATCCTCCCACAGCGTGCCGTCGACCAGCAGGCAGTCGGCGCCGTGCATCATGTCCAGCAGCTGGGCGTCGACCTGCCCCAGGCCCGGGGCATAGAACAGCTTGCCGCCGGTACGGCTGTCCTCGACCAGCAGGCCAAGGTTGTCGCCCGGGTGCGGGTCGAAACGGTGCGGCGAGTAAGGCGGCGCGGCGCTGCGCAGTGGGAAGGGGGTGAAGCGCAGGTGCGGGCAGGCGTCGATGACGAAGCTGCCTTCGAGTTCGATGCGCTGCCACTGCAGGCCGCCGTTCCAGTGGCTGAGCATGTTGAACAACGGAAAACCCGTGGTCAGGTCCTGGTGGACCATGTCGGTGCACCACACCTTGTGCGGGCAGCCCTCGCGCAGGCTGAGCAGGCCGGTGGTGTGGTCGATCTGGCTGTCGAGCAGCACGATGGCATCGATGCCGCTGTCGCGCAGGGCGCGGGCCGGTTGCATCGGCGCGAAGGCCTGCAACTGGGCACGGATGTCTGGCGAGGCGTTGCACAGGATCCAGTGCTCGCCGTCGTCGGACAGGGCGATGGACGACTGGGTACGCGCTTTGGCGCGCAGCGTGCCGTCGCGGTAGCCCTTGCAGTTGGCGCAGTTGCAGTTCCACTGGGGGAAACCGCCGCCGGCGGCCGAGCCGAGAATCTGGATGTACATGGGCGCCCTCTGAAGCAGGAAACGGTGATTCGAAAACGACGACGCCCCGGCGGGCCGAGGCGTCTGGTCGCGCTGCCGCTTAGCGGTTGGCGAAGTACATGGTCACTTCGAAGCCGATACGCAGGTCAGTGTAAGCAGGTTTGGTCCACATGGGCTTGCTCCTTCCGGATGGGTTTGGGGGTCAGCTCATCATTGGGTACCGTCTGGGGGCAGAGGTTCCATTGGCTGAGATTGCGCTATCTTACAAGAAAAATTTGTACCGAAAGGTTAATTATTCGAAATGCGCCCTTGCAGGCTTGGTAACAATCCGCGCCGCGTTCAGTGCCAATGAGCATCTGGGGCGGGGGCGTTGGCCAGGCACAGCCAGCCGTGTTCGGCTGCCAGTAATTGCTGCAGTAGCGCGTCCAAGTCGTGCTGTTCGACAGTCAGAATAGCCTCGCTCATGCAAGCCAGCTGCGGATTTTGTGTCGCCATATGTGCCTGCCAGGCCCAGTGCGCGACCTCGGCATTGGCCATGGCCGCTTCGCTGAACTGCTCGGCCAGTTGCTGGCGGCTGTCGGCGGCCAGTTGCACGCCCTCCTGCAGCAGCGTGGTCAGGTGGCCAAGCACCTCGCGCTGGCCGGCCTGCGGCGATTGCACGCCGAACAGCAACCCGCCGTGCCCGGCAATTTGGCGAAAGGTGCTGAACACGGCATAGCCCAGTTGCAGTTCAACCCGCAACCGTTGGTATACCGGCCCTTGCAGCAGGTGGGCGAGCAGACGGCCGCACGCTTGCAGGGGCGCTGGCAGCGGGCAGAACAGCAGCAGGGCCGGCTCACTGCCCGGGGCGTGCACCTGATGCCAGTGGCGCCCTGCGAAGTGGCGCCTGGCTGGCGGCTCGCCGGGCTGCCCAGGGATGGCCTGCAGGGCCGCGCCGAGGGCGTCGCGGCTGGCTTGGTCGAAGCCGATGGCCAGGCCTTGCCAGCGTGCGTGCTGCCAGGGCGAGGCGAGCTCGCCGGCGGGCTGCCCTTGGGCGGCTGCCGGGTCAAGGGCGCCCGGCAGGGCCTTGAGCAGGGCACGGATCGGGATCAGCGCCGGTTCGCGGGCTGCCGGGGCCTGCCAGTGCTCGCGGGCTGGCGTGCCGATCTGCTCGAGCGCTTCTGCCGCCGCGTTCACCACCGCCAACGGATAGCCGCCGATACGCAGTTGCAGGTAGCCACCACTGGCCTCCAGGTCCAGTTGCACTGCGGCGCGTTCGGCACGCTCGCGCAGCGCTTGCAGGGCGCGTTCGAGCACCTGCAGCACGCGCGCCGCCGAGGGCAGCTGCCAGCGCAGGTAGAGCGTGGCGAACTGGCGCGAAGCGGGCAGGGCATCGCTGAGCGTCAGGCCTTGCGGCAAGGGGGCGTGCCGCGTCGCTGGCGTGGTCGCCAGCAGCGGTTCGGCCGGTGGCAGGTGCCAGGGGCCGGCGGGGCCCTGCGGTAGATCGGCCAGTAGTGCATCCAGCGCGGCCAGGCCTTGTCGGGTGAGTGCTTGGTAGGGCTGGCCGGCACTGTCGCGGCGGGCCAGATCCAGCGCGCTGGCCGCTTGCTCACGGCGTTGCTGCAACTGCGCGAAGGTGACGTGCAGCTGTGGCCCAGCCTGCTGGCGGATGAAACCGAGCCAGCTGTACAACAGCTGTTGGGCTTGCGCGGCATCGGCCTGGGCCGTCAGTTGTAGGCGCACGTGCCACAGCAGCTGGCCGGCATGGCTGTACAGGCGTTGCGCCTTGCAGTCCTGCAGCCAGCCGCGCTGGCGCAGTTCGGCCAGCCAGCCACCCGGGCGGCTATCGCTGAGCAGGTCCAGCAGCAGCTCAAGGGCCTGCTCGGCTTGTGCCGGGAGGTGTTCGTGGGCAAACAGCAGGTCTTGGGTGCTGGGCGAGCGTAGTGGGTCGTCGAGCAACCGCGGCGGTGCGGGCCTACCTGCCGAGGTGCCCGCGGCGAACTGCGCGCCCAGGCGCCTGGCCAATGCTTCCAGTGCTTCCAGCGGTTGAGGGCCGGCCAGGCTCAGGGTTATCCGGCTGCCTTGGTAGAAGCATCGGTGAAACGCTTGCAGCGCGCGTTGGAAGGCCGCATCCCTTAGCGGCAGGCTGTAGCGGTTGCCGGCGTGGAAGGCCCTGAGCGGATGATTGGCGGCAACCGACTGGAGCAAGGCGAACTGTTGTTGGGCCTCGGGGTTGCGCGACCAGGCGATGAACTCGGCGTGGATCACCTCGCGCTCGCGACCCTGGCGCTCAATGGCGAAGTCCGGCTCGACGAGCATCTGGCACAGGCGCTCCAGCCCACCGGCCAGCGCTGCTGGGGGCACTTCGAAGAAGAAATCGGTGGTGCGTTCGCGGGTACTGGCATTGACCTGGCCGCCCAGGCCCTGCACGTAGCGCATCAGGCCGTCGTCCAGCGGGAAACGCTCGGTACCCAGGAAGAACAGGTGTTCGAGAAAGTGCGCCAGGCCCGGCCAGCGCGGCGGTGCGTCGTGGCTGCCGGCATGCACGCGCAGCGCCGCCGCCGCACGTTTGAGGCGTGGCGCGTGGCGCAGCGTCAGGTGCAGGCCGTTGGCGAGGGTGAGGTGGCGGATGGCGTCGGACATGACGCCATGCTAGCGCGCAATGCCGAGGTTGTCTGGTCTGGCCCAGTCTTGCGATTTTTGGGAATTCAAGATTGCCGGGGTCGCTTTGCGACCCATTCGCGACACAAGGCCGCTCCTACAGGGATACGTGGTCGTCTGTAGGCGCGGCCTTGTGTCGCGAAACAGCGGCAACGCCAAGCCCAGCGCCAATTATCAACACCTTGCAAGGGATGGCTGTTAATGCAGATCCCGGCGCAGGTCCGCCAGGTAGGGGAACGCCAGGCGCCCCTCGACTACCCGCTCGTGCTCCAGATCCGCCAGCAACTGGCACTCTTCGCGCCCGGCCATCGCCAGCAGGCTGCCGTCCGGGCCGACGATGCTGCTCTGGCCGCAATACTGGATCTGCCCTTCGCTGCCGCAGTAGTTGGCATACACCAGGTAGCACTGGTTCTCCTGTGCCCGCGAGCGCACGGTCACCTGGCAAACGAAGTCGTAGGGGGTCATGTTCGCCGTCGGCACCAGGATCAGCTCGGCGCCGGCCAGGGCCAGGCGCCGGGCGTTCTCCGGGAACTCGATGTCGTAGCAGATCAGCAGGCCGACCTGCCAACCGTCCAGCTCGACCACCGGGAAGTGGTTGGCGCCGGGGCTGAACATCGAGCGGTCCAGTTCGCCGAACAGGTGGGTCTTGCGGTAGTTGCACAGGCTGCGGCCATGGGCGTCGATCAACTGCACGCTGTTGTAGATCGCGCCGTCATCGCCGCGCTCCGGATAGCCGTAGACGATGGCGATGCGCTGCGCCTGGGCGATTTCCACCACCCGCAGCGCCGCCGGGCCGTCGGCGGGCTCGGCCAGGCGGGCCACCTGGTCGAGGCCGATGTTGTAGCCGCTGAGGAACATCTCCGGGCACACCAGCAACTGGGCGCCGCGCCCGGCGGCCAGCTGGGCCTGGCGTTGCAGGCGCTCGAGATTGCCGGGCACGTCCAGGGGCTGGGGCGTGCCCTGGAACAGGGCGATGCGCATGGCGCTACTCCTTCGCTCAGTCGGCCAGGGCAATCGGCCCGATCTCGTCGAACACGTCGCCCGGGCCGGGGTTGTCCGGGTGGGTCTGGCCACCGAAGTGGTTCATGATACCCCACACCGCGTTCAGCGACGTCTGCACCGCGCCTTCCACCCAGGCCGGGGTCCACGACACGTCGTCACCGGCGATGAAGATGCCGCGCTGCTCGGCTGGCATGTCGGCCTGCATGAAGTGCGCGTACATCCGTTGGTTGTAGCGATAGTGGCCAGGCAGCGCGCCTTTGAAGGCGCCGAGGAAGTGCGGGTCGGCCTCCCACGAGATGGTGATAGGGTCGCCGATGATATGCCCGGCGATATCGGTCTTGGGGTAGATCTTCTTCAACGCGTCGAGGGCCAGTTGCACGCGCTTTTCGGTCGGATGCGGCAGCATCTTCAGGGCATCGCTCATCCAGGCGTAGGACAGGCAGATCACCCCCGGCTTGTCGTCGCCGTTGTCGAACAGGTAGGTGCCGCGGGTCAGGCGATCGGTGAGGGTCATGCTCATCAGGTCGCGGCCGGTCTGCGGGTCCTTGTCCTTCCAGAACGGCCGGTCGACCATGACGAAGGTCTTCGACGACTGCATGTAGCGGGTACGGTCCAGGGCCATCCACATCTTCTGCGAGAACAGCGACTCCTCGCAGTCGATCTGGGTGGTCAGCAGCCAGCTCTGGCAGGTGGTGAGCACCGCTGCGTAGTGGCGCACGTCGCCGTAGTTGTCGGTGACTGCCAGGCGACCATCGGTGGCGCGGGCGATGCGCTTGACCCCGGTGCGTGGCGCGCCGCCATGCAGGCCGCTGAGGCTGGTGCCGGCCGGCCAGTGGGCGCATCGCTCCGGCACATGGCGCCAGATGCCCTGGGGCACCTGCTCGACACCGCCGACCACCAGGTGCTGGTGGTCGTCGCAGTTGGTCATCACCACACGGAAGATTTCCAGCATCGAGTTGGGGAAGTCCGAGTCCCAGCCACCGGTGCCGAAGCCCACCTGGCCGAACACCTCGCGGTGCTGGAAGCTGAGCTTGGCGAACGAGCGCGAGGTGGCGACGAAATCGTAGAAGGTGCGGTCGTCCCACAACGGCACCAGCTTGTTCCACAGGTCTTTCAGGCGCGGCACGTCGCGGTCGCGAATGGCCTGCTGGATATCGCCGAATTGCGCGCCGCTTTCCAGGGCGTCGGCCCAGGCGTCGGCCACCTCGTGGAACAGTGGCGGCAGGTCGGCGGATTTTTCGGCGTAGTAGGTCTGGCCTTCGAGGTCGATCACCGTGCTGCCCGAGGCAGGGGTCAGCGGGTTGGGGAAGGGTTTGGTCTCCAGGCCCAGTTTGTCGACGTAATGGTAGAAGGCCGTGGACGACACCGGAAAGCGCATGCCGCCCAGTTCGGCGACGATGCCGTCGGTGCCGTTGAAGGCTTGCGAGCGCAGCCGGCCGCCGAGCTTGGAGGCTTCGTACACCACCGGCTTGAGGCCCAGCTTCATCAGTTCGTAGGCCGCCACCAACCCGGCGATGCCGCCACCGACGATCGCCACCTCTTCGCCATGGCGCTCCTTGGGGATGCTGCCCAGGCCGGCTGGGTGCTCCAGCCAGTCGTCGAAGGCGAAGGGGAAGTCCGGGCCGAAGATGGTGATGGGTTTCTTGCCGTCGGCGGGGTGGCGGTTGTTCTTGTTCATGTAATGACCTTGCCAGGGAGGCTGCGCAGGGGCGGAGCCTGAGTATAGAAAATGCCTGGTGGCCATTTTATGAAGCGCGGGGTTCGTAATTAAGAGGCAGAGTGGCGTCGTTATGGAGGTTGTTTCGTCGTAATGACTGCTATTGGTGGAAAAGTGACGAATCAGCCCAGGGCGGCGAGGTGCTCGACGGTTTCCGGGAATTTCTGTACCAGGCGAATCAGCGCGACAGCCTGGGCGTTGGGTTTGGAGCGGCCTTGCTCCCAGTTCTCCAGGGTACGGGCATTGGTGCGCAGGTAGCTGGCAAACACCGCACGCGACATGTTGAGGCGCTGGCGCAACCCGATGAGCTCGTCGGGTGCCAAGGGGGCCAAGGCCTGGAAAGCGACCTTGTGCGAACGCAGGGTCAGTTTGCCGGCGCGCGCTTCGGACAGCGCCTCGAAGCCTTCGGTCAGTTCAGTGAAGATATTGCGTGGCATGGGTCGTCCTCATCAGGTATTCGCGCTCGAGTAGTTGTTTCAGGGCTTGGCACTGCTGTGTGGTCAGGTCGTCCTGGAGCTCCTTGCCATACAGCGTGAAGAGCCAGAATTGCTGCCCGGCGGACCACCAGTAGTAGATGATGCGCATGCCGCCGCGCTTGCCCTTCTGGCGCAGTGCATTGGCGAAACGCATCTTCCTGAGGCCACCTGTGCCCTTGATGACATCGCCGATATGGGGCTGCAGGAGCAGCAACTGCTGCAACAAGCGAAAGTCGGCGTCGTCGAGGTAATCGCTGCGATAGCGCTCGAAAGCCGGTAGTTCTACGAATAGCGCATCCATGCTTTATACGTCATCTGCGTAGAGTTTGTGATGAGGTCGCTCGCGCGTCAAGTGCACGGGCTGATCTGAGCCTAAACGTCGATGGAAGGCAGGGACGGGGAGGAGGGTTGCTGGATGTGTCGCGGATCACCAGCAGTTGCCGGGCGTTCGCCGGTTGGCGCCCCTGAACCCGGGTGATGGCCGTCGGTAGGCGCTGCTGATCGCGATTTTTCTTACGGGCCCTGTCGTTCAGGGCCATGGGATGGTCAGCCTGGCTGGCCGCGGTCGACCTTGCTGCTGAGGATGATCGACGTGGTGGTCTTCTCCACGCCGTCGAGGCTGCCGATCTGGTCGAGCAACTGGTCCAGTTGCTCCGGAGAGTCGCTGCTCAGCCAGGCGACGTAGTCGAATTCGCCGCTCACCGCGCACAACTGCTGCACCTGGCCCATCGCGCCCAGGCGGCGCACGATGTCCTTGCCCGAGCGCGGTTGCGCCTTGATCCCCACATAGGCCTGCAAGCCGCCGCCGAGCAGGCGCTGGCCCAGGCGAACGCCGTAGCCGGTGATGACCTTGCTCTTTTCCAGCCGCGCCAGGCGCGAGTTGACCGTGGTGCGGGCGATGCCCAGGTGGCGGGCGAGGGTGGCGACGCTTTCGCGGGCGTTGATCTGCAGCAGGGCGATCAGCTTGCGGTCGATTTCGTCGAGGGCGATGGCGCGGGAGTCTGGCATGGTGGGTCTCGGCAGTCGGGTCGCTAGCCTAGCCAGCTCCTGCGCTCCAGGGCAAGACGCGGTGTGGCGGCGCAGTCGCCTGCCTGCGCCGTTCATGGCAGGGTTTCAGGCCGCTGGCTGCGGATACGTGGTGATCTGCACATCCAGCTTGTGGCTGGCGGCCAGGCACCACGCCTGGAGCGCCGCATCGATCGCGGCCTTGTCGGCCAAGCGCTCCAGGCCAATGGCCTGGGCGAAACAGCGATAGCCGGGTTTGCCCTGGTCGTTGACTTGCCCATCCTCCGGGTAGTCGATGGTCAGCCAGGCATCTCGGTACCAGTTGCCTTCGGCAGGTGTATCGCAGACCACCACCGACAACATCAATTCGCTCGTGGTCGCTTCGACCGCACGATCACTGAACTGGCCTGTGTGCTTGTCATACCCCGTATCGCTGCGCACCCACACACCGAACATCAGGTCGCCCTTGCGGTGGTTGTGCCATGGCTCAGGCTGGTTCTGCGGGGTGCGTAGCCAGAGCACCGACATGTCATGGAAAGGCAGGTAGCGCAGGCCGCTGGTCTTGAGGTTTTCCAGCCCGGCGACCCGCTGTGGCAGCGAGTGGACGTAGGTCTGGTAATAGTCTTGTGCACCCAGGCTGTCGCGCAGGTACGCGAGCAGCTCGAACATGCGCTGCTGGTAATCAGCCAGCAGGCGGTAGGCACGGCGTACATCGACCAGTGCGTTTGCCAGGGACTCGGTCATTTCAGGCTCCATGCCGCGAAAGCGCCGGTGGGCGTTTCGATGTGAACCGGCTTCAGGGCATTGAGCCATTGCACCGGGTGGGTTTTCAGGCTGTGCCAGGCATAGCACCTGGCAAGGTCTTCCAACAGGCGCTGGCTGCCGCTGAGCGAGCTGTCGAGCGCGCGCTCGAGTGCCTGGAACATCTGTTGCCAGCTACGGTAAACCAGCCTGAAGGGTTGCTGTGGCTGGCCGGCCAGCTCGGCGTGCACCTGCTCGAGCAGCCGCGCGCGCCCAGCTTGCGAGTTGTCCTTGAGCCCTCCCAGTGTCAGCAGGATGCTGTCGGCCTCCAGTGCCCCGCCATGCCAGCCGGCCCTGAGCTCGCGAGCCAGCTGCGCGGGAGACTGTTGATCGAAATGGTCATGGCGCTTGGCCTCGACCAGCAGCGTGCGATTGCCATCGCTGAGCAGTACGTCGGGTTCTACCTGCCTGCCTTCGGGCAGGCGCCAGGACGGCCAGAACGTGATGGTTTGCAGCGGGCCAAAGGGCTCGCCCAGCAACGCCTGGAATACCGCGCAGAACTGTTCATCGGGCAAGTAGGCCAGGCGTTCGAACAAGGTAGCGGTCAATACGTCCTCTGCACCCTCGCTGCGCTCGAAGTCGAGCATCTGATGGTGCAGGCCGGTGCCTTTTTTCTTGCCGGCCAATACGGCGTTGAGCATGACGCTTCCTTCGTCTGGAGAAAGGGGGCAGAGCTGCGGGGGTATCCTAGTGTGGTGTTTCACAAATAACGACCCTAATTCGCGGTGCTTTTTGCGCTCATGCTGCGTTGTCGCTCCTCGCCGTAGCTGGGCTACGACTCGTCGCGACGCCTTGCTTGAGCACAAAAAATCACGCGCCAATTTGGGTCGTATTTGCAAAACACCACACTAGCAAGGGATATGGCTATGTGCCTGCTTTCGCGGAAAACGCCAAGAAAAAGGCCGCGCATGAGCGCGGCCTGTTCGATCAGGAGGGTTTGCAGCGATGTCAGCGCGCGGCGCTGGTCTGCGCGGTGGCGCAGGGCGACTTCAGCCCGGCGGTCATGCTCTCGACGTTGTCGAGCATCTGGTTGCCCTGGTTGACCTTCTGGGCGTTCTCCGCCAGTTGCATGCGCTGGTCGTACGTGGCGGAGGTGCCGTTCATGCTGTGCTTGGTCTCGAGTACGGAGTTGGCGATGCTGAGCAGGCTGCGGCCAGTGGAGATCAGGTTGTCGGTTGCACTGGGCGTGCACGGTGAGTTGCCGCTGGCCATGTTCTGCGTGCCCGGGTTGTAGCCCCCAGGTGCCGCGCAGCCGGCGAGTGCCAGCAGCATGGGTGCAACGAGCAGG
The DNA here is from genome assembly GCF_019139535.1 of Pseudomonas muyukensis. Lineage (NCBI taxonomy): Bacteria > Pseudomonadati > Pseudomonadota > Gammaproteobacteria > Pseudomonadales > Pseudomonadaceae > Pseudomonas > Pseudomonas muyukensis. The sequence continues at coordinate 196,804 of NZ_CP077073.1, read as the reverse complement.
GCCCCAAGGCGTCCTTGGATGTTCATGTGACGTTCCCTCGATCACTGGGCTCCGACCCGGTGCCGAAGCGATGGAGGGATTCTAGAAAGGGGGCAGTGATGGCGAAATAGAACGGGTGTCCTAAAGGCACTTTGCCCTGCCAGGGCGGGCGTCAGATGCCCAGCAGGGTTTTGACCGTGGTGGCTACGTTGGCGATGTTGGAGAAGATGTTGGTCTGCCGTTCGATCTTTTGCAGGCCCTTCACTGCCTCGCTGTCAGCATCGTTGCGGATACGTTTGGGGTCGCCATCCGCCGTTGGGGCTGTGGCTTCAAGGCCATCGTCAGGCGAGGTGTAGCGCGCCTTGGACTCGGCGAAAAGATCGCTTGGTATGCCTTGGTAGTCACTGAACTGGCTGAATTCTAAGACGTTCTCGATGAGCTGAAGTTCCGCATCGATGCGGATGGCGATGGAGGCGAAGGTGGTGAAGTTGGTGTTCTGCGCGATGATGCTGGCGCGCCAGTTGTACTGGTCGACAATGTTGTTGAACGGATACAGCAGGTCGAAGCCCAGGCGCAGCATGCGTTGCTGGGCCGTTGGGCCCAGCGCGACCAGGCAGGCCTGAACCTCGGTTGCCAAGGTGCAGGATTGCGGGGCGCCGAGCTTGGAGCTGTCGGTGATCGGAGCCTTGGTCGGGTAGGTGTCCAGCAACAGTTTGAAGTAAGCGTCGTGGGCCGTTCTGAACTTGCCGATGATGTGTAAGGTGTCCATTGTGGGTGATCGTCCTTGGTCTTGAGTGGCATCGTTCATGAATGGGGTTCGCACGGCACCTCAGTGGCCTGTGCTGGCGCCGTCGCCTGGTCGACCGGTACGCACAACACGCATTCCTGCGGATCGACGCTGGTGCCTTCCCGGTAGCGTACCCGATGTGCGCCAGTTGTCCTGTTTGCACTGAAACTGAAGGTAGGGCGATGGCTCGGCGTTTCGTTGTTCATGGATAACCTCTTGATAGCTGTGTCCGAGTGGCAGCAGGCGCTGTGGGGGTGCTCAGCGTGGCGCCGCTCGGCCCAGCACCAGGTAATGCAGCAACGCCCCTGCGAGCATGGCGGCGAAGAACAGCAGCGCAAACGGCTGCGCCGTGCCGAGCAGGACCACCGCAGGCCCAGGGCAGACACCAGCGATGCCCCAGCCGATGCCGAACAGCAACGCCCCGATGATCAGCTTGCGGTCGACGACCCGCGAAGTCGGCACGCAGTAGGCCGCGCCCAGCACCGGCTTGGCGCGGCCGCGAATGTAACGGTAGGCCAGCAGCGAAGGGATCAGCGCCGCGACCATGACGAGCAGCAAGGTCGGGTCCCAAGCCCCGGTGATATCCAAAAAGGCCAGAATCCGCGCTGGGTTGATCAGGTCGGAGATGACCAGGCCGGTACCGAACAGCGCACCCAGGGCCAGTGGCAGTAGGCGTTTCATGGCAATACCCCGAGCAGGTGGCGAAGTACGTAGACGGTGATGAAACCGCTGAGCATGAAGGTGGCGGTTGCCGCCAGCGAGCGCGGTGACAGGCGGCCCAGGCCACAGATGCCATGGCCGCTGGTGCAACCCGAGCCGAGGCGGGTGCCGAAACCTACCAGCAACCCCGCCAGCAGCACGCCTGGCCAGAACGCGCCGAGGTCCGCAGGCAGGGTCACCGGATGCAGCGTCAGCACCAGCAGGCTGGCGCCGAGCATGCCCAGCAGGAACAAGCGCGAGGCCAGCCGATCGTTGCCGGCGCCGAAGCCGAAGGCGTCGGCCAGCATGCCCGAGACCCCGGCGATCCGGCCAAACAGAATCAGGTAGGCGGCAGCCGCGGTGCCGATCATCAAGCCGCCCAGTAGCGGTGTTATCCAGGTTGTCATGGCAGTACTCATCGAGGGTGGGTGGTCGTCAGCGTGGCGAAGGCGGGGCTGGCGTGGTCAGGTGCGCCAGCACCCATTCATGCAGTTGTTGGCCGTTCTTGAGCCCTATGAACCGGCCCGTTTCCTTGCCGTCTCGGTTGAAGGCAAGCACAGCAGGCACCGTTGCCAGGTTCAGGGCCGTCTGTATCTGGGGGGCGCTGGCCGCGTTGATCCTGAACGCTGCAACGCCCGGAAACGGCGTGACGGTCTGTTGGTAAATCGGCGAGAACAGGCGACACGGCGCACACCACGGGGCCCAGACGTACAGCAGCGCAGGCATGCCCAGCAGGTGCATCGCGCGATTGAACTCGGCTTCGCTGACGTCACGGATAGGCATCTGCGGATTGTCCTGTACTCACCCTACTAGTAGGTCGGTATTTGGCTGAAAACAAGGCCTGGCAAAACTCAGGCCTGTAGAAAGTTAAGCAGCGTGGCACCGATTTGCGCGGGCCCTTCGGCGCTGTTCATCGCGCGGCCGACGATCATGGCGCCTTCCAGGGTGCAGATCAGGGTCTGGGCCAGGCTGGCGGGGGCACCCAGGTTACGGATACGGCCAGCTTGCTGCCCTTGCGTGACCATCAGCGTGAGCCATTCGACATTGACCTTGAAGAACGCGTCGAGCTCCGCCAGCACCGACGGCGGCAGCGATTCATACTCGGCGCCGAGCATCGCACCCAGGCACAGTCGGCGCTGCGAGAAAGTCTGCTCGAACAGCACGGCATAGGCCTGCAAGCGCTCGAGCGGGTCGGCGCAGGTGCCCTCTATCCCCAGCAGTTGTTCGCGAAAACGATGGCGGTAGCGCTGCGCGACCATGGCCACCAGGTCTTCTTTTTTCGGGAAGTGGTAGTGGATGCTGGGCTTCTTGATGCCAATCAGCGCCGACACATCGTCATAGGAGAAACCGTTGTAGCCCTGGCGCTGGAGCAGGCCTTCGGCGGCATCGACCACGCGCAGGGCAGCAGGGGAGAGTTCGGAGAAATGGCGCATGCTGGGGAGTTCGCTAAACCGACTAGTTGGTCAGTATGCTAGCGAGGGTGGTCATGCATCGTCAAGGCAGGGGCAAGGAAGGGGTGTTGGCGCAGGCAGGGTTACGGCTGCGTAGAAACTACAAAGCCGCGTCAGACGCGGCTTCAAATTTGGTGGGCCCACACGGACTCGAACCGTGGACCAAAGGATTATGAGTCCTCTGCTCTAACCGACTGAGCTATAGGCCCTCAGCAGGTGCGCCGGATTATAACGAGGGTTTCGATAGCGTGCCATCCGAAAGATCCGTTTGTGCTATGCGAAGAAACGTAGCGGCGAATTCCGCTGGCGGCAGCGGCAGGCTGACGATGTAGCCCTGGATCTGCTCGCAGCCCTCGGCGGCCAGGAAACGCTGCTGCGCCTGGTTTTCCACGCCTTCGGCAATGATCGTCAATTGCATGCTGCGCCCCAGGGCGATGATGGCGCGGGCGATGGCGGCGTCGTGGGGGTCGTCGGGCAGGCCGCGGATGAACGACTGGTCGATCTTGAGGATGTCCAGCGGCAGGCGCTTGAGGTAGCTGAGCGAGGAGTAGCCGGTGCCGAAGTCGTCGATGGCCAGTTGCACCCCCAGTTGCTTGAGCTGGTGCAGCACGCTCAGGGCTTCCTCGGCCTGGCTCATGATGAAGTTTTCGGTGATCTCCAGTTGCAGGTCGCCGGCCTTGAGCTGGTAGGTGCGCAGCAACTGCTCGATGCGTTTGGCCAGGTTGGGTTGGCGCAGCTGGGCGCCGGCCAGGTTCACCGACAGCGGGCCGAAGGCGTGGTAGGCCTTCTTCCAGTGGTGCATCTGCCGGCAGGCTTGCTCCAGGACCCAATCGCCCAGCTGGAGGATGCTGCCGTTTTCCTCGGCCAGGTGGATGAACTGCTCGGGCGGCACTTCGCCGAAGGTCGGGTGGGTCCAGCGGATCAGCGCTTCGGCGCCGACCAGGCTCTGGGTCTTGAGGCTGAACTTGGGCTGGTAGCACAGGCTCAGTTCGTTGCGCTCGATGGCACGACGCAGTTCGTGCTCCAGGGCGATGCGCTCGCTGGCCTGGGCGGTGAGGTCGCGGGTGTAGGCCTCGACCCGGTTGCGGCCCTTGGCCTTGGAACGGTACATGGCGGCGTCGGCGTTGCGGATCAGGCTGGCGACGTCGCTGCCGTCCTGGGGATACAGGCTGATGCCGATGCTGGCGCTGGTGAAGAACTCATGGTCGCCGGCCTGGAAGGGCGCATGGAAGCCGGCCAGCAACTTGTTGGCGATGGCGCTGGCGTCGCTGGGCTTGTGCAGGCCGGGCAGCAGGATGATGAACTCGTCGCCGCCCAGGCGGGCCACGGTGTCGACATCGCGCACCTGCTCCTTGAGGCGTTGGGCGATGCCCTTGAGCAGCAGGTCGCCGACCGGGTGGCCGAGGCTGTCGTTGATGTGCTTGAAACGGTCGAGGTCAAGAAACAGCACCGCGCCCTGGCGGTTGGACGCCTGGGTGCAGGCGAGCGCCGCTTGCAGGCGATTTTCGAACAGGGCGCGGTTGGGCAGGCCGGTCAGCGGGTCGTGGTGAGCCTGGTAGTCGAGCTTGGCCTGGGCGTGCTTGAGGCTGGAGATATCGGCGAACACGGCGACGAAGTGGGTGATTTCGCGCTCGTGGTTGCGCACCGCGCTGATGGTCAGCCAGCCGGGGTAGAGCTCGCCGTTCTTGCGCTTGTTGTAGATCTCGCCCTGCCAATGGCCCTCGGCGGTGAGCTGGTGCCACATGGCGGCGTAGAAGGCGCTGTCGTGCTGGCCGGAGGCGAGCAGGCGCGGGGTCTGGCCGAGGGCTTCGCTCTCGCTGTAGCCGGTGATTTCGCTGAAGGCGCGGTTGACGGCGCTGATGCGCTGGTCGGTGTCGGTGATCAGCACGCCTTCGGCGGTGTTCTCGAACACCGTGGCGGCCAGTTGCAGTTTTTCCTGCATCAGGTGGCGTTCGGTGATGTCGCGGGCGATGGTCAGCATGCAGTCGACGCCGCCAATCGGCAGGGGCCGGGCCGACAGCTCGCACAGGCGGATCTGCCCGTCGCTGCGGCGCAGGTGGCAGCTGAAATCACGCACGAAACCATCGCGTTGCAATTGCTCGACCAGGCGTTGGCGTTCGCCCAGGTCGACCCAGATACCCAGGTCCAGCGAGGTCTGGTCGACGTTGGGGTCGACTTCGTAGCCGGTCAGGCGGCGGAAGCCTTCGTTGACCTCCAGCAGCAGGCCGTCGCTCTGGCGCGACAGCAACAGGCCGTCGGGGGAGGCGTGGAAGGCCTTGGCGAATTTCTCTTCGGAGGTCTGCAGCTGTTGCTGGGTTTCCTTGAGCTGGCTGATGTCGCGGATCGCCACCACCAGCGCCGGGGTGCTGTCGAGCTCGAAGGTTTCGGCCGAGGTCAGGCCGGTGAACAGCTGGCCATTGCTGCGCCGGAAGGTCATCTCCAGGTTGCGGATGCCGCCGCGGTGCAGGCGTTCGAGCAGTGCCGGGCCGGTACCGGCGACGCCCCACAGGCCGAGCTCGGTGGCGGTGCGGCCGATGACCTGGGCCGGACCCAGGCCAATCAGTTCCTCGAAGGCCTCGTTGACCTCCAGCAGGCAGCCATCGCTGTGGCGGGCGATGACCAGGATGTCCGGGCACTGCTGGAACACCGAGGCGAACTTCTGCTCGGACAGGCGCAGGGCGGCTTCGGTGTGCTTGGCCTCGCTGATATCGATCATCAGCCCGCGCATCAAGGGTTTGTGGCCATGCTTGATCATGCTGACGATGTTGCGCACCCACAGCGTGTGCCCGTCGGCACGGATCACCCGGTAGTCGAGGCTGTGGTCGCGACCGGCGGCGGTCTCGCTGTCGCAGTAGGCCTGGGCCCAGAGCGCGTCCTCGGGGTGCAGGATACTGCGCCAGAAGCCGGGCTTGAGCCATTCGCCGGTGGGGTAGCCGAGCAGGTCCTCGGCATGGGGCGAGACGTAGCTGTAGCTGAAGTCGTTGGCGTCGGCCTCCCAGGCCACTGCCGAGAGGCTTTCGATCAGGCCGCGGTAGTGGTATTCGCTGCTGCGCAGCTCCTGCTCGAGGGCGATGCGTCGGGAAATCTCCGAGCTCAGCCGGCGGTTGATGCGGATCACCACGGCGAGGATGGCCACCAGCAGCAGGACGCCGGGCAGGCCATAGAGCAGCATGTCGCGCCAAAAGGTCCGTTGGTCGACGACGTTGCCCACCCAGCGCTGCTGGATATGGCTGACCTCACCGCTGCTCATGTCAGCCATGACCTTGTCGAGAATGCCCACCAGCATCTTCTGCTGTTGTGGCACGGCCATGGCCAGCTGGTAGCGGTAGGGCGTCTCGCCGCTCACATACAGGCCGTCGAGCTTGAGCTGGCGCAGGCTCCAGATGCTCGAGGCGAGATCGCCGACCACCGCGTCGACTTCATCGGTGGCCAAGGCCTGCAGGGTCGAGCTGACGTTGGGCATGGCCACCAGGTTGAGGTCGGGGTGGTGGGTGCGCAGCAGTTCGTGGGGCGCGTAGTTCTCCACCACGGCCACCTTGAGGCCATACAGGTCCTTGAGGTTGCGCGGTTGCGCGCCGCCGGCATGGGCGAGGATAACGATGGGGAAGTCCAGGTAGGGCCGGGTGAAGGCCAGGTAGGCCTGGCGCTCCGGGGTGGACATGATCCCGGGCAGCAAATCGAGGCGGTTGCCGCGGGCTTGCTGCAGGACTTCGGTCCAGCTGCTGGGCTCGACCGGCTTGAGCGTGATGCCCAGGCGCTCCTGGATCAGGGCGATGTAATCGGCGGCCAGTCCCTGGTAGCGGCCTTCCTGGTCGCGAAATTCGAACGGCGGCCATGAAGCGTCTACGCCCAGGCGCAGCTGGGGGTGGGCGCTGAGCCAGGCTTGTTCCTCGTCGGTCAGGGTCAGGGCGCCGGCCGTTGTGTTCCAGGCGAGCAGGATCAGCAACAGGAGGGCCGGCATAAAGGGCATAGCGGCCTCTCGATCAGGTGAACTGATTCGAGTGTAGACGGGCATCCGGGCCGCGGGGTAGGCGCTGGCAATGACCTTCTGTCACAAAAGAAAAACCCCGGCCTGGGCCGGGGTTGGTCTTACTCGTCGAGGAACGAACGCAGGTGCTCGCTTCGCGTCGGGTGGCGCAGCTTGCGCAGCGCCTTGGCTTCGATCTGACGGATCCGCTCGCGGGTCACGTCGAACTGCTTGCCGACTTCCTCGAGGGTGTGGTCGGTGTTCATGTCGATGCCGAAACGCATGCGCAGCACCTTGGCCTCGCGCGCGGTCAGGCCCGAGAGCACGTCGCGGGTCGCTTCCTTGAGGCTTTCGACCGTGGCCACGTCGATCGGGGACTGCATGGTGGAGTCCTCGATGAAGTCGCCCAGGTGGGAGTCTTCATCGTCGCCGATCGGCGTTTCCATGGAGATCGGCTCCTTGGCGATCTTCAATACCTTGCGGATCTTGTCCTCAGGCATTTCCATGCGCTCACCGAGCTCTTCCGGGGTCGGTTCACGGCCCATTTCCTGGAGCATCTGCCGGGAAATACGGTTGAGCTTGTTGATCGTCTCGATCATGTGCACCGGGATACGGATGGTGCGCGCCTGGTCGGCGATCGAACGGGTGATCGCCTGGCGGATCCACCAGGTGGCGTAGGTCGAGAACTTGTAGCCGCGACGGTATTCGAACTTGTCCACCGCCTTCATCAGGCCAATGTTGCCTTCCTGGATCAGGTCGAGGAACTGCAGGCCACGGTTGGTGTACTTCTTGGCGATGGAAATCACCAGACGCAGGTTCGCCTCGACCATTTCTTTCTTGGCGCGGCGGGCCTTGGCCTCGCCGATGGACATGCGACGGTTGATGTCCTTGATTTCGACGACGGTCAGGCCGGTTTCGGTCTCGAGGTCGATCAGCTTCTGCTGGCAGGCGACGATCGCGGCGTCTTTCTCACCCAGGGCGGCAGCCCATTTGGTGTTGCGCTTGGCCAGGTCACCGGACCAGGTCTGGTCGGTTTCGTTGCTCGGGAACAGGCGCAGGAAGTCGGCGCGCGGCATGCGTGCATCACGCACGCACAGCTGCATGATGGCGCGTTCTTGCTGGCGCAGACGGTCCAGGGCACCGCGTACGCGCTCGACCAGGGCGTCGAATTGCTTGGGCACCAGCTTGATCGGCATGAACAGGTCAGCCAGCGCCTGCATGGCACCGATGCTGTCCTTGTGGCCGCGACCGTGCTTCTTCAACACCTTGAGGGTGTCGACCAGCTGGTCCTTGACGGCACCGAAACGCTGCGCGGCAACGACTGGGTCCGGACCGCTCTCGGTCTCTTCCTCGTCATCGCCGTCGGCGCTTTCTTCTTCCTCGTCGTCGCTCTCTTCCTTCGCGGCAGCGGCCTTGGCGCCGGGGATCGGCACTTCTTCGGTCGGTGCGGCGATGTTGTCGTCAGGGTCGATGTAACCGCTGAGAACATCGGACAGGCGGCCACCTTCGGTGGTGACGCGGTCGTATTCGCCGAGGATGTAGTCGACAGTGCCCGGGAAGTGGGCGATGGCGCCCATGACTTCACGGATGCCTTCCTCGATGCGCTTGGCGATTTCGATCTCGCCTTCGCGGGTCAGCAGCTCGACGGTACCCATTTCGCGCATGTACATGCGCACCGGGTCGGTCGTGCGGCCGATATCGGTCTCAACTGCCGCCAACGCTGCGGCGGCCTCTTCGGCTGCGGCTTCGTCGGTGTCGGCTTCCGCCAACAACAGGGCATCCGCATCCGGAGCACTCTCGAATACGTTGATCCCCATGTCGTTGATCATGCGGATGATGTCTTCCACCTGCTCCGGATCTGAAATATCCTCAGGCAGGTGGTCGTTGACCTCCGCGTAAGTCAGGTAGCCCTGCTCACGACCGCGGGTGATCAACTCTTTGATACGAGATTGCTGTTGCGCTTTTCCGGACATAACACCCTATCCACTGAAGGTCTTGGCGGGCAAAAAACAAGCCGAGGATTATACCCGAGCATGGACCTCACGCGCCAGATGAGGTCGGGGTTTGTGCGGGAACATTCCTGCTGAGCAGGGCGAGCAGCTGAGATTTTTCCTCTGCGTTCAACTCGCTTTGACGTGCTTTCCTGAGCAGATGTTCCAGGCTGCGCTCGCGTTGGCGGGCGGACAAGCTAGTAATGGTGTCGAAAAACTGTTGTTCAAGGTTGTCGGCATCGATCAACCATTCCTTCTCGGCCAGGGCGCGCAGCAGGCGGCCTTGTTCGGTGCCGTGCCAGCGTGCGATCAGCTGCATAGAGCTTAGCTTAGGATTCTTCTGCGCGGCTTCGATCAGCGCCACCAGCAGCTGGCTGTACAGTTGCTCTTCGTCGGCGAAGTGGCTGGCGTCCTCGACCTTGCCGGCGAGCAGCGGGTGATGCAGCAGGGTGCGCAGCGCCGACAGGGTCGGCGGTTCCACCGGTGCCGGCACCCGTGGCGGCGCTTCGCCGCGCTGGCCGTTGCGCTGCCAGGGCTTGCCGCCCTTCTTGTCCCAGGGCTTGCCTTCCCACTGTTTCTTGCCGCCGCCCTTGTTCGGTGTCCACGGCCGTTGTTCTTGCTGATGCGCGCCGTAGTCGGGCTGGTACGCCTGCTCGGCGTAGTCCGGCGTGTAGCTGGCCATGGCGTCGTAGTCATAGCCGGGGTCGTAGTCCGGTACCTGGCTGGGAGCCGGTGCCTGCTGCGCCAGTTGTTCCATCTGCTGCGGGTCGAGGCCGGTGATGTCCTTCAGGCGGTTGCGCATCAACTGGCGTAGGTTGGCGCCTGGTACCTGCTCGATCAGCGGTGCGGCCAAGGTCACCATATGCGCCTTGCCTTCCAGTGAGCGCGGGTCGGCCTCGTTGCTCAACTGCTCGAAAAAATAGTCGGCCAAGGGCTGGGCGTGCTGGTTGATGCGGGCCTGGAAGGCGTCGGTGCCTTCGGCGCGAACCAGGCTGTCCGGGTCTTCGCCCTCGGGCAGGAACAGAAAGCGCGCGCGGCGCCCGTCCTGCAGGCTCGACAGGGTCGACTCCAGGGCGCGCCAGGCAGCCTTGCGCCCGGCCTGGTCGCCGTCGAAGCAGAACAATACGCTGGGCACCACGCGGAACAGGCGCTTGAGGTGCTCTTCGCTGGTGGCCGTGCCGAGGGTAGCCACGGCATTGCGCAGGCCTTGCTGGGCCAGGGCGATGACGTCCATGTAGCCTTCGACCACGATGACTTCGTCGAGGTTGCGGTTGTGCTTGCGTGCCTCGTACAGGCCATACAGCTCCTGGCCCTTGTGGAATACCGGGGTTTCCGGGGAGTTCAGGTACTTGGGCTTGTCGTTGCCCAGGACCCGGCCGCCGAAGGCGATCACCCGGCCGCGGCTGTCGCGGATGGGGAACATCACCCGGTCGCGGAAGCGGTCATAGCGCTTGCCGCTCTCGGCGTTCTCGATCAGGAGGCCTGCGTCGATCATCACCTTTTGTTGCAGGGTGTCGGCACCCAGGTGCTTGAGCAGGTTGTCCCAGCCCGGCGGGGCAAAGCCCAGGCCGAAGTCGCGGGCGATCTCGCCGGACAGGCCACGGCCCTTGAGGTAGTCCACCGCCGCCTTGCGGGTGGGGTGGCCGCGCAGGGCCTGGCGATAGAATTCGCTGGCTGCCTCGAGCAGCGGGTACAGCGGCGAGTCGGTGGGCTGGCGCGGCTTCTGTCCGCGGCGGCCTTCTTCGCGGGGTACTTCCATGCCGGCCGCGCGGGCCAGTTCCTCGACCGCCTGGGGGAAGTCCAGGTTGTCGTGGTCCATGATGAAGCCGAGCGCGTTGCCACCGGCGCCGCAGCCGAAGCAGTAGTAGAACTGCTTGTCGGGGCTGACGGTGAAGGAGGGGGACTTCTCCTTGTGGAACGGGCAGCAGGCAGACAGGTTCTTGCCGGTCTTCTTCAGCTGGACGCGCGAACTCACCACATCGACGATGTCGGTGCGGTTGAGAAGGTCATCGATGAAGCTTTGGGGAATCAGCCCGGCCATGGCAGTCTCGTCATCTGGCAACTGGCAAGTCTAAACGCTTGTGCGCGGGTTTTGGCGTGAGGGTGTAGCTGAGAAGAGGTGTTGTGCTCGTCACCAGCCCGCAAGGGGCTCGTCAGAAAGGACGTGCACGCCTGGTCAAAGACCAGTTCTGACGTGTTGCGGCAGGTTGCCCATGGCTTTTGCCGGGGCACCCAAGGCGCATGGCCAAGGGCTTGAAGCGGCCGCTGCCATCAGCCCGGCACGAGGCCGGGCGGGGCAGAAGCTTTGCGTAGAACGCCTGTATTAGTACAGACGAACGGCGCGGCGCTGTTCGCGCTGAACCTTCTTGGCGTGACGCTTTACAGCGGCAGCGGCTTTGCGCTTACGCTCGGCGGTCGGCTTCTCGTAAAACTCGCGGCTACGAACTTCAGCCAGTACACCGGCTTTTTCGCAGGAGCGCTTGAAACGACGCAGAGCTACGTCGAAGGGTTCGTTCTCTTTAACTTTGACGGCTGGCATCCAGGGCTACCTTAATTCATTACCGGGGTAGACGTGCTCCTGGCAAAACATAAGGTGTGCTGGAGAACGTCGGTTTTCAAGGGTTGCGGATGTTAACCCTTAGCTGGCCGGAATGCAAAGCCTCTGATCGAAAACCGCTGGTCGGCACAAGGTACGGGGACTATCATGCGCGCCTTCGAATTCAGCCTCGACAAGGCACGGACCCATGCTAGTACTGGGATTGGAAACATCCTGCGACGAAACTGGCGTCGCATTATACGACAGTGAACGCGGCCTGCTGGCCGACGCGCTGTTCAGCCAGATCGACCTGCACCGCGTCTATGGCGGCGTGGTGCCCGAGCTCGCCTCGCGCGATCACGTCAAGCGCATGCTGCCGCTTATCCGCCAGGTGTTGCAGGAGGCCGACTGCGTCGCCACCGAGATCGACGCCATCGCCTACACCGCGGGTCCCGGCCTGGTCGGCGCGCTGCTGGTGGGGGCCTCTTGCGCCCAGGCGCTGGCGTTTGCCTGGGATATCCCGGCGATCGGCGTACACCATATGGAAGGCCACTTGCTGGCGCCGATGCTCGAGGAGCAACCGCCGGAATTCCCGTTCGTCGCTTTGTTGGTATCCGGCGGCCATACCCAGCTGGTGCGGGTCGATGGCATCGGCCAATACGAACTGCTGGGCGAGAGCCTGGACGACGCCGCCGGAGAAGCCTTCGACAAGACCGCCAAGCTGATTGGCCTGAATTATCCGGGCGGCCCCGAGATCGCCCGCCTGGCCGAGCAGGGCACGCCGGGGCGCTTCGTGTTCCCGCGGCCAATGTGCGACCGGCCTGGCCTGCAGTTCAGTTTCAGCGGTCTCAAGACCTTCGCCCTGAACACCTGGCAGCAGTGCCGAGACGCCGGGGACGACAACGAGCAAACCCGTTGCGACGTGTCGCTGGCGTTCCAGCAGGCGGTGGTGGAGACTCTGACCATCAAGTGCAAGCGCGCCCTCAAGCAGACCGGCCTCAAGCGCCTGGTCATCGCCGGCGGCGTGAGTGCCAACAAGGCCCTGCGCCTGTCGCTGGAACAGATGCTGGCCAGCATCAAGGGCAACGTCTATTACGCCCGGCCACGTTTTTGCACCGACAACGGCGCGATGATCGCCTACGCCGGTTGCCAGCGCCTGTTGGCCGGGCAGCAGCAGGACCTGGCGATCAGCGTGCAGGCACGCTGGCCGATGGAGCAGTTGCCGGCCGTCTGAAACTTGGCCGGCTCAGGCGCGCGCCCTCAGAAATGACGCTCGCGCCCGGCGAACAGGTCGCGCAGGTTGTTGCGGTGGCGCCAGACGATCAGCAGGGTCAGCACGGTCATCGGCAGCAGCGCCTCGGGTTCGCGCCAGGCCAGCAAGGGCAAGGTCAGCGGCGTGGCGATCAGTGCCGCCAGCGAGCTGGTGCGGGTGAGGTAGAAGGTCAGCAGCCAGGCGCCGATGGCCAGCAGCGCGGCGGGGAAGTACAGGGCCATGAGCATGCCCGCGGCGGTGGCCACGCCCTTGCCGCCCTGGAAGCGGAAGTAGATCGGGAACAGGTGCCCGAGCACCGCGCCGACGCCGACCCAGGCCTGCTCTTGCTGGTCGAGGCCGGCCAGGCGCGCCAGCAGCACGGGCAACATGCCCTTGCACAGGTCGCCGAGCAGCGTCAGGATCGCCAGTTTGCGGCCCGCCAGGCGTAGCATGTTGGTCGCGCCGGCATTGCCGGAGCCGCTGGAACGCGGGTCGGGGCTGCCGCTGAGGCGGCTCAGGACGATGGCGAAGGACAGAGAGCCGAGCAGGTAGGCAAACAGCGCCAGTGACCAAAACATGCTAACTATTCCGGGCGAGGACGCCCTGATTCTAACGGCGCCCGTCGCCCTTGTCGTGCTGTGGAGAGAAGTGCTTGGACAGAGTGTTCATCGAAGGCCTGGAAGTCGATACCGTCATCGGTGCCTATGACTGGGAGCGGGATATTCGCCAGTGCCTGCGCCTGGACCTGAGTTTCGCCTGGGACAACCGCCCGGCCGCCGCCGGTGACGACCTGTCGCTGGCGCTGGACTACGCCAGTGTTTCGGCGCGGGTGCAGGCGTTCGCCGAGCAGGCGCGCTTCGAGCTGGTCGAGACCTTCGCCGAGCGCCTGGTGGCGGTACTGATGGCTGAATTCCACATCCCCTGGGTGCGCCTGAAACTTACCAAGCCGGGCGCGGTGCCGGCAGCCCGCGGTGGTGTTGGCGTGGAGATCGAGCGCGGATGTCTCTGAGCACGGTTTACCTGGGCCTGGGCAGCAACATCGACCGCCACCAGCATCTGTGCGCTGGCCTCGATGCCTTGGCGGCGATTCTCTCGGACATGCGCTGCTCGCCGGCCTTCGAGAGCCAGGCGGTGGGCATCAAGAGCGGGCCGTTCATCAATTTCGTGGTGACCGGCAAGACCGACCTGCCGCTGATGGAGCTGGACCGTCGGCTCAAGTTCATCGAGGCCGACAACGGCCGTTATGCGCCAGACCGCAAGGGGCTGCCGTTGGATATCGATGTGCTGATGTACGACGACCTGCACGGCACCTTCGATGGGTTGGTGCTGCCCAGGGCAGAGATCCTGAAGAATGCTTTCGTGCTCTGGCCGTTGTCGTTGCTCGCGCCGGCGCTGATTCACCCGGGGGTGGAGAAAAGCATGGCGCGATTGTGGCAGGAGGCGCAGATCGACCAGGTGCTGGCACCGGTCGCCTTCGAGTGGCGGGGGTTGCAGCTGACTCCGGCATAAGCCTGTGCCGGCCCTTTCGCGGGCAAGCCCGCTCCTGCAGGGTATCGTCATCGTTGAAGGTGAAGGGTTACCTGTAGGCGCGAGTTTGCCAAGAGGCCGGTAGCGTCAGCCGAGCTTGTAAGCCTGGAGCGCTTTCAGCCGCTCGCCCTTGAGCGCCTCCCCCAAGCCTTGCCCGCTCAGCCCGGCCTCCACCAGCGGCTTCACCTCCACCGCCCGCGCCGCTGCCGCAGCCCCGCGCAGATAGTCGGCCTGTGGATAACCTGCATCGCCCTGTGCCATTGCACACGCAGCAATGAAATCCTCGAACCGCTGCGGTCGCCGATAGACGTCGAACTTCTGCAACATTTCCAGCAAACTCGCAGGGGGCAACTGCAAGGCGTCGTCAGCATGCCCGGCAAACTCCCCCACCAGAACGGCCAGTTCCTGGCATTCACGGGGGGCCTTGAAGCGCTGGTTGAGTGCCTTGATCGCCGCCGGCTCCAGCCCGCGCAGCAAGCATGCCCAGCGTACCGCCAGGGGCTGCTGGTGCTGCGCGGCCTGATGCAGCGCCGCGAGTGTATCCCTGCCGTTTTCCAGCTCGGGCATCAGTTCCTTCAGGGCACCCGAATCATGCAACACCTGGACGAACACTTGCGGCTCGCTCTCCATCAGCGCCCGCTCGATCTCCTTCCAGCTGCGTTCAGCCGTCAGCGCCTGCAATTCGCCGGATTCGGCGATCTGGCGCATCAGTGCCAGGGTTTGCTCGGCGACATGGAAACCCAGCGGCGCATAGCGCGCCGCAAAGCGCGCAACGCGCAGCACGCGCAGGGGATCTTCGGCGAACGCCGGGGAAACATGGCGCAGGATACGCTGTTCAAGATCGACCTGGCCGCCATAGGGATCGTAAACCGTACCCTGTTCATCCTCGGCCATGGCATTGATGGTGAGGTCGCGGCGAATCAGGTCTTCCTCCAGCGTCACATCCGGGCTGGCATGGAAGGTGAACCCGCCATAACCCCGGCCGCTCTTGCGCTCGGTGCGCGCCAGGGCATACTCCTCGCCCGTCTTCGGGTGCAGGAAAACCGGGAAATCAGCGCCCACCGGGCGAAAGCCCTGGGCGTGCATGTCTTCGACCGTGGCGCCGACCACCAGCCAGTCGATGTCGCTGACCGGGCGCCCGAGCAGGCGGTCGCGTACTGCGCCGCCGACTTTGTAGATGTGCATGTGCAGCCTCCATTACTGCCGACAGGATACCTTGTCGACAGTAATGGCGGTGCATCAGAGGTGATGGATGACGGCCAGGTCCATGCGGCCATAGTCGCCGCTGTCGCCATGCTCGCCACGGGGTGGCATGTGGTGGGTCTTCATCAACTGGTCGCCCTGCACGGTTTCCAGGTGGATGTCAAAGCCCCACAGGCGGTGCAGGTGCTTGAGCACTTCCTCGGTGGAGTCGCCCAGGGGTTTGCGGTTGTGTTGCTGGTGGCGCAGGGTCAGCGACCGGTCGCCGCGGCGGTCGATGCTCCAGATCTGCACGTTGGGTTCGCGGTTGCCGAGGTTGTACTGCGCGGCCAACTGCTCGCGGATGGTGCGGTAGCCGTCTTCGTCATGGATCGCCGGCACCAGCAGGTCGTCGCGCTGGTCGTCGTCGAGGATGCTGAACAGCTTGAGGTCGCGCATGACCTTGGGCGACAGGTACTGCAGGATGAAGCTCTCGTCCTTGAAGCTGCTCATGGCGAACTTGATGGTCGACAGCCAGTCGCTGCCGGCGATGTCGGGGAACCAGCGGCGATCCTCCTCGGTGGGGTGTTCGCACATGCGCCGGATGTCGGTGTACATGGCGAAGCCCAGGGCGTAGGGATTGATGCCGCTGTAGTAGGGGCTGTCGAAGCCAGGCTGGAACACCACGCTGGTGTGCGATTGCAGGAACTCCATCATGAAGCCTTCGGTGATCAGGCCCTCGTCGTACAAGTCGTTCATCAGGGTGTAGTGCCAGAACGTCGCCCAGCCTTCGTTCATCACCTGGGTCTGGCGCTGTGGATAGAAATACTGGGCGATCTTGCGCACGATGCGCACCACCTCGCGCTGCCAGGGTTCCAGCAGCGGTGCGTGCTTCTCGATGAAGTAGAGGATGTTTTCCTGGGGTTCGGCGGGGAACCGCGCATCGTCTCGCTCGCCGGCCTTTTCCGAGCCCTTGGGGATGGTCCGCCACAGGTCGTTGATCTGCTTTTGCAGGTGCTCCTCACGCTCCTTCTGGCGACGCCGCTCTTCCTCGGCGGAAATCGGGTAGGGGCGCTTGTAGCGGTCCACGCCATAGTTCATCAGGGCGTGGCAGGAGTCGATCAGGTCCTCGACGGCATCGATGCCGTGGCGCTCCTCGCACTGGGCGATGTACTGCTTGGCGAACACCAGGTAGTCGATGATCGAGCTGGCGTCGGTCCAGGTGCGGAACAGGTAGTTGCCCTTGAAGAAGCTGTTGTGGCCGTAGCAGGCGTGGGCGATCACCAGCGCCTGCATGCACATGGTGTTTTCTTCCATCAGGTAGGCGATGCACGGATCGGAGTTGATCACGATCTCGTAGGCCAGGCCCATCTGGCCTCGGCTGTAGGACTTCTCGGTGCTGAGGAACTGCTTGCCATAGGACCAGTGGTGATAGCCCAGCGGCATGCCCACCGAGGCGTAGGCGTCCATCATCTGCTCGGCGGTGATTACTTCGATCTGGTTGGGGTAGGTGTCCAGGGCGTAGCGCGCGGCCAGGCGGCTGATCTCGCGGTCGTAGGTCTGGATCAGCTCGAAGGTCCACTCGGAGCCCGTGGAAATGGGTTGGCGTCGCTGTTCTCTGGCGGTCATGTGGCTAACCTGCGCTGGAAGAGTTCACGGAAGACCGGGTAGATATCGCCGGCCGATACCAACTGCTGCTGGGCGAAGGTGTCGGGGTAGGCTTCGCCGATACGTTCGTATTCGTACCAGAGGGCCTGGTGTTCGCGCGGGGTGATCTCGACATACGTGTAGTACTGCACATGCGGCATGATCTGGTTGGCCAGGATGTCGCGGCAGATCGGCGAGTCGTCGTTCCAGTTGTCGCCGTCCGAGGCCTGGGCAGCATAGATGTTCCAGTCGCTGGCCGGGTAGCGCTCGGCCATGACCTCCTGCATCAGCTTGAGGGCGCTGGAGACGATGGTGCCGCCGGTTTCGCGGGAATAGAAGAACTCTTCCTCGTCGACTTCGCGAGCGCTGGTGTGGTGGCGGATGAACACCACCTCGATGCGGTCGTAGTTTCGCTTGAGGAACAGGTACAGCAGGATGAAGAAGCGCTTGGCGATGTCCTTGGTGGCCTGGGTCATGGAGCCGGAAACGTCCATCAGGCAGAACATCACCGCCTTGGAACTGGGGTTGGGCTGCTTGACCAGCAGGTTGTACTTGAGGTCGAAGGTGTCGAGGAACGGCAAGCGGTTGATCCTGGCCTTGAGTCGCTCGATCTCGGCTTCGGTGGCCTGGATATCGGTGAAGTTGTCGGGCTCCTCGACCTTCAGCCGGGCCAGTTCCTGCTGGGCTTCACGCAGCAGCGCACGGCTGCTGCCGGTCAGGGCGATGCGCCGGGCATGGGCCGAGCGCAGGGTGCGGACGATGTTGATGCGCGAGGGGTTGCCTTCGTTGGCGATGCCGGCGCGCACGGTCTTGAAGGTGTCGGCGCCAGTCAGGTGGCGCTTGACCAGGTTGGGCAGTTCCAGGTCCTCGAACATGAATTCGAGGAATTCTTCCTGGGTGATCTGGAACACGAAGTCGTCCATGCCCTCGCCGGAATTGCCGGCCTTGCCACGGCCGCCACCACCGCCGCCACCTTGCGGGCGGGCGATGTGTTCGCCGGCGGTGAACTCCTTGTTGCCGGGGTGGACGATGGTCTGCTTGCCGCCACGCCCGTGGTGCAGCACCGGTTCGTCGATGTCACGCCCGGGAATGCTGATCTGCTCGCCATGCTCCATGTCCATGATGGAGCGGCGGCTCACCGCCTCTTCGACGGCCTTCTTGATGTGCTCGCGGTACCGCCGCAGGAAACGCTGGCGGTTGACCGTGCTCTTGTTCTTGCCGTTCAGGCGTCGGTCGATGACGTAGCTCATGGGCCCTCCGGTAGCTGGGTACAGCTGCAAGCTTCAAGCTACGAGCTGCAAGCCAAAGCAGTCGCCGCCACCACGGGCGAGCGGTGCGCCGAAGCGCACCGCGCAGCAACCGTGGCAGGCCGCTGTTACTGCGATTTCCTGACCCGCAGATACCATTCCGACAACAGGCGCACCTGCTTGTCGGTGTAGCCACGCTCCACCATCCGGGTGACGAAGTCGTTGTGTTTCTGTTGATCCTCCTTGCTGGCCTTGGCGTTGAAGCTGATGACCGGCAGCAGGTCCTCGGTGTTGGAGAACATTTTCTTCTCGATCACCACCCGCAGCTTCTCGTAGCTGAGCCAGCTGGGGTTCTTGCCGTTGTTGTTGGCCCGGGCGCGCAGCACGAAGTTGACGATCTCGTTGCGGAAGTCCTTCGGGTTGCTGATACCGGCCGGTTTTTCGATCTTCTCCAGCTCCTCGTTGAGGGCGATGCGGTTGAGGATCTCGCCGGTTTCCGGGTCGCGGTATTCCTGGTCCTGGATCCAGAAGTCGGCATACAGCACATAGCGGTCGAAGATGTTCTGGCCGTATTCGCTGTAGGACTCCAGGTAGGCGGTCTGGATTTCCTTGCCGATGAACTCGATGTAGCGCGGCGCCAGGTATTCCTTCAGGTAGCGCAGGTAGCGCTCACGGACTTCGGCCGGGAACTGTTCCTGCTCGATCTGCTGCTCCAGCACGTACAGCAGGTGCACCGGGTTGGCCGCCACTTCATGCGGGTCGAAGTTGAACACCTTGGACAGGATCTTGAAGGCGAAGCGGGTCGACAGGCCGTTCATGCCCTCGTCGACGCCGGCGGAGTCGCGGTACTCCTGGATCGACTTGGCTTTCGGGTCGGTATCCTTGAGGTTCTCGCCGTCGTATACGCGCATCTTCGAGTAGATGTTGGAGTTTTCTGGCTCCTTTAGGCGCGAGAGCACGGTGAACTGGGCGAGCATCTTCAGGGTGTCGGGCGCGCAATGGGCCTTGGCCAGCGAGCTGTTGATCAGCAGCTTGTCGTAGATCTTGATTTCGTCGCTGACGCGCAGGCAGTACGGCACCTTGACGATGTAGATCCGGTCGATGAACGCCTCGTTGTTCTTGTTGTTGCGGAAGGTGTGCCACTCCGATTCGTTGGAGTGGGCCAGCAGGATCCCGGTATAGGGAATCGCACCCAGGCCTTCGGTGCTGTTGTAGTTGCCTTCCTGGGTGGCGGTGAGCAAGGGGTGCAGGACCTTGATCGGCGCCTTGAACATCTCGACGAATTCCATCAGGCCCTGGTTGGCCCGGCACAGCGCGCCTGAATAGCTGTAGGCGTCGGCGTCGTTCTGCGGGAACTCCTCGAGCTTGCGGATATCGACCTTGCCGACCAGGGCGGAGATGTCCTGGTTGTTCTCGTCACCCGGCTCGGTCTTGGCAATGGCGATCTGGTTGAGAATCGAGGGGTAGAGCTTGACCACCCTGAACTTGCTGATGTCGCCGCCGAACTCCTGCAGGCGCTTGGTGGCCCAGGGCGACATGATGGTGTTCAGATAGCGGCGGGAGATGCCAAATTCCTCTTCGAGGATCGCGCCGTCCTCGGTGGCGTTGAACAGCCCCAGGGGCGACTCGAAGACCGGCGAGCCCTTGATGGCGTAGAAGGGGACCTTTTCCATCAGTTGCTTGAGCTTTTCGGCCAGCGACGACTTGCCGCCGCCCACCGGGCCCAGCAGGTAGAGGATCTGCTTCTTCTCTTCCAGGCCTTGGGCGGCGTGGCGGAAGTACGAGACGATCTGGTCGATGCACTCTTCCATCCCGTGGAAGTCGGCAAAGGCCGGGTAGCGGCGAATCACCTTGTTGGAGAAGATCCGCGACAGCCGGGAGTTGGTGGAGGTGTCGATCAGCTCTGGTTCGCCGATGGCCAGCAACAGCCGCTCGGCCGCCGAGGCGTAGGCGCTGCGATCCTCTTTGCACAGCTCGAGGTACTCCTGCAGCGAAAGTTCTTCCTGGCGGGTGGACTCGAAACGTTGTTGGAAGTGGCTAAAAATGCTCATGACGTCACCTCGCTCGATACGTGGAGACGACGCCGGATCAGTCAGCTGATGCTGGCATGCAACCGGGCTCGCCGATTGCTGTATACCCCCCAGAACACCCTGTAACGCTACCGATGACCCGCACGCCGGTGTACCGGCTCTCCCCTTTTTTGGATGGCCTGGGCTTAAGAATAGTTGGTTCTGGGCAAGGTCAAGGGCGGGGAGTGGAGAACGCGCCTACGACCGTTCGTCAGGCCGGGCGCAAGCCCGCACGGAACGCGGGCTGCAGGAACAATGAAAAAAATTATTCAGCGCTGCCCTGGGCGGTTTCCGCCGGGTAGGTGCTGCGCCACAGCTCGAAGCCACCATCGATGCTGTAGACGTTGGAGAAGCCCTGGCCGACCAGGTAGGCGGCGGCGCTCTGGCTGGAATTGCCGTGGTAGCAAACCACCAGTGTAGGCGCGTCGAGGTCGGCGCTGCGGATGAAGTCGGCCACCGAATGGTTATCCAGATGAGTGGCGCCGGCGATGTGCCCGGCGGCAAAAGCTTGCGGGTCGCGAATGTCGACCACGACCGCACCGTCGGCGCGCAGGGCGAGGGCTTGCTCGGGGGTGATGCGTTTGAATTCGCTCATGGCTGCGCTTCCTTCAGGGGTGATGGTTGTTGGGTGCTGGTGGGCGAGGGGTGCCCTCACGGGTGCAATCGCAGCGGTGATACTCGCCGCTGTCGACGTTGTACAGGGTCATGGCGCCGCCCCAGACGCAACCGGTGTCCAGGGCGATCACGCCCGGTACGTCGACGCGGCCTTCGAGGGCGGCCCAGTGGCCGAAGATGATCTTGACGTGGCGTGAGCGGCGCTCGGCGTGGTCGAACCAGGGCTTGTAGCCTTTCGGCGCGGTGTCCAGGCCTTCCTTGCTCTTGAGGTCGAGCTTGCCGGCGGCGGTGCAGAAACGCATGCGGGTGAAGTAGTTGGTGATCACCCGCAGGCGCTCGATGCCGCTGAGGTTCTTGCTCCACTTGTTCGGCTCGTTGCCGTACATGCCGTCCAGGTAGAGCTTCAGGCGGGTGTCGTCGCGCAGCACCTGCTCGACCTCGGCCGCCAGCTCCAGGGCGCGGCCCAGGGTCCATTGCGGCGGGATGCCGGCGTGGACCATGGCGATGCCGCGGGCCTCGTCGTAGTGCAGCAGCTTCTGCTGGCGCAGCCAGTCGAACAGCGGGTCGGCGTCGGGTGCCTCGATGATTTCACGCAGGGTGTCGCTTTTTTTCAGGCGCTCGACGTTGTGCCAGGCGGCCAGCAGGTGCAGGTCGTGGTTGCCCAGCACGCAGACCAGCGCCTGGCGGATCGAATACAGGTAGCGCAGGGTCTCCAGCGACTCGGGGCCGCGGTTGACCAGGTCGCCCACCAGCCACAGGCGGTCCACGGCCGGGTCGAAGCGCACGCGCTCGAGCAGGCACTTGAGCGGTTGCAGGCAGCCTTGCAGGTCGCCGACGGCGTAGGTGGCCATCAGTGCAGGGCCCCGGGTACGGCCAGGCGGAACGGCGCGATCGGTGCATCGAAGCGTTTGCCGTCCTCGGCGAACATCTGGTAGCTGCCCTGCATGGTGCCCACCCGGGTGCTGATCACCGCGCCGCTGCTGTAGGTGTGGCTCTGGCCTGGCTCGATCGACGGCTGCTGGCCGATCACCCCGGCGCCGCGCACTTCCTCGACTTCACCGTCACCATTGGTGATCAGCCAATGACGGGACATCAGCTTGGCCTTGAGCGTGCCGTTGTTGTGCACGGTAATGGTGTAGGCGAAGGCGAAACGGCTGCTTTCAGGGTCGGATTGGTCTTTGAGGTAGCGGGTCACGACGCTGACGTCGATCTGATAGCGGGGGTCGGACATGCAAGGGCCTTGGGCGAACTGACGCAATAACGCAGTCTAGGCCATTGCTGGGGGGGAGGCTAGCGGTGTGGGAGTGGCTGGGGACCGTTCGCCGCCAAGCCGGCTCCTACGAGGGGGCGTATCGCCTGTAGGAGCCGGCTTGCCGGCGAACCGGGGGTCAGGCCTGCTGTTCGGCCAGCTTGTCGGCCAGGCGCACGAAGGCGGCCAGGTCCAGCTGCTCGGGGCGCAGGCTGCCGTCTACGCCGGCGGCTTCGATGGCCTGGCTGTCGAGCAGGCCCTTGAGGGTGTTGCGCAAGGTCTTGCGGCGCTGGTTGAAGGCTTCGCGCACCACGTGCTCGAGCAGCTTCGGGTTCTTCGCCGGATGCGGCAGCACCTCGTGGGGCACCAGGCGCACGATCGCCGAGTCGACTTTTGGCGGCGGGTTGAACGCGCCGGGGCCGACGTTGAACAGGTGTTCCACGCGGCAGTGGTACTGCACCATGATCGACAGGCGGCCCCAGTCACCGCCGCCAGGCCCGGCGGCCATGCGCTCGACCACTTCTTTTTGCAGCATGAAGTGCATGTCGCGGATCAGCCCGGCGTGATCGAGCAGGTGGAAGATCAGTGGGGTGGAGATGTTGTACGGCAGGTTGCCGACGACTTTCAGGCTGCGCGGCGGTACGCCCAGCTGGTTGAAGTCGAATTTCAGCGCATCGCCCTGGTGCAGGCGGAAGTTGTCGCGCCCGGCGAACTTGTGCTGCAGGATCGGCACCAGGTCCTTGTCCAGCTCGACCACATCCAGTTGCGCGCCGCTGCCCAGCAGGCCCTCGGTGAGGGCGCCCTGGCCAGGGCCGATTTCCAGCAGGTGTTCGCCGGCCTTGGCGTTGATCGCGCGCAGAATGCGGTCGATGATTCCGGCGTCGTGCAGGAAGTTCTGGCCGAAGCGCTTGCGCGCCCGGTGTTGGTAGTGCTCGGTCATGGTCGGTTCTCGGCCATCTGGTAGGCGGTTTCCAGGGCGACGCGCAGGCTGCCGGTGTCGACCTTGCCGCTGCCGGCCAGGTCCAGGGCGGTGCCATGGTCGACCGACGTGCGGATGATCGGCAGGCCCAGCGTCACATTGACCGCGGCGCCGAAGCCCTTGTACTTGAGTACGGGCAGGCCTTGGTCGTGGTACATCGCCAGCACCGCGTCGCAGTGCTCCAGATATTTGGGGGTAAACAGGGTATCGGCCGGCAGCGGACCACGCAGGTCCATGCCTTCGGCGCGCAGGCGCGCCAGGGTGGGCTCGATGATGTCGATTTCTTCGCGGCCCAGGTGGCCGCCTTCTCCGGCGTGCGGGTTGAGGCCGCAGACCAGGATGCGGGGGTTGTCGATGCCGAACTTGGCGCGCATGTCCGCATGCAGGATGCGGGTGACGCGCTCCAGGCGCTCGTCGGTGATGGCATCGGCAATGTCGCGCAGCGGCAGGTGGGTGGTCACCAGTGCCACGCGCAGGCCTCGGGTCGCCAGCATCATGACCACTTGCGCGGTCTGTGTCAGGTCGGCGAGGAACTCGGTATGGCCGGAGAAGGCGATACCGCTTTCGTTGATCACGCCCTTGTGCACGGGGGCGGTGATCATGCCGGCGAAGTCACCGGCGAGGCAGCCTTGGCCGGCGCGGGTGAGCGTCTCGAGCACGAACGCGGCGTTGGCCTTGTCCAGTTGGCCGGCCAGCACCGGCGCGGCCAGGGGCGTGTCCCACACGTACAGGCTGCCGGCGGCGGCGGGCTGGTCGGGGAAGTGGCCTGGGACGACCGGCAGCAGGGTGACGGCCAGCCCCAGCTGGGTGGCCCGCTCGGCGAGCAGGTCACGGCTGGTGATGGCAATCAGGGGGTGGGGCTGGGCCTCGGCGGCGAGCAGCAGGCACAGGTCGGGGCCTATGCCGGCCGGCTCGCCGGGCGTGACGGCGAAGCGCAGTGGCTTCACTGGGCGGCCTGGTCGGCGCCAGGCAGCTTGATCTCGACGTAGGCTTCGTCACGGATCTGGCGCAGCCAGGTCTGCAGCTCTTCGTCGTACTTGCGGTTGCGCAGCACGTTCATCGCCTGCTGTTCGCGGGCCTTGTCGGTGCTGTCGGTGGCGCGGCGGCCGAGGACTTCCAGCACGTGCCAGCCGTACTGGGTGCGGAACGGACGGGTCACTTCGCCTTGCTGGGCGTTGGCCATCTGCTCGCGGAACTCCGGCACCAGGCTGTTCGGGTCGACCCAGTTGAGGTCGCCGCCGTTGAGCGCCGAACCTGGATCTTCCGAGAAGCTCTTCGCCAGTTCGCCGAAGTTTTCCCCGCTCTTGATCCGGTCGTACAGGCGCTCGGCCAGTTGCTCGGTGGCGGCGTCGCTGCGGATTTCGCTTGGCTTGATCAGGATGTGGCGTACGTGCACTTCGTCACGCAGCACGCTCTGGCTGCCACCGCGCTTCTCCTCGAGCTTGAGGATGATGAAGCCGTTGGGGATGCGAATCGGCTGGGTGATGTCGCCCACCGCCATGTTGCTGAGCATCTTGGCGAAGTCAGGTGGCAGTTGGCCGGCTTGGCGCCAGCCCATTTCGCCGCCTTCCAGGGCGTTCTCGCTGCGTGAGCGGGCGATGGCCATCTGGCCGAAGTCCGCACCTTGCTTGAGTTGCTGGTAGACATCGCCGACCTGGCGCGCGGCAGCCTGGATGGCTTCTGAGTTGGCGCCTTCCGGGGTGGGGATGAGGATGTTGGCGAGGCGGTACTCTTCCGACATCTGCATCTTGCCCATGTCCGAGTTGAGGTAGTTCTTCACTTCCTGCTCGGATACCTGGATACGTTCGGCGACGCGGCGCTGGCGCACGCGGCTGATGATCATCTCGCGCTTGATCTGGTCGCGGGCGTCGTCGTACGACAGGCCATCGTGGGCGAGGGCGGCGCGGAACTGCTCCGGCGACATGCCATTGCGCTGGGCAATGGTGCCGACGGCCTGGTTCAGCTCCTCGTCGGTGATACGGATGCCCGAGCGCTCGCCGATCTGCAGTTGCAGGTTCTCGACGATCAGGCGCTCCAGCACCTGCTGCTCCAGCGCACCGGCCGGCGGCACGCCACCACCGCGCTTGGCGATGGTCTGCTGCACTTCGCGCACGCGCTGATCCAGCTGGCTTTGCATCACCACGTCGTTGTCGACGATGGCCACCACGCGGTCAAGGGGTTGTGGGGCGGCATGCGCCGCGCCACTCAGCAGTACGGCGCCCAGCATCAGCGGGCGCAGACGATCAATAAGCTTGGTCTTCACGTGTACGGTAACCTTGAATGCCTTTGTCCAGGAATGTCTCGACCTTGTTGCCCATCACGCCGCCGAGGCCCTTGAGGACGATCTGCAGGAAGACGCCGTGGTCGCCCTTCTCGTTCTGTGGGGTGGCTTGGCTGAAGTCGTCGTAGTCCATCCAGTAGCGGTTGATCAGGCGCAGCTTCCAGCAGCAGTTGTCGTACTCGAAACCGCCCATCGCCTCGAGGGTGCGGTTGCGGTTGTAGTCATGCTGCCAGCGGGCGATGACGCTCCATTGCGGCACGATCGGCCAGATGACCGAGAAGTCGTGCTGCTGGATCTTGTAGTAGTCCTTGATGTAGTTCGGATCGCCCGGCTGACCGTAGCTGCCACCTTGGTCTTTCCAGGTGCCAGTCAAGGAGTCGTAGGTGATCGTGTCGTTACGGTAGCGGTAGCCGAGGTTGACGATCTTGTTCGGGTTTTCTTCAGGCTGGTAGTGGAACATCGCGCTGCCCGAGCGGGTGCTGCGGCTGTCTGGATCCCAGTTGAAGTCCGAGTTGAAGCGCCAGTCGCGGTTGAAGGCGTATTCGTATTCCAGCGCGTACGGCGAAACATCCGACAGGCTTTGTTTGCGCGTGCGGTAATTGATGCCCGGCAACTGGACCTTGCGGTCGTTGAAGTAGTACGCCTGGCCGATACTGAAGCGCTGGCGCTGGAAGCCGTTGTCTTCGATCCAGCGGTTGGTCACGCCCAGCGACAGCTTGTTCTCGTCACCGATACGGTCGATACCGCTGAAGCGGTTGTCGCGGAACAGCGAGGCATAGCTGAAGGTGTTCTCGGACGTGTCGAACAGCGGGATGTCTTTCTGATCCTTGTACGGGACGTAGAGGTAGAACAGGCGCGGTTCGAGCGTCTGGCGATAATTGGTGCCGAACAGCTGGGTGTTGCGGTCGAAATACAGGCCACTGTCGACGCTGAAGATCGGGATGTTGCGGTTGATCGAGCTGCTGTAGCTGCCGTAACCCGGCAGCGCCGCTTGACTTGCTGCCTGTGCCTTGCCTTGGCTGTCGAGGTCAAGGTCGTACTTGGTGTAGACGTACTTGAGCTTGGGCGTGATATAGCCGTAGCTCGCTTGCATCGGCAGGCTGATGGCCGGGGCCGCGTTCAGGCGGGTACCGTTGGCACGGGCGATGCCACTGACGTTTTCGTCAAGGCGCTGGCCCGGGATGGTGGTGGTGGTGTCCAGCAATCCATCTTTGGTTTTGACAAGGTCGTTTTTCAGATCCCGGTCAAAGCGCACGGCCTCGGTTTCATACGTCAGGTCCGTGCCACCCGGATGGAACGGCAACATGCCGTTGAAGGTGACCTGCGGCAGTTTGTCATACGGCGTGATCTGCGAAATGGTCGCCAGTTCGTAGGCGTGCACATTCAGGCGCGCGGTATAGCTGTCGCCCCGGTAGGTCAGCGCACCCTGCTGGTTGATGAAGTCGCGGCTCTCGACACCGATCTGGTCCGACTCCAGGTCCTGGAAGTAGAACGGGTCGCTGATGTCGGTGTAGTCCACCTCGGTCATCAGGCGCTCGTCCAGGCCGCCCTTGTGCTGCCAGTTGACCATCCAGCGTTCTTTCTTGTAGTCCGTCTGCAGCTTGCGGTCGTCATCCTGGTCGCTCAGGTAGGCGCCGCCGAACTGGCCTTCGCTGGACTTGGTCAGGTAGCGGAACTCGCCTTCCATGAGCATGCCGCGTTTGGCCATGTAGCGCGGGTACAAGGTGGCGTCGTAGTTCGGCGCCAGGTTGAAGTAGTACGGCGTGACCAGCATGAAGCCGGTGTCGCTGCTGGTGCTGAACGACGGCGGCAGGAAACCGGACTGGCGACGGTCGTCGATCGGGAAGTAGATGTACGGTGTGTAGAACACCGGGAAATCCTTGACCCGCAGGGTGACGTTGGTCGCGGTACCGAAGCCGGTGGCCGGGTTCAGGGTGATGTTGTTGCCCTTGAGCTGCCATGCGTTGCTGCCCGGCTCACAGGTGGTATAGGTACCGTCCTTGAGGCGGATGATGGCGTTCTCGGCGCGCTTGGCGTACAGCGCGTTGCCGCGGATGTGCGACTTGTGCATCACGTATTCGGCGTTGTCGACCCGGGCTTCGCCGGTGTCGAGCTGGATCTGCGCTTCGTCGCCGACCACCAGGGTGCCGTTGTCACGGATCTTGACGTTGCCCTTGAGCTCGCCGCGGTTCTCGGCCTGGTACAGGTTGGCCTCGTCGGATTCGACCTGCATGCTGCCCTGGCGCATGACCACGTCACCGGCCAGGGTGGCGATCTGCTGCTCCTGCTGGTACTTGGAGACCTTGGCGTTGATGTAGGTCGGCGATTCGTCCTTGGGCGTGGAGTCGTTCATGCCCGGGCGGGTCGGCTCGATGTAGGCGCCACCGCAGTACGGGCCGGTTTCGGCCAGCTGTGCGGCGGTGAGCTTCTCGCGCGGGACCCAGTCCAGGTGGCTGTAGTCTTCGCTGCGCGACTTCAGGCCACGGCCCTTGGCCTCGGTGACCAGCATCGGCTTGTCGGCTTCGACCGCGACGGCCTCACCCGAGGCGTCGGTGCCCGAGCTGGCCGCGGCAGCGCCCGGGTGTACCGGGCGCGGAGGCAGGTTGGCTGCGGTCTTGGGCTTGCAGTCCCAACCACCGGAGGCGGACACTTGGCAGTCGAACTGCTCGGCCGCGACCACGTACGAGGTGGCCAGAGGTTGCAGGGCTAGCAGACCGCCAGTCACCAGCAACGGAAACTTTCTACGAAACGCGGGGGATTTCAATGCCATCTTATTAGTCCGGGCTTCCTGCGTGCCATCTGCCCGCGTGTGGGGGCCGCACGCCTCTCGATGGTCTGAAAAAGATGCTGGATAATAAAGCATGACCCGCTTGACGGCTAGGGCCGTCGGAGACCCTTGTAATGCCCGATCACGATGTACGCCTGCAACAACTGACCGCCTGGCTCGCCGGGCAGCTGGAGAACCTGTTCCGCACCAACGCCTGGGGTGACGTGCCCGCAGGCAGCCTGACCGCCGCCAGCAGCGACGCCAGTTTCCGCCGTTACTTCCGCTGGGAAGGCGCCGGCCACAGCTTCGTGATCATGGATGCGCCGCCGCCCCAGGAGAACTGCCGCCCGTTCGTCGATATCGATCACCTGCTGGCCACGGCGGGGGTAAACGTGCCGGTGATCCATGCCCAGGACCTGGAGCGCGGCTTCCTGCTGCTGGGTGACCTGGGGCGCCAGACATACCTGGACATCATTGACCAGGACAACGCCGATGCCCTGTTCGCCGATGCCATCGATGCGTTGCTGGCCTTGCAGCGCCTGCCGATGGACGCAGCGCTGCCCAGCTACGATGTCGCGCTGTTGCGCCGTGAGGTCGAACTGTTCCCCGAATGGTACGTCGGCCGCGCA
The DNA here is from genome assembly GCF_019139535.1 of Pseudomonas muyukensis. Classification (NCBI taxonomy): domain Bacteria; kingdom Pseudomonadati; phylum Pseudomonadota; class Gammaproteobacteria; order Pseudomonadales; family Pseudomonadaceae; genus Pseudomonas; species Pseudomonas muyukensis. Next base: position 167,953 of record NZ_CP077073.1, on the reverse strand, counting down.
CTGGGCCTGAGCTTCAGCGAGGCCCAGCAGGCGAGCTGGCAGCGGGTCAGCCAACTGCTGATCGACAGCGCCCTGGCGCAACCCAAGGTACTGGTGCACCGCGACTACATGCCGCGCAACCTGATGCACAGCGCGCCCAACCCAGGGGTACTGGACTTCCAGGACGCGGTGTACGGCCCGGTCACCTACGACATCACCTGCCTGTTCAAGGATGCTTTTCTCAGCTGGCCCCAGCCGCGCGTCGAGGGCTGGCTGCGTAGCTATTGGCACCGGGCGCGTGCCGCCGGCATCCCAGTGCAGGACAGCTTCGAGGCGTTCCAGCGTGCCAGCGACCTGATGGGCGTGCAGCGCCATCTCAAGGTCATCGGCATCTTCGCCCGTATCTGCCACCGCGACGGCAAGCCGCGCTACCTGGCCGACGTGCCGCGCTTCTTCGCCTATATAGATGAAGTGATCGGCCGCCGCCCGGAGCTGGCCGAGCTGGGGCAACTGCTTGCCGAGCTCAAGGCGGGGGCGCGCCCATGAAGGCGATGATCCTGGCCGCGGGCAAGGGCGAGCGCATGCGCCCGCTGACCCTGCACACCCCCAAGCCGCTGGTGCCGGCGGCCGGCAAGCCGCTGATCGAGTATCACCTCGAGGCACTGGCCCGTGCCGGCATCACCGAGGTGGTGATCAACCACGCCTGGCTGGGCCAGCAGATCGAGGACCACCTGGGCGATGGCCAGCGCTTCGGCCTGAGCATCCGCTATTCGCCGGAGGGCGAACCGCTGGAAACCGGTGGCGGTATCTTCAAGGCCTTGCCGTTGCTGGGCGAGGCGCCGTTCCTGCTGGTCAACGGCGATATCTGGACCGACTACGACTTCGCTCGCCTGCAGGCGCCCTTGCCGGGGCTGGCGCACCTGGTGCTGGTGGACAACCCCGGGCACCACGACCGCGGTGACTTCCGCCTGACGGACGGTCAGGTGCGCGACGGCGACGCGGCCCCGGGGACCTTGACCTACAGCGGTATCTCGGTGCTCGACCCGGCGTTGTTCGACGGCTGCCAGCCTGGTGCCTTCAAGCTGGCGCCACTGCTGCGCCAGGCCATGGCCGAGGGCCGGGTCAGCGGCGAGCACTACAGCGGGCAGTGGGTCGATGTCGGTACCCTCGAGCGCCTGGCCGATGTCGAGCGCCTGATCGGCGAGCGCGCCTGATATGTGGTGGCCGAGCACAGTGATCGGTGCCGGCGCCGGTTTCGCCGTGGCCAGCATCCCCGGGGCACTGCTCGGGGCGTTGCTGGGCCAGGCCATGGATCGGCGCCTGCGCCTGCAGGGATGGGACGATGTGCGCGAACGCCTGGGCGGGCGTCCGGCGCTGCGCGATGACGAGCTGCTGTTCGTGCTGCTTGGGCGGCTGGCCAAGAGCGATGGTCGGGTGGCCGAGGGGCACATTCAGCAGGCGCGTCAGGAAATGGCCCGGCTGGACCTCAGCGAGCCGGCACGGTTGCGGGCGATTGCCGCGTTCAATCGCGGCAAGGCGGGCAAGGACCGGCTGGGGCAGCATCTGCGCCGGATCAAGCAGCAGCCGCATGCTGCCGAGGGCACCTTGCGCGCGTGCTGGCGGATGGTCTGGGCCGATGGCAAGGCCGGGCGCCAGGAGCGTGACCTGCTGCTGGGCTGGGGGCAGCAACTGGGGCTGAGCCGCAATCAGGTGCAGGCCCTGGCGCTGGAGTATGAACCGCGCAAATCGGCGGTCGAGGGCGGCGCCATGACCTATGCGGCGGCGTTGCGGCTGCTGGGGGTCGAGCCGGACACCGAGGCGGACCGGGTCAAGCAGGCCTATCGGCGGCTGCTCAGCCGGCACCACCCGGACAAGCTGGTGGGCAGTGGTGCCAGCGAGGCGAAGGTGCGCGAGGCGACCGAGCATACGCGGGAGCTGCACCAGGCCTATGCGATGATCCGCAAAAGGCGCGGGCTTTGATCTGATCGCTGCCCGTAGGCAGCGGCTGGTCGGCGAACACTGGCAGCGCGGCGCTTGGTTCGCCAGCAAGGCTGGCGCCTACGGGGGCGTGGCGTGTCACTCGTCCTTGGGCGTCAACCAGCCGCGTACCCGGCGCAGCAACTGCTCCTGCTCCGCGGCCTTGTTGCCCGGCATGGCGATCAGCGACAACTGCCGGTACTGGCTGTCCTTCTCGCGCTTGCTGGCCTGCAGGCGCTGCTGCGCGGCGAGGCGGTCCTGGGTGCGGGTGGCGTAGTAGAGGTCGGCGGTCGGCACCTTCAGGGTTGGCGCCAGGCTCAGCAGGTCATGCTCGACCCGCGCCGGGGTCTGGGCGGCGACCATTACCAGCTTCTGCACCTGGGGCGGCTGCTTCTCGCTGAGGTAGCGCGCTGCCCAATAGGCGCCGCTGCCGCTGCCGAGCATGACGATGCTGCGCGCCTTCTGCTGTTGGGCGTAGGCCACGGCGGCGTCGAGGCGGGCGAAGATACGCTCGACATCTTCCTCGGCGGTGTGCTCGTCGGCCTCCACCGCGTCGGTGCTTTCAGCGGCATCCGTCTCTGGCGCGGTGGCCTGGGCGACGTTGGCGTTGGCATCGGCCGGGGTGTCCTTGGCCGGGGCTGACTCGCCCTGGGCCTTTTCTGCCGCGGCTGCGGGCGCAGGCTTGGCGTCGACCCGCGCCTGCGGGCGTTCGGCCAGGCGGTCGGGCAGGCTCAGGCTCAAGGTGCCCCAGCCGACATCGGGGAAGCCACGGCGCAGCGGGCCGACGGTGGTGGGCCAGTCGGCGCTCTCGCCGGCGCCCGGGACGATGATGAGCGCGCCCTTGGGGTCGCTGTCGTTGGCAGGTTTCCACAACGCCAGGAAACTTTCGCCATTGGCCTGCAGCATCTGCTGCTCGGCCTTGGGCACCTGGCGCTCCAGGGCCCGGGCATCGTCCTGGCTGCGCTCGAGCAGCGGGGCGCGCGGGGTAGGGGCGGGGGCGGCCGCTTCAGCGGCGGTTTGCGCTTGTTCGGCATCGGCGGCTTGCGCCCCGAGCGGCAGGGCCGCTGCCAGGCAGCACATTGCCAGCGTCGTGCGATAAAGTGTGAACATCGATCAATCCAAGGCCAGAATCATACCGGCAGCCTAATGGTATTTGCCCGCGACGGCCACGCCAGGCGGCCATCATTGCCAAGACGAGCGTAGAGATGAAGCGAGTGCGTTGCCTGTGGGTTATCGGCTGGTTGTGTCTACCCTTGATCGCCCTGGCAAGGCCGGAGGCGCCGCCGACGGTGATACTGGCGCCGGCCCAGCAGCAATGGCTGGATGCGCACCGCGCGCTGCGCGTCGGCCTGGTGTTGCAGGCGCCCTATGCCCAGTTCGACCGCCGCCTGCAACAGTTCTATGGAGCCAACGTGGAATTGGTCGGCGCCATTGCCCAGGCGCTGAAACTGGACCTGACCTGGCGCGGTTTCCCAGACCAGGCAGCCCTTGAGCACGCCTTGCAGGCCGGGGAGATCGATTTCGCCCCCGGGCTGACCCAGACCCCGACGAGCCTGCGCCTGTGGCTGTTCAGTGATCCCTACATGCGTATTCCGCAATTGGTGGTGGGCCTGCGCAGCGGCGGCGTGGCGGTGGAGCTGGAGAAGCTAGGCGCCAGCGACCGGGTGGCGGTGCGCATGCCCGGCACCCTGGCCGACTACCTGCGCAGCAACTACGCCAATCTCAACCTGCAGGGCGTGCCCAACGAGCGCGAGGCGTTGCAGCTGGTGCTGGCTGGCCAGGCCGGTTTCGCCGTGCTGGACGAGGCGCAGCTCAGCCGCTTGTCCCGCGAGAGCGAGTTCGGCGAGCTGGCGGTGGTCGGCGATATCGGCTTGCCACAGCTGTTGCGGGTCGGCTCGCGGCGCGATTGGCCGGCGCTTGCCGAGGTGCTCGAGCGCGCGCTGCAAGCCATGCCGGCCAAGACGCTGGAGCAGTTGCACCAGCGCTGGTTGCAGCCCAAGTACCCCAGGTTCTCGGAGTCGGCAGGCTTCTGGCAGAACCTCGCCCTGCTGTTTGGCCTGCTGTTGCTGTGCGCCCTGGCCACCTTGGTATGGCAACGCCGGCAACAACGCAGGCTGGAGCGGGCCTTGCTGGCCGCGCGGGAAAGCCTGGTGGCGCGGCAGGTGCGTGAAGAAGCCTTGCGCCTGAGCCAGTTTTCCCTCGACCAGAGCACGCTGGGCATCCTCTGGGTCAACTGGGACAGCCATGTGCGCTACGCCAACCACGCCGTCGAGCACATGCTCGGCTTTGCCGAGGGGGCATTACTGGAGCGGCCACTGGCCGCTATCGAACCCAACCTGAACATGGACCGCTGGCTGCAGCTGTGGAAGCGCGCGCGGGCCGGCGACGGCGCCGACCAGCAGTTCGAGACCCAGTGCCGGCGCGCCGATGGCAGCGAGTTGCCGGTAGAGCTGTCGTTGTCGTTCCTGCGCTTTCGCGATGCCGAGTACCTGGTTGTGTTCGTCGCCGACATCACCGAGCGGCGTCGTGCCCTGGCGGCATTGCGCGAGAGCGAGGCACGGCTCAAGGGCATCGCCGGCAACGTGCCGGGCCTGGTGTTCCGCCTGGAGCGCGACCCGGCCGAAGGCGACCCGGAGTTCCCCTACATCAGCGAGGGCAGCGCGGCACTGGTCGGCTACACGCCCGTCGAGATCCAGCACCCGGACATGGGCCTGCGCAACCTGGTCGACCCCGAGGACCGCGCCGACTATCACCGGGTCCAGGACCTGGCCCTGGCCTGCGACCGTGACTGGTCCTGGCAGGGCCGCATCCTTACCCGTGACGGCGCCAGGCGCTGGGCCGACATCAAGGCCACCACCCGGCGCCTGGCCGACGGCCGCATGGTCTGGGACGGCGTGGTCTGGGACATCACCCAGGGCAAGCAGGCCGAGCTGGCGCTGGCTGCCTCCCAGGAGCAGCTGCGCGAACTGTCGGCGCACCTGGAGAGCGTGCGCGAGGAAGAGAAAGCCCGAATCGCCCGGGAAGTGCATGACGAGCTTGGCCAGATGCTGACCGTGCTCAAGCTGGAGGTGTCGATGTGCGAACTGGCCTACGCCGAGCTGGATGCCGGGCTGAATGAGCGCCTGGCCAGCATGAAGCGCCTGATCGCCCAGTTGTTCCAGCTGGTGCGTGACGTGGCCACCGCCCTGCGCCCACCGATTCTCGACGCCGGGATCGCCTCGGCCATCGAATGGCAAGGCCGGCGCTTCGAGGCGCGCACGCAGATTCCCTGCCTGGTTCAGGTGCCTGACCACCTGCCGCCCTTGAGCGATGCCAAGGCTACCGGGCTGTTCCGCATCCTCCAGGAGGCGCTGACCAATGTCATGCGCCATGCCAGGGCGCATACCGTGCAGATTACCCTGGCGCACGAACAGGATGCCTTGCGCATGACCGTCATCGACGATGGTGCCGGCTTCGTCGTCGACGCGGCGCGGCCAACCTCGTTCGGCCTGGTTGGCGTGCGCGAGCGGGTACTGATGCTTGGGGGCAGCATGACCCTCGACAGCGAGCCGGGCGAGGGCACCAGCCTGAGCGTGGCGATTCCTTTGCAACAGGAGACACGACCGTGATTCGAGTGCTGGTGGCCGAAGACCACACCATCGTCCGCGAGGGCATCAAGCAGTTGATCGGCCTGGCCAGGGACATGCAGGTGGTGGGCGAGGCGGGCAATGGCGAGCAGTTGCTGGAGACCTTGCGCCATACCCCGTGCGAGGTGGTGTTGCTGGATATCTCCATGCCCGGGGTCAATGGCCTGGAGGCGATCCCGCGGATCCGTGCGCTGGCCAGCGCGCCGGCGATCCTGATGCTGTCGATGCATGACGAGGCGCAGATGGCGGCCCGCGCGCTGAAAGCTGGCGCGGCGGGGTATGCGACCAAGGACAGCGACCCGGCCCTGCTGCTGACGGCCATCCGCCGGGTGGCCGGGGGCGGGCGCTACATCGACCCGGCCCTGGCCGACCGCATGGTGTTCGAAGTGGGCCTGACCGAGACCCGGCCACTGCATACCTTGTTGTCCGAACGCGAGTTTTCCGTGTTCGAGCGCTTGGCCCAGGGTGCCAACGTCAACGACATCGCCCAGCAGCTGGCGCTGTCGAGCAAGACCATCAGCACCCACAAGGCGCGCTTGATGCAGAAGCTCAGGGTCAACTCGCTGGCGGAGCTGGTGAAGTACGCCATGGAACACAAGTTGGTGTGAGTGTCCTGGTTACGACAATGGCTTTTACGCGATCTCAGCGTAGGAGCGGCTTTAGCCGCGATACCAGCGCCGCTGTCTCTGACACCCGCTTGGCGGGTGATCGCGGCTAACGCCGCTCCTACAAAGCTCGAGTTACCTGAAAACGCCATCCTTGTAGGGCGATCCCTACAACAACTCTTCCACCCGGATGAGGGCATTCTCTCAGTCGCCCCGATTTCCGGGCGCTTGCGCCTCTTCTACGCTTGGCCTACGCAGTCATTCCAACAAGAAGGTGCAGGGCATGAGCGAGGCGAAGTCGAACGAGACGCTGGTCAGCTTCCGGGGTGTGCAGAAGAGCTACGACGGCGAATCGCTGATCGTCAAGGACCTCAACCTGGACATCCGCAAAGGCGAGTTCCTCACCTTGCTTGGCCCGTCCGGCTCGGGCAAGACCACCAGCCTGATGATGCTCGCCGGCTTCGAGACCCCCACCGCCGGGGAGATCCAGCTGGCCGGCCGTTCGATCAACAACGTGCCGCCGCACAAGCGCGACATCGGCATGGTGTTCCAGAACTACGCACTGTTCCCGCACATGACCGTGGCCGAGAACCTGGCCTTCCCGCTGACCGTGCGCAACCTGAGCAAGACCGACATCAGCGAGCGGGTCAAGCGCGTGCTCAACATGGTCCAGCTCGATGCCTTCGCCAAGCGCTATCCCGGCCAGCTCTCCGGTGGCCAGCAGCAACGGGTGGCCCTGGCCCGCGCCTTGGTGTTCGAGCCACAACTGGTGCTTATGGACGAACCGCTCGGCGCCCTGGACAAGCAATTGCGCGAACACATGCAGATGGAGATCAAGCACATCCACCAGCGCCTGGGCGTGACCGTGGTCTATGTGACCCACGACCAGGGCGAGGCGTTGACCATGTCCGACCGGGTGGCGGTGTTCCACCAGGGCGAAATCCAGCAGATCGCCGACCCGCGCACGCTCTACGAACAACCCTGCAACACCTTCGTCGCCAACTTCATCGGCGAGAACAACCGCCTCAACGGCACCTTGCTGGCCAGTGACGGCAACCGCTGCCAGGTGCAACTGGCCCGGGGCGAGCGGGTCGAGGCGCTGGCGGTGAAGGTCGGCCAGGCCGGCGAGCCGGTGACCCTGTCGATCCGCCCCGAGCGGGTGCGCCTGAACGGCCACAGCGAGCGCTGCGTCAACCGCTTCTCTGGCCGTGTGGCCGAGTTCATCTACCTGGGCGACCACGTGCGGGTGCGCCTGGAGGTCTGCGGCAAGGCCGATTTCTTCGTCAAGCAGCCAATCGCCGAGCTCGACCCGGCCCTGGCCGTGGGCGATGTGGTACCGCTGGGGTGGGAGGTGGAGCACGGCCGCGCGCTCGATCCGATCACCGAAGCCCACTGATGGTTTGCGTCACCAACCCTGTACTGTGGAGAGAATAATAATGCGCAAGCAGTTGAAACTGACCGCCCTGGCCCTGGGGCTGTTCGCCGCCGGCCAGGCCCTGGCGGCCGACCTCACCGTGATCTCCTTTGGCGGCGCCAACAAGGCGGCCCAGACCAAGGCGTTCTACGAGCCGTGGGAGAAGGCCGGCAAGGGCAAGATCGTCGCCGGGGAGTACAACGGTGAAATGGCCAAGGTCAAGGCCATGGTCGATACCAAGAGCGTGAGCTGGAACCTGGTCGAGGTAGAGTCGCCGGAGTTGGCCCGGGGTTGCGATGAAGGCATGTTCGAAGAGCTCGATCCGGCACTGTTCGGTGACGAAGCCGACTACGTGCCGGGGGCCATCCAGCCGTGCGGGGTGGGCTTCTTCGTCTGGTCCACGGTGCTGGCCTACAACGCCGACAAGCTCAAGAGCGCGCCCACCAGTTGGGCCGATTTCTGGGATACGAAGAAATTCCCCGGCAAGCGCGGCCTGCGCAAGGGCGCCAAGTACACCCTCGAGTTCGCTCTGATGGCTGACGGTATCGCGCCCAAAGAGGTGTACAAGGTGCTGGCTACCAAGGAAGGCCAGGATCGTGCCTTCAAGAAGCTCGACGAACTCAAGCCGAGCATCCAGTGGTGGGAAGCCGGCGCCCAGCCGCCGCAGTACCTGGCCTCGGGTGACGTGGTCATGAGCTCGGCCTACAACGGCCGGATCGCGGCGGTGCAGAAGGAAAGCAACCTCAAGGTGGTGTGGAACGGCGGTATCTACGACTTTGACGCCTGGGCCATTCCGAAGGGCGCCAAGGATGTGGACGCGGCGAAGAAATTCATCGCCTACACCGTGCAGCCCGAGCAGCAGAAGACCTACTCCGAGAACATCGCCTACGGCCCGGCCAACAGCAAGGCCGTGAGCCTGCTGGCAGCCGAGGTGAAAAAGGACATGCCGACCACGCCTGAGAACATCGCCAACCAGGTGCAGATCGACGTGGCGTTCTGGGCCGACAACAGCGAACAGCTGGAGCAACGCTTCAACGCCTGGGCGGCGAAGAAGTAGTCACGGGCCGCTGTGCGGCCCATCGCCGGCAAGCCGGCTCCTACAGAAACGCGCAATCCATCCGTAGGAGCCGGCTTGCCGGCGAACCGCCCCTTTCCCGTTTTCCGGAGTTCGTCATGGCCATTGCAATGCCCCTCAACGAAGGCGCAGGTCCAAGCCTCAAGCAGCGCCTCAAGCATGCCGAGCGGGTCAACCGCTGGAAGGCCCAGGCGTTGATCGCGCCGTTGGCGCTGTTTCTCCTGCTGGTGTTTCTGGTGCCGATCGCGGCGCTGCTGTACAAGAGCGTCGGCAACCCCGAGGTGGTCGCCGGCCTGCCGCGCACCGTCGAGGCGGTGACGCAGTGGGATGGCAAGAGCCTGCCCGGCGAGCCGGTCTACCAGGCCCTGAGCCAGGACCTGGCCGAATCGCGCAAGAACCAGACCTTGGGCGACCTGTCCAAGCGCCTGAACATGGAGCTGGCCGGTTACCGCAGCCTGCTGGCCAAGACCGCCCGTGCCTTGCCGTTCAAGACCGAGCCGGCTTCTTATAAAGAGGCCCTGCAAGCGCTGGACGAGCGCTGGGGCGACCCGGCCTACTGGCAGGCGATCCGCCGCAATACCAGCACGGTCACTTCGTTCTACCTGCTGGCGTCTCTCGACCACCGCATCGACGACCTCGGTGAGCTGGCCAAGGCCACGCCCGACCAGGCCATCTACCTGGATATCTTCGCCCGCACCCTGTGGATGGGCGTGGTGATCACCGCCATCTGCCTGGTGCTCGCCTATCCATTGGCGTACCTGCTGGCCAACCTGCCGACCCGGCAGAGCAACCTGCTGATGATCCTGGTGCTGCTGCCGTTCTGGACTTCGATCCTGGTACGGGTGGCGGCGTGGATCGTGCTGCTGCAATCCGGCGGCCTGATCAACAGCGCGCTGATGGCCATGGGCATCATCGACCAACCGTTGGAACTGGTGTTCAACCGCACCGGTGTGTACATCTCGATGGTGCACATCCTGCTGCCGTTCATGATCCTGCCGCTGTACAGCGTGATGAAGGGCATCTCGCCCAGCTACATGCGCGCGGCGATCTCGCTTGGCTGCCACCCGTTCGCCAGCTTCTGGCGGGTGTACTTCCCGCAGACCTACGCCGGTGTCGGCGCCGGCTGCCTGCTGGTGTTCATCCTGGCCATCGGCTACTACATCACCCCGGCGCTGCTGGGCAGCCCCAACGACCAGATGGTCAGCTACTTCGTCGCCTTCTACACCAACACCAGCATCAACTGGGGCATGGCCACCGCATTGGGCGGCTTGCTGCTGCTGGCGACCGTGCTGCTGTACCTGATCTATAGCTGGCTGGTCGGCGCCAGCCGCCTGCGCCTGAGCTGAGGAGCCTTGTCATGCTGAGCCCCTATATGTCGCCCGTGGAGCGGGTGTGGTTCTACAGCCTGCGGATTCTCTGCGGCCTGATCCTGTTGTTCCTGGTGCTGCCGGTGCTGGTGATCATCCCCCTTTCATTCAACAGTGGCAGCTTCCTGGTGTATCCATTGCAAGGTTTCTCGCTGCATTGGTACCAGGACTTCTTCGCCTCGGCCGAGTGGATGCGCGCGCTGAAGAACAGCATCATCGTCGCCCCGGCGGCCACCGTGCTGGCCATGGTGTTCGGCACCCTGGCCGCCATTGGCCTGACCCGCGGCGATTTTCCCGGCAAGTCGCTGGTGATGGCGCTGGTGATTTCGCCGATGGTGGTACCGGTGGTGATCATCGGCGTGGCCAGCTACCTGTTCTTCGCCCCGCTGGGCATGGGCAACAGCTTCACCTCGCTGATCCTGGTGCACGCGGTGCTGGGCGTGCCGTTCGTGATCATCACCGTGTCGGCGACGCTGCAGGGTTTCAACTACAACCTGGTACGCGCGGCAGCCAGCCTGGGGGCCTCGCCGTTACTGGCGTTTCGCCGGGTGACCCTGCCGCTGATCGCGCCGGGGGTTATTTCCGGGGCGTTGTTCGCCTTTGCCACCTCGTTCGATGAAGTGGTGGTGACGCTGTTCCTCGCCGGGCCCGAGCAGGCGACCCTGCCACGGCAGATGTTCAGCGGCATCCGCGAGAACCTGAGCCCGACCATCGCCGCGGCGGCCACCTTGCTGATCGCGTTTTCGGTGGTGTTGCTGCTGACCCTTGAGTGGTTGCGCGGGCGTAGCGAGAAGCTGAGGACCCAGCAGCCGGGCTGATTCCCATGCTGCGAAGCGCACGTGGGAGTGGGCTTGCCCCGCGATGGCGATGGTAAACCCACCGCCGCCATCGCGGGGCAAGCCCGCTCCCACGCGGTGTGAGTTATCGACCGACGCACACCCTTGATACCAATCAGCCCTCATCGCTTTGCCTGAGTTACAATGCGCGCCACCGTGATTCTGCCCAACAGGTGCGCCATGCAGCCCTACGCTATTGCCCCCTCCATTCTGTCCGCCGATTTCGCCCGCCTGGGCGAGGACGTCGACAAGGTCCTGGCCGCCGGGGCCGACATCGTCCACTTCGATGTCATGGACAACCACTACGTGCCCAACCTGACCATCGGCCCGATGGTCTGCAGCGCTTTGCGCAAGTACGGCGTGACCGCACCGATCGACGTGCACCTGATGGTCAGCCCGGTCGACCGCATCATCGGCGATTTCATCGAGGCCGGCGCCACCTACATCACCTTCCACCCGGAAGCCTCGCAGCACATCGACCGGTCGCTGCAACTGATCAAGGACGGTGGCTGCAAGGCCGGCCTGGTGTTCAACCCGGCCACCAGCCTGGATGCCCTGAAGTACGTGATGGACAAGATCGACATGGTCCTGCTGATGAGCGTCAACCCAGGCTTCGGCGGCCAGAAGTTCATCCCCGGCACCCTCGACAAGCTGCGTGAAGCCCGTGCGCTGATCGATGCCAGCGGCCGCGATATCCGCCTGGAGATCGACGGAGGCGTCAACGTCGGCAATATCCGCGAGATCGCTGCCGCCGGTGCCGACACCTTCGTTGCCGGTTCAGCGATCTTCAACGCCCCGGACTACAAGCAGGTCATCGACCAGATGCGTGCCGAACTGGCGCTGGCCCGCGCATGAGTGGCTTCGAGCAGCTGTTCCCGGGGACGCTGCCCAGGCTGGTGATGTTCGATCTGGATGGCACCCTGATCGACTCTGTTCCCGACCTGGCCGCAGCCGTCGACCGCATGCTGCTCGAACTCGGGCGACCGCCCGCCGGGCTGGAGGCGGTACGCCACTGGGTCGGCAACGGCGCCCAGGTGCTGGTGCGCCGCGCCCTGGCCGGTAGCATCGAGCACCAGGCGGTGGACGACGCGCTGGCCGAGCAGGCGCTGGCGCTGTTCATGGAGGCCTACGCCGAAAGCCATGAGCTGACCGTGGTCTACCCCGGCGTGCGCGACACCTTGCGCTGGCTGCGCAAGCAGGGCGTGGAGATGGCGCTGATCACCAACAAGCCCGAACGCTTCGTCGCCCCCTTGCTCGACCAGATGAAGATCGGTCGCTATTTCCGCTGGATCATCGGCGGCGATACTCTGGCGCAGAAGAAGCCCGACCCGGCGGCACTGTTGTTCGTGATGAAGATGGCCGGTGTCAGCGCCGAACAATCGTTGTTCGTCGGCGATTCGCGCAGCGACGTGCTGGCTGCCAAGGCCGCCGGCGTCAAGTGCGTAGGCCTGAGCTACGGCTACAATCATGGCCGCCCCATCGACGAGGAATCCCCCAGCCTGGTCATCGACGACCTGCGCTTGCTGCTGCCCGGTTGCTTAGTCTCCGACACTGGGATAACGTTGACGGACCTTCAAGCCCCGCCAAGCAGAGACAACAACGTGGTGGTTACCGGCAAACTCTGGATGAAAGTCATCAAGGCCCTGGCCCGCTGGCGCTGGCGCGCCTGACTGCTGCCCACCGGCACCCGCCGGTACGTCCGTTTGCCCGCCCCCTTTGCTGCTTGCCCGAGGCTACACATGACCCGCGAAGAATTCCTGCGCCTGGCCGCTGCCGGCTACAACCGCATCCCCTTGGCCTGTGAAACCCTGGCCGACTTCGACACGCCGCTGTCGATCTACCTGAAACTGGCCGACCAACCCAACTCCTACCTGCTCGAGTCGGTGCAGGGCGGCGAAAAATGGGGCCGTTACTCGATGATCGGCCTGCCGTCGCGCACCGTGCTGCGGGTGCATGGCTACCACGTGAGCATCCTGGAGGATGGCGTCGAGGTGGAAAGCCATGACGTCGAGGATCCACTGGCCTTCGTCGAGGCCTTCAAGGACCGCTACAAGGTCGCCGACATTGCGGGCCTGCCGCGCTTCAACGGTGGCCTGGTCGGTTACTTCGGCTACGACTGCGTGCGTTATGTGGAAAAACGCCTCGGCGCCAGCCCGAACCCGGATCCGCTGGGCGTGCCGGATATCCTGTTGATGGTTTCCGACGCGGTGGTGGTGTTCGACAACCTGGCTGGCAAGATGCACGCCATCGTGCTGGTCGACCCGGCCGACGAGCAGGCTTTCGAGCAGGGCCAGGCGCGCCTGCAAGGGCTGCTGGCCACGCTGCGCCAGCCCATCGCCCCGCGCCGCGGCCTGGACCTCAGCGGCCCACAGGCGGCCGAGCCGCAATTCCGTTCCAGCTATACCCGTGACGACTATGAAAACGCCGTGGGGCGGATCAAGGAGTACATCCTCGCCGGCGACTGCATGCAGGTGGTGCCGTCGCAGCGCATGTCCATCGACTTCAAGGCTGCGCCCATCGACCTGTACCGCGCCCTGCGCTGCTTCAACCCGACGCCGTACATGTACTTCTTCAACTTCGGCGACTTCCACGTGGTCGGCAGTTCGCCGGAAGTGCTGGTGCGGGTCGAGGACAACCTGGTCACCGTGCGCCCGATAGCCGGCACCCGCCCGCGTGGGGCTACCGAAGAGGCCGACCGCGCCTTGGAAGACGACCTGCTGTCGGACGACAAGGAAATCGCCGAGCACCTGATGCTGATCGACCTGGGCCGCAACGATGTGGGGCGGGTGTCGTCCACCGGTAGCGTGCGCCTGACCGAGAAGATGGTGATCGAGCGCTATTCCAACGTCATGCACATTGTTTCCAACGTCACTGGCCAGTTGCGTGAGGGGCTGACGGCGATGGACGCGCTGCGCGCGATCCTGCCGGCGGGCACCTTGTCCGGGGCGCCGAAGATTCGCGCGATGGAGATCATCGACGAGCTGGAGCCGGTCAAGCGCGGTGTCTACGGTGGCGCGGTGGGCTACTTTGCCTGGAACGGCAACATGGACACCGCCATCGCCATCCGCACCGCGGTGATCAAGGATGGCGAGCTGCATGTACAGGCCGGCGGCGGTATCGTCGCCGACTCGGTACCGGCGCTGGAGTGGGAAGAAACCCTCAACAAGCGCCGGGCGATGTTCCGCGCGGTGGCGTTGGCCGAGCAGACCACGATCCAGTAATTCACTGGCTTGCGGGGCTGCTTCGCAGCCCTTTCGCGACACAAGGCCGCTCCTACAGGCGATTGTGTTCTTCTGTAGGAGCGGCCTTGTGTCGCGAAAGGGCCGCAGAGCGGCCCCAACGATCTAGAAGTCGACGCTGACCCCCAGGCTCAGCCCCTGCTGAGTCAACTCATCACTCTTGCGCCAGTTGTAGTTCCCCCGCAGGGTTAACCCGGCCACCAGTTCATGACTCACCCCCAGGCTGGCGCGGGTCAGGTTGCTGTGCGGCGTGTAGCCGGTCAGGGTGAAGTCGTTGGCCGGCAGGCGGGTCAAGTGCAGGGTCAGGTCCTGCTGGTCATCCTCGAACTCATGCTCGCGGGCCACTTCGGCGAACAGCCGGGTGCTGGGCAACACCTGCACGCTGCCCTGCAGGCCTACGCCCAGGCGCCGCGACTTGCGCGCCTGGTCGTCGAAGCCAAGCGCTGTCGAGCGCCCGCTCTTCTCGTCATAGCCATCGACCTTGACCCGCGCATAGTCGCCACTGACGAACGGCGCCAGTTGCCAGGCACTGCCCTCGCTCGCCAGGTTGTAGCCCAGGCGGGCGCTGATGGCCCAGGCCTCGCCGTCGGTATCGCCTTTTTCGCTGCGCTCGTTCACGCCCAGGGCGAAGGTGCGCTTGAGGTCGCGGTAGTCCAGGTGGCCGGCGGTCAACGCCGCATCCGCCCACCAGCGGTCCTGGCGGAACTGGGCGAAGGCACTGGCCAGGTAACTGTCGAGCTTGTAGTCCGAGTCGTGCTGGCCTGCTTCGAGTTTCTGCCGGTAGACCCCGGCGGCCAGGCCCAGGCGCCAGGCCTCATCCAGCCGGTAGCTGCCGCCGAGGGTCAGGTTGTAGCTGCGCCCGTCGCCACTGGCGGCGCTGCGCTGGCTGCCGAAGTCCAGGTCCTGGTCGCCAGTGGCGACGAACGCCTGCCACTGGCCGACGGCCTGCCAGGGTGTCTGCCACTGGTTGCGCAGTTCGTCCTGGTGGGCGCGCAGGCTGGCGTGGGCGATTTCCGGCAGCAGTGTCAGTTCCCACGGCGCGGCCAGGATCGAAAAGCCGTAGTCGGCGATCAGTTGCTGGCCGGCGATGGTTGGGTGCACCGAGTCGTTGAACAGCAGCCGGGTTGGATCCGGGCTGCTGCCGTTGGCACCGTAGACCGGGTTGCCCACGCAACCGTCGCCGCTGTAGCAGGTGCCGACCAGGTTCTGGTCGCTGGCCAGGCCGAACTGGCCGGGGCTGGCGAGGGCTTCGCGCAGCAGCAGGGGCACGTTGAGCGGGATGATCTGGGCGTCGATCTGCCCGAGTTGGCCGACCAGCGCCTGGTTGAACACGCTGGACAGCTGCGACAGCGGGCCTTGCTGGGGCGTGCCGCTGAAGTTCGGGGTCTGGCCCAGGTCTGGCAGCAGCCAGACCATGATGTAGCGTGCGCCCCCCTGTTGCAGGGCCTGGGCACTGGCGGCCAGGCGTGCTCCGGCGGCTGCCGCGTCGGCCGGGCTGTTGACCAGGCCCTGGAGGAAGTCGTTGCCGCCGCCGGTCAGGTAGTACAGCGCGTTGGGGTCGGCGCGCAGGCCGTTGGCCAGGTAGCCGTCACGCTCGCGCAGGACCACGCCGGCACCGGGGCGCCCAGGCGGGATAACGGCTTTCGAGGTGTCGGTGATCGAGTCGAGGATCTGCTGCGTGGTGTAGCCACCCACCGCCCAGTTGTTGCCGTCGGGGGTGCCCTGCAACTGGTTGGTCAGCGAGGTGGAGGGGCCCAGTGCCGCGCCGGAGAAACCCAGCCTGGCGCCGAGGATCATCGGTGAGACCGGCGCATAGTTGCCGTTGGCGTCGCGGTTGGTGAAACGCATGCCTGGGGTGCCACCGGTCAGGTCGGGAAACTGCCCGGCGTCGCTGAGGCTGTCACCGAAGACGATCATCGACGAATAGGGCGAGGGCGCGGCCATGGCCTGGCTGCAGGCGAGGGCAAGGATGCCGAGGGCGGAACGCAGGAAGGGTGCCGTGTGCATGCATGAATGTCCTTTTCGTTGTTTTTATCGAAGCAAGCGGCATGACCATAGCAAATCACCGCGCATTGCCCGTCATTGCATTCGTTTCCCCGTGTTTACCGGCATATTGCGCCCGCCGCGCCGGTAGGCTACTGTGCCGTGACGTATGAACGAGACCTACCCTGTGTTGATCGTCAGCAAACTCTTGATGCGCGTTATCAAGGCCCACGCCCGTTGGCGTTGGCGCGCCTGACTTTATCCCCTGCCGGCTAGCCCGGCCCGCTCCTGTTTGCCTTCCTTTCGCTTCACCGGCCGCTCAATGCGGATTTACCCGCATCCATGCCGGTAGGGGAAGGCTCGAATCAAAAGTCAGTATTCAAGAGGTTCGTTGCAGATGTTACTGATGATCGACAACTACGACTCCTTCACCTACAACGTGGTGCAGTACCTCGGCGAGCTGGGTGCCGAGGTCAAGGTCATTCGCAATGACGAAATGACCATCGCCCAGATCGAAGCCCTGAACCCCGAGCGCATCGTCGTTTCTCCCGGCCCTTGCACCCCGAGCGAAGCGGGTGTGTCCATCGAGGCCATCCTGCACTTTGCCGGCAAGCTGCCGATCCTGGGCGTGTGCCTGGGCCACCAGTCCATCGGCCAGGCCTACGGCGGTGACGTGGTGCGCGCGCGCCAGGTGATGCACGGCAAGACCAGCCCGGTATTGCACCGCGACCTGGGGGTGTTCGCCGGCCTGAACAACCCGCTCACCGTCACCCGCTACCACTCGCTGGTGGTCAAGCGCGATACCCTGCCTGATTGCCTCGAAGTGACCGCCTGGACCGCCCATGAAGATGGCTCGGTCGACGAGATCATGGGCCTGCGTCATAAAACCCTGAACGTCGAAGGGGTACAGTTCCACCCCGAGTCCATTCTCACCGAGCAGGGTCACGAGCTGTTCGCCAACTTCCTCAAGCAGACCGGCGGACGCCGTTAAGGAGCGATCATGGAGATCAAGAACGCATTGAGCCGCATCGTCGGCCACCTGGACCTGAGCACCGAGGAAATGCGCGACGTCATGCGCCAGATCATGACCGGCCAATGCAGCGAGGCGCAGATCGGCGCCTTCCTGATGGGCATGCGCATGAAGAGCGAGAGCATCGACGAGATCGTCGGCGCGGTGTCGGTGATGCGTGAGCTGGCCGACAAGGTCGAGCTCAAGACCCTCGACGGCGTGGTCGACATCGTCGGTACCGGTGGCGATGGCGCCAATATCTTCAACGTGTCCACCGCCTCGGCGTTCGTCATCGCGGCGGCCGGTTGCACCGTGGCCAAGCACGGCAACCGCGCAGTGTCTGGCAAGAGCGGCAGTGCCGACCTGCTGGAAGCCGCGGGCATCTACCTGAACCTGACGCCGGTGCAAGTGGGCCGTTGCATCGACAGCCTGGGCATCGGCTTCATGTTCGCCCAGACCCACCACAGCGCCATGAAGCACGCCGCCGGCCCGCGTCGCGAGCTGGGGCTGCGTACCCTGTTCAACATGCTCGGCCCGCTTACGAATCCGGCCGGTGTGAAGCACCAGGTGGTCGGGGTGTTCACCCAGGCCCTGTGCCGTCCATTGGCCGAAGTGCTGCAGCGCATGGGCAGCAAGCATGTGCTGGTGGTGCACTCCAAGGATGGCCTGGACGAGTTCAGCCTGGCTGCGCCAACCTTTGTCGCTGAACTGAAGAACGACCAGATCATCGAGTATTGGGTCGAACCCGAGGACCTCGGCATGAAGAGCCAGAGCCTGCATGGCCTGGCGGTCGACGGCCCGCAGGCATCGCTGGAGCTGATCCGCGATGCACTGGGCCGGCGCAAGACCGAGAACGGCCAGAAGGCCGCCGAGATGATCGTGCTCAACGCCGGCGCCGCGCTGTACGCCGCCGATCACGCCATGACCCTGGCCCAGGGCGTGGAGCTGGCCCACGATGTGCTGCACACCGGCCTGGCCTGGGAAAAACTGCAGGAGCTGGGCGCCTTTACTGCGGTATTCAAGGTGGAGAACCAAGCATGAGCGTGCCGACGGTGCTGGAAAGGATCATCGCCCGCAAATTCCAGGAAGTATCCGAGCGCCGCGCCCGCGTCAGCCTCGGCGAACTGGAACAACTGGCCAAGGCCGCCGAGGCCCCGCGCGGGTTCGCCAATGCGCTGATCAAGCAGGCCAGGCTCAAGAAGCCAGCGGTGATCGCCGAAATCAAGAAAGCGTCGCCGAGCAAGGGGGTGATCCGCGAGCACTTCGTGCCGGCGGAAATCGCCGTCAGCTACGAGAAGGGCGGGGCGACCTGCCTGTCGGTGCTCACCGACGTGGACTACTTCCAGGGTGCCGACCTTTACTTGCAGCAGGCCCGCGCCGCGGTGTCGCTGCCGGTGATCCGCAAGGACTTCATGGTCGATCCGTACCAGATCGTCGAGGCCCGTGCCCTGGGCGCCGACTGCGTGCTGTTGATCGTCTCGGCGCTGGATGACGGGAAGATGGCCGAGCTGGCCGCCACCGCCAAGGACGTCGGCCTCGACGTGTTGGTCGAGGTGCATGATGGCGATGAGCTGGAGCGCGCGTTGAAGACCCTCGACACGCCGTTGGTCGGGGTCAACAACCGCAACCTGCACACCTTCGAGGTCAGCCTGGATACCACCCTCGACCTGTTGCCACGCATCCCTCGTGATCGCTTGGCGATTACCGAGAGCGGGATCTTCAACCGGGCCGATGTCGAGCTGATGGAAATCAACGAGGTGTACTCGTTCCTGGTCGGCGAGGCGTTCATGCGCGCCGAGCAGCCGGGGCTGGAACTGCAACGCTTGTTCTTCCCGGACCAGGTGAAGAAAACCGTTCAGCAACTGGACTGATCGAACAGGAAGCCGGCATCGTTTGCCGGCTTTTTTGTATTCGAGGGCCTCATCACATCAAAGGTGGACAATGAGCGATCAACCCCTGGCCCTCACCGTCGAGCAGGGCCTGCACGCCGAACAGGAGCTGCTGGCCGCCGTCTGCGGTGGCGAGCGCGATGCCGGCGTGCTGTTCTGGCGCCCGACCGACCACGCCCTGGTGATGCCACGGCGCATGAGCCGGCTGGACAACTTCGAGGCCGCCTGCGCCGAGCTGGCCATCGCCGGCTGGCCGGTGTTACTGCGTGAAACCGGCGGCGAGCCGGTGCCGCAGTCCCATGCCACGGTGAATATCGCCCTGGTGTACGTAGCGCCCCGCAGCGAAGGCGACCATGGCCGCATCGAGAACGCCTACGAACGGCTGTGCCTGCCCTTGTGCGATGTCTTGCGCGAGTGGGGTGGGGTGGCCTCGGTTGGGGAAATCGACGGGGCGTTCTGCGACGGTCGCTACAACGTCAACCTCAACGGCCGCAAACTGGTAGGCACCGCCCAGCGCTGGCGCCAGGGCCTGGGCGGCAAGCGCCCGGTGGTGCTGGTGCATGGCGCGCTGTTGCTGGACAACGAGCGCGAATCGATGGTCGCCGCGGTCAACCGCTTCAACGAGTGTTGCGATCTTGAGCAGCGCTGCCGGGCCGACAGCCATATCGCCCTGCACGAAGTGGCGCCGGCCGTGCCCTGGTTCGAACGCCTGAGCCAGGCGTATGACCAGGTGCTTGCGGCACTGCCGCAGGATTAGCGGGTGCCGTAGACCACCATGGTCTTGCCCTTGACCTGCACCAGGCTGCGCTCCTCGAGGTCCTTGAGGACGCGGCCGACCATTTCTCGCGAACAGCCGACGATGCGGCCGATCTCCTGGCGGGTGATCTTGATCTGCATGCCGTCGGGGTGGGTCATGGCATCGGGTTGCTTGCACAGGTCGAGCAGGCAGCGGGCGACCCGCCCGGTGACATCGAAGAACGCCAGGTCGCCGACCTTGCGCGTGGTGTTGCGCAGGCGCTGAGCCATCTGGCTGCCGAGGGCGTAGAGGATCTCCGGGTCCTGGCGGGCCAGCTCGCGAAACTTGTCGTAGCTGATCTCGGCCACTTCGCATTCGGTCTTGGCTCGCACCCAGGCGCTGCGTTGTTGTTCCTGGCCGGCTGGCTCGAACAGGCCCAGCTCGCCGAAGAAATCACCGCTGTTGAGGTAGGCGATGATCATTTCGTGACCGTCGTCATCCTCGATCAGGATGGTCACCGAGCCCTTGACGATGAACGACAGCGTCTCGGCCCGATCACCGGCGCAGATGATGCTGCTCTTGGCGGCATAGCGACGGCGTTGGCAGTGGGCCAGCAACTTGTCGATGTTCTTGATCTTGGGTGGCAGGGCTGAGGAGACCATCACGAAATCCTGTTCGATGCTACGCATTGGCTTTTTATAGATTGTCTGGCGGCAAGCGCCAGTCGTTTGGCGCCAGCTTATCAGACACTTCTCCCTGCATCGGCACAAAAGCGCCACGGCTTGAGCTTTTCCGACGGCGCCGCAAGGTCTAAGCTGACACCCTTTTACGTATTTGGAGTCCGGATAGATGAAGGCACGCATCCAGTGGGCCGGTGAAGCGATGTTCCTCGGCGAGTCGGGGAGCGGTCATGTCGTGGTCATGGACGGCCCGCCCGAAGCCGGGGGCCGCAACCTCGGTGTGCGCCCGATGGAAATGCTGCTGCTGGGCCTGGGCGGCTGCAGCAGCTTCGATGTGGTGAGCATCTTGAAGAAATCGCGCCAGGCGGTGGAAAGCTGCGAAGCCTTCCTCGAGGCCGAGCGCGCCAGTGAAGACCCGAAGGTATTCACCAAGATCCACATGAACTTCGTGGTCAAGGGCCGCGGGCTGAAAGAGGCGCAGGTCAAGCGCGCGGTAGAGCTATCGGCCGAGAAGTACTGTTCGGCGTCGATCATGCTCGAGCGTGCCGGTGTGGAAATCAGCCACGGCTACGAGATTGTCGAACTGGGCTGAAACGAACGCGGGGCAAGCCCGCTCCCACGCTGGCTACGGCACGGGCATGCGTGGGGGCGGGCTCTTTACCCCGCGATGGCATCTATCCGCGA
Organism: Pseudomonas muyukensis; assembly: GCF_019139535.1. Taxonomy (NCBI): domain Bacteria; kingdom Pseudomonadati; phylum Pseudomonadota; class Gammaproteobacteria; order Pseudomonadales; family Pseudomonadaceae; genus Pseudomonas; species Pseudomonas muyukensis. The sequence continues at coordinate 146,854 of NZ_CP077073.1, read as the reverse complement.
CGCAATGCCGGCAACGCTGCCTGTAGCCACTGCGGCAGCTTTGCCTGCAGTGACGCGCTGAGCCGTTCGCGGCGCTTCTGGTACTGCAACCCCAGCACGATCACGCCCAGGCCGATCAGGGTCAGCACGACGGGGAACAGCAGCGAGTCGGCGAACACCTCGTACGACAGATAGCCCAGATAAGCCGCTACCCCCATTGCCCCGAACACCATGAACACTGGCCGGCGCAGCAGTACCGCCAGGCCCATCAGCCCAAGGTTGACCAGGCAGTAGAGGAACTTGCCCCACTCGCTGGCGCTGTCGAGCAAGGTCAGCCCGCCCCAGAACGCCGTCAGCCCGGCGAGATAGCCCCAGAAGGCATAGTCCCGCTCGGTGCGCCCGTCGATCACGACGAATACCAGCAGCAGGCCAAGGCCAAACCACAGCGACACGGTGCGGCGTTGCTCCCAGCTGAACACATCGCCGTAGAACCATTCGCTCAAGTCCATGGACATGAACCATAGCGCCACGGCAATCGGCATGACGATGAACGGGAAGGGAACGAGCCGCAGCATCAACAGGCCGGCCAGTACCGTCGCCACCTCCATCGTTAGCCAGCCGCCTTGCACGTAGGTGTAGTACTGGTGATAGTCGCCTTGGCTGTCGTCCAGCGGCCACCAGCCGACCAGTCGCTCGATGGCGAATACCGCCAGCGGCACGATGGCCACCGCCACGGCGGCCAGCACGCCGGCGGCGATGGGCTGGGCGCGGCGTTGCAACGACAGGGCGAACAGGGTGATGCCGGCGATATAGACCAGGGCGATGCTCAGTAGCGCGCCGTCACCGAGGGTCATCCAGGCTTCGGTGAGCAACCAGCCCATGGCCCCCATGATCAGCAAGGCGCCGAAGTAGAAGGCGACATGGGCCAGCTGGAAGCTACCGCCAGCCTCGGCTTGGCGGCGCAGGAAGTCCGCCAGGGCCTGGTCCTGGCCGGGCTGCAGAATGCCTGCGCTTACGGCGCGTGCCAGGTCCTTGGCGTCGAAGCGTTCCATCGGTGGTTCCTCAGATGCGGTAGGTGCTCTTGGTCATGACCTTGGCCAGCAGGCTCATGCCAAAGCGCACCGGCGCCGGGAAGCGGTAGCCACCGGCCTGGAGGGCGGATTCGGCGTGATGCTCCTCGTCGACGCGCATCTGCTCGAGGATCGCGCGCGATTTGCCGTCGTTCTCCGGGATTTGTTCCAGGTGTTCGTCCAGGTGCTTGCAGACCTGGTGCTCGGTAGCCGCGACGAAGCCCAGGCTGACCTTGTCGCTGACCAGGCCGGCGAGGGCGCCGATGCCGAACGACATGCCGTAGAACAGCGGGTTGAGCACGCTGGGGTGGCTGTTGAGCTGGCGGATGCGTTGTTCGCACCAGGCCAGGTGATCGATTTCTTCTTCCGCCGCATGCTCCATGGCCTTGCGCACCTGGGGCAGCTTGGCGGTCAGGGCCTGGCCCTGGTACAGCGCCTGGGCACAGACTTCGCCGGTATGGTTGATACGCATCAGGCCGGCGACATGACGGGCCTGTTGTTCGTCGAGCTCGGCGTCCGGCTGGACGATGGCCGGCGAGGGACGGGCGGGTTGGCCGCTGAAGGGCAGCAAGGTGCGCATGGCGGTATCGGCCTGCAGCAACAAGCGGTCGAGCGGCGAGTAGTGACGTTCGGTAGCCATCGGGCACCTCCGCTGAAGTGATGCCCGACAGTCTACCTCAATCGTCCAGGTGGAGCTTGCCTTGGGTCAGCCCGGAGGCCAGTTCATCTGGCGCTGGCCAAGCACGTGCATATGGATGTGGTAGACGGTCTGGCCGCCTTTCGGGTTGCAGTTCATGACCACGCGGAAGCCTTCCTCGCAGCCTTGTTCGACGGCCAGGCGCTGGGCGGTGAACAGGATGTGCCCGGCCAGGGCCTTGTCCTCTTCGGTCAGGTCGTTGAGGGTGCGGATGTGTTTCTTCGGGATGACCAGGAAATGAACCGGCGCCGCGGGGGCGATATCCTTGAAGGCGAGGATCTGCTCGTCTTCGTAGATGATATCCGCCGGGATTTCCCGGTTGATGATTTTGAGGAATAGATCGTCCACAGCACGTGCTCCATGGTGAGTGTGGGCCCGAGTGTACTGAGGCGGGGGGCGCTCGCCCAGTGCTTATTCCAGGCCGGCGGGGCAGTAGCGGCGGTGGATCGCCCCGGCCAGCTTGCGCGTCAGCCAGCGCGGCAGCAGGCGTGGGGCGAAGGCCAGCCAGCGATTGCCGCGCCCAGGCAGGATCAGCGCGCGGTTCTTGTCCAGCGCCCGCACGGTGTACAGGGCGATCTCCTCGGGGCTGGGGCTGCTGGCGTCGAGGCGGGGGATAGGGCGCTTCGCGGAGCGTACCGGGCCCGGACACAGCACCGAGACCTTGATGCCGGTGCGGCGCAGTTCTTCACGCAGTGCCTCGGAAAAGCTCAGCACATAGGCCTTGCTGGCGGCATAGGCGGCCATCCACGGCCCGGGAGCGACACCGGCCAGGCCGGCGATATTGAGGATCTGCCCGCCCCCCTGGATTGCCATCAGGTTGCCGATGGCGTGGCACAGCCGGCTCAGGGCCAGGATGTTGACCTCCAGCAGGTCCTGCTCGTCGGCCCACTCATGGGCCAGGAACGGCCCATAAGTGCGCTGCCCGGCGCAGTTGACCAGCAGGTCGATGCGCCGCTCGCCTTCCTCCAGCTCCAGGACGAAGCCCGACAGGCGCAGGGGCTGGCTGAGGTCGCAGGCCCGGAACAGCACCTCGACGCCGAAGCGCTGGGTCAGTTCGATGGCCACCGGCTCCAGCGTCTCGCGCTGGCGCGCCACCAGGATCAAGTTGCGCCCGCGCCGTGCCAGCGCTTCCGCCAGGGCCAGGCCCAGGCCGCTGGAAGCACCGGTGATCATGGCGTAACGGGTCATGCAAGGCTCCTGGGGCGTGAGGGGCGCCTAGTGTACAGCCTGGCCGCTTTGCTACAAGACGTTGCTGCGCAGCTGCTGGGTACGTTCCAGTGCCGCGCGATACTCGCGGCCCAGGCGCTCGACCAGCTCGGCGATGCTGGGCAGGTCGTTGATGTCACCGACCCCCTGGCCCGCCGACCAGATGGTCTTCCAGGCCTTGGCCTCGTCGCCGATCGGCTTGAGCTTGCCGGCCTGGTGGCTGCCCTTGAGCGCCGCCTGGTCGTAGCCGGCCTGTTCCAGGCTCTGGCGCAGGAAGCTGGCGGGGATGCCGGAGACTGCCGGGGTCAGTACCACATCGGCGGCTTTGGCGCCGAGGATCATCTGTTTGTACGCGTCCTGGGCCTGGCTTTCGCGGGTGGCGATCAGGCGCGTGCCCATGTAGCCGAGGTCGGCCCCCAGGACTTGGGCAGCCAGCAGCTCATGGCCGTGGTTGAGGCAGCCCGACAGCAGCACGGTCTTGTCGAAGAACTGGCGGATCTCGGCCAGCAGCGCCAACGGGCTCCAGCTACCGGCATGGCCGCCTGCGCCCGCGGCCACGGCGATCAGGCCGTCGACGCCAGCTTCGGCGGCCTTCTCGGCGTGCCGGCGGGTGGTCACGTCGTGGAACACCAGGCCGCCATAGCCGTGCACCGCATCGACTACTTCCTTCACCGCGCCCAGGCTGGTGATGACGATCGGTACCCGGTGTTCGACGCACAAGGCCAGGTCGGCCTGCAGGCGGGGGTTGCTCGCATGCACGATCAGGTTCACGGCGTAGGGCGCTGGCTGGTCCAGTTTCGCCAGCCCTGCCTCGATCTCTTCGAGCCAGGCCTTGAAACCAGCAGTGTCGCGCTGGTTGAGGGCCGGGAAACTCCCGACCACGCCGTTGGCGCAGCAGGCCAGTACCAGCTCGGGGTTGGAGATCAGGAACATCGGCGCGGCCACCAGGGGCAGGCGCAGGTGTTGTAGCGACGCGGGCAGGGACATGGTGAAACTCCTTGTAAAGAACGGGTTACCCTTAGAACGGCTTGACCACCACCAAAATTGCGATGCCCAGCAAAATCAGCACCGGGGCTTCGTTGAACCAGCGGTAGTAGACATGGCTGCGGGTATTGGTGCCAGCGGCGAAGCGTTTGCGCTGGGCGCCGCACATGTGATGGTAAACGGTAAGCACGGCGACCAGGGTCAGCTTGGCATGCAGCCAGCCTTGGCTCAGCCAGCCCGGGTTGAGGTACAGCATCCAGCCGCCGAATACATAGGTGGCGATCATTGCCGGGTTCATGATGCCGCGATACAGCTTGCGCTCCATGGTGATGAAGCGCTCGAGGCTGATGCTGTCCTGGCTCTGGGCGTGGTAGACGAACAGGCGCGGCAGGTAGAACAGGCCGGCGAACCAGCAGACCACGCTGACGATATGCAGCGCCTTGATCCATAGATAGAGCATGGAGGGTTCCTTCAGGTTTTCACGGTCGTCAGATAGTAGAGGCCAAGGGCCCGAAGGGTCATCCGAAGAGTTGTTACAGGCGCTCGGCGCCCCTATTATCGTGCGCTTTCCAGTGGTCTGGTTGATAAGGGGCAAGTGTCATGATCAAGGTCGGTATCGTCGGCGGCACGGGGTACACCGGTGTCGAACTACTGCGTCTGCTGGCGCAGCACCCACAGGCCGAGGTGGCGGTAATCACCTCGCGCTCCGAGGCGGGCGTGGCGGTTGCCGACATGTACCCGAACCTGCGCGGCCACTATGACGGCCTGGCCTTCAGTGTGCCGGACAGCAAGGCCCTCGCCGCCTGCGACGTGGTGTTCTTCGCCACCCCCCATGGCGTGGCCCATGCCCTGGCCGGTGAGCTGCTGACCGCTGGCACCAAGGTCATCGACCTGTCGGCGGACTTCCGTCTGCAGGACGCCCACGAGTGGGGCAAGTGGTACGGCCAGCCCCACGGCGCGCCTGAGCTGCTCAAGGACGCGGTCTACGGCCTGCCGGAAGTGAACCGCGAGAAGATCCGCCAGGCACGTCTGATCGCCGTCCCTGGCTGCTACCCCACCGCCACCCAGCTGGGCCTCCTGCCGCTGCTGGAAGCAGGCCTGGCTGACCCGTCCCGGCTGATCGCCGACTGCAAGTCGGGTGTCAGTGGCGCTGGCCGCGGCGCCGCGGTCGGCTCGCTGTTCTGCGAAGCTGGCGAAAGCATGAAGGCCTATGCGGTCAAAGGGCATCGGCACCTGCCGGAAATCAGCCAGGGCCTGCGCCTGGCCGCAGGCAAGGACATCGGCCTGACCTTCGTGCCGCACCTGACCCCGATGATCCGCGGTATCCATGCCACCCTCTACGCCACCGTCGCCGACACCTCGGTCGACCTGCAGGCACTGTTCGAGAAGCGTTACGCCGATGAACCGTTCGTCGACGTGATGCCGGCCGGCAGCCACCCGGAAACCCGCAGCGTGCGCGGTGCCAACGTTTGCCGTATCGCCGTGCACCGGCCTCAGGGCGGTGACCTGGTGGTGGTGTTGTCGGTCATCGACAACCTGGTCAAGGGCGCGTCGGGCCAGGCCGTGCAGAACCTCAACATCCTGTTCGGCCTGGATGAGCGCATGGGGCTGTCCCACGCCGGCCTGTTGCCATAACCGCACGCTGGATGAACAGGCCCGCCTTGTGCGGGCCTTTTTCATGGGCACGACTAAAGCCGCACAATTCTTGACCGATTTTCTCGGACAAGCGGATAATACGCCCCATCGAGTTTTATGGCGGCATTGCGCCGGGAGAATCAACATGAGCGTCGAAACCTTCACCCCCACGGCCTTGGAGTTCACCCCCGGGGCCGCGCACAAGGTCAAGACCTTGGTCAGTGAAGAGGGCAACGACCGGCTGAAGCTGCGGGTATTCGTGACAGGCGGCGGCTGCTCGGGCTTCCAGTACGGTTTCACTTTCGATGAAGACGTCGCCGACGACGACACCATCGTCGAGCGCGAAGGCGTGGCGCTGGTGGTCGATCCGATGAGCTACCAGTACCTGGCTGGCGCCGAAGTGGATTACCAGGAAGGCCTGGAAGGTTCGCGCTTCGTGATCAAGAACCCGAACGCCACCACCACCTGCGGTTGCGGTTCGTCGTTCTCGATCTGATCGCTGTGCCGTCATGCAAAACGCCGCGCTATTGCGCGGCGTTTTGCATTCTGCGGGGTGCTCAGGCGGGGTAGATCGCGCCGAGGACGCGCAAGCCCTTGGCAGCGGTCACGCTCGGGCGGTTGGCGGGAATGCCTTCCAGGCAGCAGTGGGCGAGCCAGGCGAAGGCCATGGCCTCGACCCAGTCCGCGTCGATACCTTGCGCCGCGGTGCTCGACACCTGGGCGCCGGGCAGCAACTGCGCCAGGCGCGCCATCAGCGCAGCATTGCGTGCGCCACCGCCGCAGACCAGCAAGGCTTCGGTGCCCTGCTGCGCCTGGCGCAGCGAATCGATGATGCTGCGTGCCGTCAGCTCAAGCAGGGTGGCTTGTACGTCTTCGTCGCGGTAGCCGGGAAGGGCGCCCAGGTGGCTGTCCAGCCAGGCCAGGTTGAACACTTCGCGGCCGGTGCTCTTTGGGCCGCTGCCGGCGAAGAAGGGGTCGCCGAGCAGGGTATTGAGCAGGTCGGCCTGCACTACGCCACTGGCCGCCCAGGCGCCATCGGCATCGAAGGGCTGGCCGCGCTTGCGCTCGATCCAGGCGTCCAGCAGCACATTGCCCGGCCCGCAGTCGAAACCATGCACCGGAGTGTCCCGGGCGATCAGGCTCAGGTTGCTGAAACCGCCTACATTGAGCACTGCCAGGCGCTGGCCAAGGTGGCCGAACAGCGCCTCATGGAAAGCGGGCACCAGCGGCGCGCCCTGGCCCCCGGCGGCGACATCACGTCGACGGAAATCACCGACCACGCAGATTCCGGTCAACTCGGCCAGCAAGGCTGGGTTGCCGATCTGCACGGTAAAGCCGCGGGCAGGTTCGTGGCGGATGGTTTGGCCGTGGCTGCCGATGGCGCGGATGGCGGCGGGCGCAAGCCCCTGGCCGGCCAGCAGGTGCTCGATGCCTTGGGCGGCGAGGGTGGCCCAGCGATTCTCGGCCAGGGCCGCCCGGGCGATCTCGTCCGGGCCGCTGGCGCAAAGCTCGAGCAGGTCCTGGCGCAGGTCGACGGGCATGGGGATGTAATGGGTGGCGAGCAGCCGGGGCTGCTCGTGTTGTTCGATCAAGGCGATGTCCAGGCCATCGAGGCTGGTCCCGGACATCACTCCCAGATAGAGGGCCATGGGCTCAGCGCTTGTTGGCGGCGAGCAGGGTGGCTTTTTCCTGATCCATGCGGGCGATCAGGGGTTGGCTCTGCTGGTTGAAGCGCTGGCGCTCGGCCTTGGCGATCGGGTCTGCCATCGGCACTTTCTGGCTAAGCGGGTCGACGTGCACACCGTTGACCTGGAACTCGTAGTGCAGGTGTGGGCCGGTGGACAGGCCAGTGGTGCCGATATAGCCGATGATCTGGCCCTGCTTCACCGAGCTGCCGGTCTTGATGCCCTTGGCAAAGCCCTGCATGTGGCCATACAGCGTCTTGTAGGCGTTGCCGTGGGCGATGATCACGGTGTTGCCGTAGCCACCGCGACGGCCGGCCAGCTCGATGCGGCCATCGCCGGCGGCCTTGATCGGCGTGCCACGCGGGGCGGCATAGTCGACACCCTTGTGGGCGCGGATCTTGTTCAGGATCGGGTGCTTGCGCCCGGCCGAGAAGCGCGAGCTGATGCGGGCGAAGTCCACCGGGGTGCGGATGAACGCCTTGCGCAGGCTGTTGCCGTCGGCGGTGTAGTAGTTGGTGTTGCCCTGCTTGTTGGTGTAGCGCACGGCGGTGTAAGTCTTGCCGCGGTTGGTAAAGCGGGCCGACAGAATGTTGCCGGTGCCGACCACCTTGCCGTCCATCATCTTCTGTTCGTAGACCACGTCGAATTCGTCGCCGGGGCGGATGTCCTGGGCGAAGTCGATGTCATAACCAAGGATGCGTGCCATGTCCATGGTCATGCTGTGGGACAGGCCGGCGCGCTGGGCCGAGGCCGACAGCGAGCTTTTGATCACGCCATGGGCATAGGCAGTGCGCACTACTGGCTTGCTGATCTCGCGATCGAAGCTGAAGCCCTTGTCGGTACGGGTCAGGCGGATGGTCTCGAGGTTGCTGACCTTGCTGTGCAGGCTGGTCAGCTGGCCGTCCTTGTCCAGTTCGAACTGCAGCACCTGGCCATGCTTGAGCTGGCTGAATTGCTTGGCCTGCTTGTTGCTGGCCAGCAGGTCGTGGACCACGTTGGCCGGCAGGCCGACCTTGTTGAACAGGGTGGAAAGGGTGTCGCCGCGGGCCACGACCACTTCGCGGTGGCCGGGGGCTTTTTCTTCCTGTTTGGCGACGGCGGCTGGCGCGGCCTTGGTCTCGGCGGTGGTGGCCTGTTCGCCTTCGATCTGGGCGAAGGGCGAGTCGCTGTTCTGCTCGGCCTGCACCAGTGGCGCGGCGCGGGACTCGTCCTTCAGCTGTTCGGCCGGGCTTTCCAGCTCGAGGCTGAGGGTGGTTTTCTTGGCTTCGACTTCGCTGGAAGGAAAGACCAGCAAGGCCAGGCTGAGAAGGGCGGCGATGCCGCTGGCGGCCAACAGATGGCTTTTCGGATAAAGCGGGGGCGCTTTAGGCGGTTCGTTGGTCATAGGTAAGGTGACTTTGAAAAGTGAATGAAAAATGAAATGGAAAAGATGAATGACATGATGAAGATGAAATAACTGTATAAAATATAACCAAATCCATTCTCGCGCAAGGGCGCGTAGACGCCGCGGTACGCCGTTCGGGTCACATTCCTTTGCGAAACTTGTATTTGATGGCCGATCTTGTATGGTTGGCTCCCCTTGAATCTGAGCCTTGCGGGTCTGTCTATGAAGTCGGTTGAAGAGCAGCTGGCGCTTATCAAGCGCGGTGCGGAAGAGGTATTGGTCGAGTCGGAACTGGTGGAGAAGCTCATGCGCGGCCAACCGCTGCGCATTAAAGCGGGCTTCGACCCAACCGCGCCCGACCTGCACCTGGGGCACACGGTGCTGATCAACAAGCTGCGCCAGTTCCAGGAGCTGGGCCACCAGGTCATCTTCCTGATCGGTGACTTCACCGGCATGATCGGCGACCCGAGCGGCAAAAGTGCCACCCGTCCGCCGCTGACCCGTGAGCAGGTGCTGGACAACGCCGAGACCTACAAGCAGCAGGTGTTCAAGATTCTCGATCCGGCCAAGACCGAGGTCGCGTTCAACTCCACCTGGATGGACCAGCTGACCCCCGCTGACTTCATTCGTCTGGCCTCGCAGTACACGGTTGCGCGCATGCTCGAGCGTGACGACTTCGACAAGCGTTACAGCAGCAACCAGCCGATTGCGATC